>JAUPKJ010000357.1 GCA_030837505.1 Actinomycetota bacterium
GACCTTGTCTCTTAATGTCTGTTCGTAGGCGAATGCCGGTTTTGGAAACTGATAGCAATCGAATTGTGATTGCTTCGCTAACGTATAGCGATTGGGTTGACTCGGACATTTCGACATAGCGGGGGGTTGCTTTCAGCGCTTGCCATTTTTCAAATTCCCCTGTGATGGCATTCCGTTTTCTGTCGATGTTGTGAAAAATGTGGCGGTAAAGTTTTGGTGCTATCCCCTCGAAGGGTCGTAGAAGCACATGTGATTCTGTCGGTAGATATTGAAGTATCTCATCCTTGTACATTATAGAGGTCTGTGATTTGGGATAGGGGTCAATATACACAATTTCTTTAATTCCAGCTGCTATTATCAGTCTGGCGCATTCATGACATGGGTATGTGGTTATGAATATCGATGCCCCGTTTAGGGGGGTGCCGCGTCGAGCTGCTGTGCAGATACATGCCATTTCAGCATGGATAATTCTGCCAAATTCGATGATGTTTCTTATCGTACTTTTTTCAAGTGGGCCATTTGACCCTAGGGCCATAATTCCAAGTGTCTCACGATCGTTTTGTTTGTGTCCGCTGTTTGATAGCCATCCGTTTTCACTCAGTTTCGATAAGATGTCATCGACAATTAGTAATTTTTGTAAATCGTTAAAATCGTATCCATATGAAAAATCGCGATGATCAGGAATATCACCGCACCAGTACTGTCCTCCTCCAGCTTTCGGTACTTCGTTCATTCCTGATACTAGAATTTCTCCATCTTGATCAACTACAGCTGCACCAACTTGTCGACCAGCAGCTGATGAACGTAAACTCGTACCAGATGCGTGAAACATTGCGTATTCGTCACGAGTAGGTGTTTCAAATGGATGTCCAAATAGCAGTCGAATTATCCGGCTTACAGAATTAGATACATTGTGACCAAATTTAAGAGAGACGTAGATATCTGCAAGCTCAAACGCTCCACGAACGTCTTGCCCGCATGGGTTAATAGAGTCTTTTTCGTCACGTGACATCAATTCAAGTGCAGCTTGCTCGTATTTCATTTTACTTCCTTGGAAACGTTCTTTTCTTAAATTATTTACTATTAATACTTGCCGTTCGTCATCTGGTGACCATATTCCTATTGTGATATATTTTGTTTGGTAGGTTTCTTGCAAAAAATGAATCTCCTCTTTCCGTTTTAACGAGTGCACTATTGTGGCATGTGCGAATTTTTGAGGGTGGCTTCTATTGCGAGTTCGATGGATAGCAGCAACCGCCAGTCTGGCACAAAAATCTTTTCCGTAGCGTTCACGCAGGAGATCGCCCACTTCCATCTTATTAGCAATTATTGATTCTGATGGCGAATTTGATTTTTTAGAAGTTTTGGAACGAGGCTTTGGGGTGAATTCATCAAAAAGGCGACTAATTCGTATTACACTACAGGAATAGTTTACGGCGAGTAGCGCTTGTTGTAACTCGTGGCCAATTTTTTCTAGGTCAGTTCCAAGGGCACCGACGAGTCCAAAAACAATCTCTGGCCTGGAGTCAATGCATACACCACTCTTAACAGGTTCGTTCCTGCGTGGCATTGTAATCTCCGTAGCATTTTGGCATCCAGGTTATCGATCGTTGATCGATATTAGTCAGTGCTTAATTATCGTAATTCGATCAAGAAGTCTTTAGGGCGGTAGCGGATTGAATTGCAAATGACAATAAATCGTGTATATATCGTAAACTATAATATCAAATGAATAATATGGAAAATCGGTTGTAAATTTATATATATCGCATTCATTTGCCTGATGGGAGTGCAGTCCTTGATTCTGTCATTTTTGAACTGCAAGAGCAATCAGTGATGGCGGAAATGAAATGAACCCGGCAACTCCCGCGCCTTCGTGGTGAATATTCACCCTGGTCAGAGCCTTGGTTGGGTACCGTAAATGCAGTTTGTCGTTCTGGCCATGGAATGTGTTCACCACGCCGGGAGGGCCGTGGTGAAGCGCAGGGTGGTGCGGTCGGCGGGGAAGATGGCGTCGGAGAGTTCGACGATGCGGTCATGGGTGTTGACCGAGGTGCGGCGGACGCGGAGGAGGGGGACTCTCTCTGACAGGTGCCAGCGGTGGACGTCGACGGTTGTGGGGGCTTCGGCGGAGACCTCGTCGATGATGCGGGCAATCTCGATTCCTACCGTGTAGAGCTGGTGTTGGGTGCCACCGGGCCACGGTTCGCGGGACGGGTCCAGGAGGTCGGGGTTCTGGGAGATCAGGTCCAGGGAGAGCCATGACACGCTCCAGGACTCGCGGCGGCCGATCCCCGGGTCGCTCGTCTGGTAGGTCCGCTGGAGCAACCGTGTCCCGAACGGCAGGCCGAAGGCTGCAGCCAGGGACTCGTCCGCGTCCACCTGTTCGAAGTTCGCTGTGAACTCCAGTTCTGCGAGGGGCACCCCCATGTCGATCTCGGCAGAGCCGAGGGAGCGGCGTTCGTCCTCGCTGCGCCGGACCAGGCCCTTTTCGACCAGGTGGCGTTCGTTCGATCGGGCGAGACGGCGCGGGGGTGTGCGGACCACCGGAGCACGACCCCTGCAACCGGTGATCAGGCCCTGCTGCTTCAGCAGGACCACGGCCGACCGGGCCGAGTTGATCGAGCAGTCCCATTGCTGGCTCAGCTGCTGAAGGGTGGGAATTGCCTGGCCAGGGGGCAGGTCACCCCTCTGGATCTGCATCCGGATCGAGTCGGCGATGCGCAGTTGGATCGGCGGCGTGACAGATGTCGGCTCAGGCTCCATAGGACACATTGTAGATGAGTTTGTGGGCAAACCCCTTGCGGTGGGTGTTGGGTGTCCCTTAAGTTCTCTGGTCATCGGGTTTGCCCACAAACCCACAACCTTGGGATGTTAGGGGATGCTTGTCATGAGGAGAGGACATCTGCGCCTGGTCCGGTTCCTGCCGGCCGTCGACCCGGAGGAGCCGACGCCTGCCGACCTGGACCGGATCGAGAACGAATGGCCGCTCATCGCGGCCGAACTGGCCGTGGTGGACGCCGAGATCGCGATAGCCGTCGCGGGGGAGCACGTCTGCGAACTCGACCGGGCACGCCTTCGGCGGGCACAGCGCCAGGTGCTCCAGGTCGCGGCCGAGCTGCGGACCCTGCGGATCCGTTCGCTGCGGGGGACCGAGCGCACCAACGGGGGCGAGGCAGCATGAGTCCCTGGCAACCGTCCTGCGGGCACGCGATGTGCGTCGGATCTGTCCGATGCCTGTTCACCGGCGAACAAGCATCCGAACGACCCTGGGGACGACCCCTGCGCGGGCCGATCCAGGAACCGCCCCGCGGAGTCGGACTGACCGAAGCACAAACAATGCTGTCCTCGTCCGTGCACGGGCTCGACCTCGGGGACTACGACCGCCGGATCCTGTCCTGGATGAGCACGTGGGACTGCACAACCGTGGCCACCATGGCGTCCCTCATCTCTCGGGCGAACACCGGTCCCGCCGATGCCGTCGTCACCCGGTTGCGCACCGAGTTGATCAATCTGTTCGCGGACGTCGAACGGTCCCTGGACAACCCGGAAACCGATCGGAGCGGAGCCCTTGAACGGGTGGCCGATCGGCTCGCCGATCTGTGCGAACCCGCGATCGACCCCGATCCCCCGAAACGCCCCCCGACCCCCGGAGGGCCGACGGCGGGGGAGGACAAGTCATGAACGCGGGAGAGCTGATCCGGGTGCGACTCGACGTCACCGTGACCTTGGACGCCGCCGTCTGGTCACGGGTCTTCCACACCACCCGGAACCCCACCATCGTCCGCGACGACGTTCGGAACTACCTCCTGGCCTCCCTGCGGGAACTGCCCGGCTTCGCGGAGACCTCGGCCGTGGTCGTCGTCACCCGTACCCGGACGCCCGCCGTCCGTCCGCGCACCTCCCACCCCCGATCCCTCGGAGGCGAACCGGTATGAGACTCCCGTTCCCCTGCTCCGTCCGATCCGAACACACCGGGACCGAACACCTGTACCGGGTCCGGTCGGCGGTCCGGGCGATCCTCGTTCTCGGCGTGGCAGCGTCGGTCACGGCCAACGTGCTTCACGCCGAACCGTCCCCGGTCGGACGCTCCATCGCGGCCTGGCCTCCGGTGGCACTGCTCCTGACGATCGAACTCATCTCGCGGGTCCCGGTGCACCGGTGGTCGCTCGCCCTCCTGCGCATGGTCACCACGGGAGCCGTCGCCGGTATCGCGGCCTGGGTTTCGTACTGGCACATGGTCGACGTCGCGATGACCCACGGCGAGCATCCCGTGTCGGCACACCTCGTCCCCGTGTCCGTCGACGGACTGGTGGTCGTCGCCTCCGTCTGCCTGGTGGAGATCGGCGCTCGGCTCCGGGAGGAGAGCGGCCACGGCTCCGCTGCCCACCGGACGCCCCTCGTCGCCGCTGTCGCGGCTGATTCCTCCGACCGAAGCGACCCGGAACACGCCGCGACGGCATCGGTGCCCGTTCCCGAGAACGGCGGCACAGACGCGGTGGGTACCGGGGCGGCCCTCGGCGGCCGAGCGGATGAAGCCCCCTGCGACCGTCCCGACCGTGCGACCGGCGGCGGCGTGGAGGGCTCCCCGGTGGCGCTCCGCGCGGTCGGAACGGCAGCGGTACGCGGTAGGGACACCCGTGTGGCTGTGGCCAGGCTCCGACAGCGGCACCCGGACATGTCCGCCGTCGAGATCGCGCGCCGGTTGGGGGTCAGCGACCGGACGGTCCGTCGGCACCTGCACGGCGGCCCCCGCCCGGAGGCGGACACCGGACCGGACACGCGACCGGACAACACCGCGGACGGAACCCCGGACAGGAAACAAGGGCCGACCAGCGCAGACAGCAACTCCAGCACCGTCGAAGCCGCTTGACCGATCATCACGGGGAGACATCGGACATGAGCAACGACAGACACGAGGGAACCGGACATCGCCCAACGGTTCCGCCCGGGTGGCTCGACCCCGACCCGGACAACAGGACCCTTCCCTTCCTCGGCCGGAACACCAGTGCCGAACCGGTCACGGCCGGACGGCCGGACACGGACACGTCGTCGGACAGTCCCCCGGACGGACGTCCGGACGCTCCCGCCTCCGCCGTCGTCCACCTGTCCGGCGTCCGGACCCGGCGCGGACTCCCGTCCCGGGACAGCGGCACGGACCGCCGCCCGGGCGGCGGGAACAACGGGACGACCGTTCCGGCGGGCACCGGTACCGGCCCGGACCCCGACACCGGTCCGGTTCGAACGGTCGCGGGAAACCAACCCGTGTCGGTCTCCGGGACTCCGGACCGCCCCGGGGACCCGGACCGAGCGGAGGGTGCCGCCGAGGGCGACGCCCCGACCCCTGTCGATCCCCCGGGGACCGACAGGACCACGGCCCTGGACGTCGCGCGCCGCGGAACCCGCCGTCCCGTGCTTCCCGCCTGGTTGCTCTCGGTCGCCGAGTTCCGCGCCGCCCTCCGGTGGGTCGCCGGACACTACGCACACACCGTGGCCTTCCACGGAGTGCGCCTCCCGGTGTACGCGGGGCGGTTGGCGCTGCGCTCCCCTCGGGGAGCGTGGCGGTCCGCCTTCGGGACCGTGCGGTGGATCTGGGACCTGGAGGGGGTACCGGTCCGTCTCGCCGCGATCCGCAGGGAGGACGCGGACACCTATCTCAAACTGGCCAGACAACGCGACGCCCGGGTCCGCGCCCGGACCGCCGTCGCCGTCGTGACGGCCGTGGGATCCGTCGCGGCGTTCGGCACGAGTCTCGCCGTGGCTCCCACCTGGGCGCTGTGGACCGTGGGTGCTCTCGGCCTGGCCGTGTTCGGAAGGATCGGCTCGCCCGCGGACCGACCGATCACCGGTCCGGCCGTTGTGGCTCCGCAGGTCCAGCGGCTCACGGCCGACGTCGTGGTCCGGGCGCTGGGAGCCCTCGGTCTCGCGGAGATCAACAAAGCGGTCGGGAAGGGGCAGGGAATCACGTTCCCGGCTCCGATCACGCGGGACGGTCCGGGATGGCGGGCAGACGTGGACCTGCCGTTCGGCGTCACGGTGACCGACATCCTGGACCGCAGGGAACGGCTGGCCTCCGGGCTGCGTCGGCCGGTGGGGTGCGTGTGGCCCGAACCCGCGCCGGACGCTCATGCCGGGCGCCTGGTCCTGTGGGTAGGGGACCTCGACATGGCCCGGAGCCGTCCGGTGTCGTGGCCTCTGGTCGAGCGGGGAACCACGGACCTGTTCGAACCGGTCCCGTTCGGAACGGATCCACGGGGACGCGCGGTGAACGTGCCGTTGATGTACACGAACGTTCTCATCGGGGCGATGCCCGGTGCGGGCAAGACCTTCGCCCTGAGGGTCCTGCTCCTGGCTGCAGCCCTCGACCCGACCGCGGAGCTGAACACGTTCGAACTCAAGGGTTCGGGGGACCTACAGCCGTTGGAACGGGTGTCCCATACATACGCCTCCGGTCCGGACGACGGCGCGGTCACGGCGGTGATGGACACCCTGCGGGCAGCCGTGGGGGACCTGGAGACGCGGGCGAGGACCCTTGCCGGTCTTCCCCGGGAGGTCTGCCCGGAGAACAAGGTCACGCCGTCCCTGGCCCGCCGAAGGCACCTGGGACTCTTCCCGAAGATCATCGCGATCGACGAGTGCCAGGAACTGTTCTCCCATCCACGGCACGGCAGGGAAGCCGCCGAACTGTGCACCACGATCATCAAACGTGGCCGTGCCCTGGGAGTGATTCTCCTGCTGGCCACACAACGTCCCGACCGGGACTCCCTGCCCACCGGGGTGAGTTCGAACGTGGGGGTGCGGTTCGCCCTGCGGGTCATGGGACAGATCGAGAACGACATGATCCTTGGGACGTCCGCCTACCGGAACGGTCTGCGGGCCAGCACGTTCACACCCCGGGACACCGGGATCGGATATCTCGTCGGCGCGGGCGACGACCCGCAGATCACGCGGACGGCGTACGTCGATTCCCCCACGGCCTCCAGGATCGTCCACCGGGCGAGGGCCGCCCGCACGGCGGCCGGAACCCTCACCGGGCACGCGATCGGCGACAGTCCCGTGCGCCCCGGATCCGGTCCGAGCGTCCTGGACGATCTGTTGACCGTCCTGCCCGCGCACCGGGCCAAGGAATGGTCGGAGACCCTCGTCGAACGCCTCGCCGAGCTCCGTCCCGACACCTACACCGGGTGGACCCCCGAGACCCTCGCGGCCACCCTCAAGCCCTACGGCATCGACACCGTTCAGATCGGACGGCGAGTCAACGGCGCTGTCGTGAACCGGCGGGGCATCGTCCGCGCGCACCTCGCGGCAGTGGCGGCCGAACACGACCGGCAGCGCCCCGCGTGCTGACCCTCCGTGCCCTCGGAGCCCGATCCGACGGCGCTGGACGCCACGGACACCCCGCTAACGGTTAGCACCCCCGTTAGCCCACCGAACCCCATCTGACCAGGCTGTTAGCGCTCTAGCGGCCCTACCCGAGCCTGCCGGGAAACGCCTCAGGAGGAGTCATGGCCACCCTGTTCATCTTCCTCTTCTTCTTCGCCGTCGGTTACGTCGCACGGTGCGCCCTGCGTCCTTGGAAGCCCTGCCCGCACTGTCAGGGAACCGGCAGGGTCGCCTCCCGCACGGGGCGCGGCGGACACCTGTGCCACCGGTGCGACGCGACCGGCCTCCGGCTCCGTTCCGGCCGGAAAGCGTGGAACACCTACCGGCGCCTGACCCGCGACGCCTGACCGACCCTCGCCCGGGCGGGACGTCGGCGCCGTCTCGTCGACGTCCCGCCCGGACCGTTCGATCCACCACCCGTTCTACAGTCCCGAAGGAGCCTCACGGTGACCACCCGGAGAACCTCCCGACCCGGCCGACCCGTCAGTCCGCCCCGTCCCGACGACCCTCGACCCGCTCCCGACCTGCCGAGTCGGGGGGAGACACTGTCGGCCGCCCTGCTCTATGCCGACCTGGGATGGCACGTGTTCCCGCTGCGCCCGGAGGACGGGCGCCCGGCCCTCCACGACGGGTGGGAACAATGCGCCACCGTCGACCCGGACCAGATCGTCGACTGCTGGTCCGGTCCCACCTCGTACGGACTGGGCATCGCCACCGGTCCGTCCCGTCTCGTCGTGATCGACTTCGGCGTTCCCCACGGACCGCCCACCGACCCGGACGGTGATCCGTCGGCCGAACCGTCCGGCGCGGGGAACCTGCTCGCGCTGGCGTGCCGACTCGGGGAGGAGATCCCCGCGACCTTCACCGTCTGGACCGGTTGTGGCGGTCTGCACCTGTACTACACGCATCCGTTCGACGGCCCGGTGCTGAGGAACACCACCGGCCTGATCGCTCCGCACGTCGACTCCAGCGCGCACGGCGGTTACGTCGTCGCCGCGCCGTCCGTCGTCGCCGGACACCCCTTCGTCATCGTCGACCCGCAGTTGCCCGTTCCACTGCCGTCGTGGTTGCGCGACCGGTTGATTTCCCCTCCGGGACCGGAGGGGACCCCGGTCCGGGGCCCCCTCGGCACCACCGGGGAGGGCGACGTTCGTCGGCCGTCGGGAGGGTCCTCCTCCGGGCGGCGCGGATCATGAGTGCCCTCGGGTCCCGTGGTCCGACGCGCAACGGACGGGACCGGGAGCGAACGGCCGAGGTCATCGACATCACCTCGCGGCGGCGCCGCCCGCCCGAGGTCCTGCAGGGAACGGCGCCGGACGAGTTGCTGACCGTCGATCAGGTCCTTGCGGAACTGCACGTGCCGCGCCGCACCTGGCAGCGCTGGCGGCAACTGGGCGTCGCCCCGGCGTGCCTCCGGCTGCCGAACCGGGAGCTGAGGGTGCGGCGGTCGGTCCTGACCCAGTGGTTGAACAGCAGGGAAGAACTCGGGGAGGCAGCATGAACAGCTACGAGGTGAAGATCTTCGCTCTGTGGGTTCGCAAGGACAGGCCCAGGCCTTTCACGGTCCGTTGGGAGGTCGCCGGACGCCGTCAGAGTCGCTCGTTCGCGACCCAGGGCCTTGCGGACAGCTATCGCTCCCAGCTGATGTGCGCCGCTCGTTCGGGGGAACCGTTCGACGTCGAGTCCGGGCTGCCGACGTCGATGTCCCCCACCGGTGCACGGGTCACGTGGTTCGAACACGCCTGCCGATACGTCGACATGAAGTGGCCGAAGGCCGCGGGGAAGACCCGTGCGGGCATGGCAGACGCCCTTGCCACGGTGACCGTAGCCCTGATCAGGGACGACGCCCGGAACCCCGATCCGAGGACGGTGCGTAAGGCCCTGATCGGATGGGCGTTCAACACGAAGCTCCGCAAGACCCCTCAGCCTCCGGACATCGCGTCGGCCTTGGCTTGGGCCAAACGAGCGTCGCTGCCGTTGAGCGTGCTGAACGATCCGA
>JAUPKJ010000358.1 GCA_030837505.1 Actinomycetota bacterium
ATCCCGTTCACGCTGCAGTCAGGGTCGCGGCTGGAGTCGATGCAGGCCTGGCTGGATGCGGTCCTGATCCTCGCTGCAGCGAAGCCCGTCGTGCAGCTCTTCTTGGGGGCTTCCGATCGGGGCGTGTACCGGGTTGTCGAGGCGGGAGCCACGGAGATGGACTGGGCGCCGAACGGTGAGCCCAGTGTCGTCGACGTGGTGCTGCAGCTGCGTGCTGCGTCCGACGCGGCCATCCCCGTGGGCCCGATCAAGAAGAAGCCGAAGCCGCGAAGGTGACGCGATGACTGATCCTGACGGCTGGGCCGACGTCTCCGACAACGGTGTCCCAGCCCCCGATGCGCCGATGGGCCTGCCGGATGCCGAGGCCCTGTCCCCAGCTCGCCGCTCTCCGCAGGTGCGGGCCGCTCAGCGCCTGGGTTCCCGGCGTCCTGACCTGCTGCCCCGGCAGCCCTCCGATCGATGACCGCGCCCGACACGGCCGCCCTGCGGCTGTCCGGGACGAAACTGACCGCCGACCTCGATGCCGCGATCACCGGTATCACCGTCCAGTCGTCCGAGGGATCGGTCGCGAACCTCTCGGTCACCTCCGCCGACCCGGCTGGGGTGCTGATGAAGTCAGCGTTCGCGACGACCGGCACCACGGTGACCTGGTACGACGACACCTGGCAGGTTGCTGGACTCACGACCCGCTGGGGATCCGACAACACGATCGAGCACAGCATCGACTGCCGCTCCAGCCTCGCCCGCCAGCTCCGCAAGAGGTATCGGGCATCGGTTGAGAAGAAGGTCAGCCCATCCGAGTGGGTCGCCCGCCGCGTCCGCTCGGCAGGCGGTGTGGCGGTGTGCCAGCCGTCCAGCCGGCAGGCGACGATCGCCCAGACCTCGGGAGCGCAGCGGCAGTCCGAGCTCGACGTCATCGCGGACCTGGCCTCGCAGGCTGAGTGGTCGTGGGTGGAGTGGGGTGGCCGGCTGTGGTTCGGGTCCCGGCACTGGGCCTGGTCCGGTAACGCGTCCGGGCAGCGGCTGTGGCCCGTCACCCGGGCATCGAACCCGGCGTCGGATCACATCGAGGCGGAGATCAGCCAGGACGACGACGACACCGCGAACCGCGCTTCGGGCACCGTCACCGGGCCCTACGGGTACGGAGTGCGGATCCGGCCCTGGGACCGGCTGCAGCTCTCCGGCTACGGCAACCGGGACGGCATCTACCTCGTCGACCAGGTGTCGATCGAAGCGGACCTGGTGCGGCCCATCCAGTTGGGGATCTCCCGCCCGCGGCCGCCAGCGAAGAAGTCGGGGTCCGCCTCATGATCGGCACCGTCACCCGCGTCGACGGCGACAGCGTCTGGGTCACCGTCGCCGCGATCCTGCCCGGCATCGAACTCGGCCCCCTGCTCACCGTCGTCCACCGCTACAAGGACGACGCCCCCGGCCTCACCCCGCACCTCACGACCTACATGGCGGGGGACCGGGTCCTCGTGGTCGAGGACACCCCGAACGAGTTCGTCATCATCGGCATCGTCCAAGGAGGCTGACGTGCGCGTGATCAGTCACCCCATGCGACTGGATTCCGCCGGCGCGATCGTCACCATCGACGACACCTCGGACCGTGCCGCAGCGGAACTCACCGGCCACGTCATCTCCTGCCTCGCCGGAGAACGAACCCTGTCCCCGCTCTACGGGGTGAGGGATCCCTCAGGACAGGGCGTCAGCCCATCAGCGGTCGCCCGCGCGATCGCCGTGTGCGAACCGGAGCTCACCGCCCGGGCCGTCACGATCACCGACGCCGGCTCCGACACCGTGCGCGTGCAGGTCGACGTCGAATGGAGCCAGCAGTGAACGATCTCGACCTCTCTGCCATCGACCTGGTCGTCGACGACCGCGACCCCCAGGCCACGTTCGACGCGGCACTCGCCCTCCTGGAGACCCTCGCCCCCGGCGCGCGTCCCCGCAACGGCTCCGTCGAGGCGATCCTGCTGGAGTCGATCGCGACGGCCAACGCGGACACCATCTACGCGCTCAACCGGGTCATCACGCTCGTCGTCGAGGGCATCCTCGGTCTGTACGGGATTCCCCGGTACGCCGGCGCGTCAGCGTCCGGGGTCGTCACCTTGACCCTCGACGGGTCCCGGACTCTCACGGTCACGGCCGGTCAGCGCCTGTCCGAGCCCTCCACCGGGCTCGTGCTCCTGGTGACCACGACGACGTCGGTCACGTCGGCCACCAGCATCGCCCTCCCGGTCCACACGGAGGAGCCCGGCGGTGCGGGGAACGCGATCACCGTGGGAACGTCGATCGACCTGCTCGACGCGATCCCCTACGCGGTGTCCGCGGCGGTCACCACCGCGCTGACCGGCGGCTCCGACGCCGAGTCGGACACCTCCTACGTCGACCGGGCCTCGACGGTCCTGGCCCGCGTCACCTCCAGCCTCGTCCTCCCCATCCACTTCATCGCCTACTGCCTCGTGGATCCGCGGGTGAACCGCGCCACCGCCATCGACCTGTACGAGCCCGGTGGAACGATCGGCGCCGACACCGGCCACCTCACCGTCTACACCTACGTCTACTCCGCCCAGCTGTCAGCCGAGATCCGGGAAGAGCTGCGGGCCGCGATGCACGAGATCTCCGCCTCCATGGTCACGGTGCACGTGGAACCGGCCACCCTCGTCACCCAAGCCGTCACCTGCGAGGTCACCGCCCTGGCCGGCTACGACCCAGGCGACCTCGAGACCACCATCACCGCAGCCCTGACCGCATGGATGACCCCGAACAGTTGGACATGGGGCGACGACGTCCGCCAGACCGACATCATCGCCCTGCTCGCGGACATCCCCGGTGTCGACTTCGTCGACGCCGTCACCGTCCCGGCGGGTACCACAGCCCTGGCCGCGGATGAGCTCGCGACCATCGGCACGATCACGGTCACGGTGAACTGATGACGCGCCCCGTGGTCGGGACGGCGGCGGAGCAGGTGTACCGGCTGCACCCGGACTACGTGCGGAACGCCGACGAGGCGACCGACTGGACGATGCTCCGCTACACCGCGGCCGCCGCTGTGGGCTTGGACAAGGCTGCCGACTTCCTCACGATGGTCGACCCCGACACGTCGGTGTCCGGGACGTGTGAGCTGGCGAACGCGGACGTCATCCCGCGCACGTGGCTGCCGTGGCTCGGGTGGCTGGTCGGTGTCGACGTCGCTGCGATCCCCGTCGCCTACGCCCGCGAGTCCGTCCGAGACGCGTCGACCAGCCAGGTTCGCGGGTCGAGGAACTCGATCAAAGCCGCGGTCGCCCGCACCCTGTCCTCAACGACGCCGGCACCACGCGTCTGGGCCAACCTCTCTGGCACCGACCCGTGGCTCATCAGCGTCGTCACCCTCACCGCCCAGACCCCCGACGAGCCAGC
>JAUPKJ010000359.1 GCA_030837505.1 Actinomycetota bacterium
ACGATTGTCCACGCCGGACAGGGCGAGAACCAGGTTCCCCTGCCCAAGATCGCCACCCGCCTGGCCCGGCTGCGCCCGACCCTGACCAAGACGGAGGTCAGCGAGGTCGCCCGCAGACTCCGCGCGCTCGGCGGTCTCAAGCCCCCCATTCCCCACGGCGTCGACCCCCTGCGTCTGCGCCCGGACCGCAAGGCCACGCGCGGCCGCTGAAGCCGCCCGACCGGGCACACCTCTCGCTCTCCCACCCCCCGGACCAGCAGCCGCACCCGGCGCTCACCCAGCGGACAGATGTCCCAGGAACGTTCCTGCCCTTTCACACCCAGGAAACAGACGGCGAGTTGGATGGGAACAGACGCGGGACCTGTTCCGCGTCTCGGCGACGTCGTCGCCCCCGCCCGCACGCTGTGGGGACGGGTCGGACAGTGCAGGACACCTGGGAGGTGGCCCGATGCGAGTGACAGCGACCTCGGAAGTGATCAGGATCATGGGGGTGTGGGTCCGGCGGGCCGATGCCGGGTTGGCTTCTCCCACCGGTCGACAGGTGTCGGCCCCCGCGCACGGAACCGAACCGTTGGAATCGTCCCGACGGCCTGCCCGACGTGCGGGGTCGCGCCGTTGTCCGGACGCGGCAGCCTGATCCCAACAGAGCCTCGAACACGTTTTGCAATCGTTTCCTTACGCTGTGTCGGCGACGTGATCATCTCACCATGCGGTCTAGGGTGGTACGCGCCGATCGTCACCCGCCCGTCATCACCGCACGCATGACGTAACACCACGGAAACATTCGGGATACGGCGTCGAAATGGCTGCCCCCTACCGTCGCAGCAGGTCGGGACAAGTTCGACGGTGCACTGCCCCGCGTTTTCCCCTACCCGCTGCCCGCACGTGGAGGTTGGATGTTCAGCAACGGCGACGAGGTCCTGAAATTCCTCAAGGACGAGGATGTCCGCTTCGTGGACATCCGCTTCTGTGACCTGCCCGGTGTCATGCAGCACTTCAACGTGCCGGCACAGTCGGTCGACAAGAACTTCTTCACCGAGGGCCAGATGTTCGACGGCTCCTCGATCCGTGGCTTCCAGGCCATCAACGAGTCCGACATGAAGCTCATCCCGGACGTGGGGACGGCGTACATCGACCCGTTCCGGACCGAGAAGACCCTGAACATCAACATGAGCATCGTCGACCCGTACACCGACGAGCCCTACAGCCGTGACCCCCGGCAGGTCGCCCGCAAGGCCGAGACCTACCTGAAGTCCATGGGCTTCGCCGACACCTCGTTCTTCGCCCCCGAGGCGGAGTTCTACATCTTCGACGACGTGCGGTTCGAAACCAAGCAGAACGAGGGCTACTACCACATCGACTCGATCGAGGGGGCCTGGAACACGGGCCGCGTCGAGGAGGGTGGCAACCGCGGGTACAAGACCCGGTACAAGGGCGGGTACTTCCCCGTGCCGCCGGTCGACCACTACGCGGACATGCGCGACAAGATGAGCGTGGAGCTGAACAAGCTCGGTTTCAACGTCGAGCGCGCCCACCACGAGGTCGGCACCGCGGGGCAGACGGAGATCAACTACCGTTTCGACACCCTGCTGTCCTCCGCCGACAAGGTGATGCTCTTCAAGTACATCATCAAGAACGTCGCGTGGGAGAACGGCAAGACCGTTACGTTCATGCCCAAACCGCTGTTCGGTGACAACGGTTCCGGCATGCACTGCCACATGTCGTTGTGGAAGGACGGCGCGCCGCTGTTCTACGACGAGCGCGGCTACGGCGGCCTGTCCGACATGGCCCGCTGGTACATCGGCGGCCTGTTGCACCACGCCCCCAGCCTGCTGGCCTTCACCAACCCGACGGTGAACTCGTTCCACCGCCTGGTGCCCGGTTTCGAGGCCCCGGTGAACCTGGTCTACTCGGCCCGCAACCGGTCGGCGTGCATCCGGATCCCCGTGACCGGTTCGAACGCCAAGGCCAAGCGCGTGGAGTTCCGCGTGCCCGACCCGTCCGGCAACCCGTACCTGGCCTTCTCGGCCATGCTCATGGCCGGCCTGGACGGCATCAAGAACCGGATCGAGCCCCCGGCCCCGATCGACAAGGACCTGTACGAGCTGCCCCCCGAGGAGCACTCGGCGATCGCCCAGGTCCCCGACTCGCTGCCGAAGGTCCTCGACGCCCTCGAGGAAGACCACGCCTACCTCACTGAGGGCGGCGTCTTCACCGAAGACCTCATCGAGACCTGGATCGACCTCAAGCGCACCCAGGAAGTGGACCCGATCCGCCTGCGCCCCCACCCCCACGAGTTCGAGCTCTACTACGACATCTGATCGCCCCCTGGGTGGACGACCCGCGGGTTCCCCCGCGAGTCGTCCACCCAGGCCGTTTTGGCGTGCCCGTCACCGGGCCGTCGGCTGTGGTGTTCCCACCCGGAACACAGCAGCCGACGGCCCGTTTTGACGTGCCCCAAGCCGGCGGGGCCGGACCGCCGCAGCTGGGCAGAATACCGATCCCTCTCTGGAAGGAATAAGGAAGAAGGGCGACCTGAGAGCTACGGAAGTAACGAAGCTGGCGTATAGTGCGGACCTCACGATTCGTACGTAAGGATGGGGCCCGGTGCGGTTGAGAAACGGCACGCAGTGTCTGACTTCTGTACACAGGTCCCGACGTCGGAACCATTCGACCGAGAACGATATCGGTGGCTCGCGCCCGCACTGCCGGACCCCCTGTGAGATGAACAGGCATTCACCCCCCGGCTCTTCTTCCGCTGTGGCTCCTGCTACGACCCCAGACACAAGGCAGAAGGTGCCGGAGTCGATGAGTCTCCGCACGCCCGAGCCCCGGTCGTGCTACGTTACGGAATCATTAGCTCACCCTCCGTGTCAGAATTTGCGGAGCACTGCTCTCCGGTGCCTCCTCGGAGCGACATTGAAGGTGTCTGAGGCCCCTGCGATCTGGATCCCCTCATCGCCGTCGTGCAGCGGAAACCCACCGCAGCCACGCCCCCATCACATCCGCTCCAGCTCAACGATTTTTCCTCTGCCGACCCCTGATCCCGAAATAACGGACGGACC
>JAUPKJ010000360.1 GCA_030837505.1 Actinomycetota bacterium
ACCGTGACCCTGTCCCTGCCTGCCCTCGACGGGCGATCCCCCCTCGGGTTCCTCGCGGCCCTGGGAACTCTCCACCTGCTCTCCGAACACACTGCTCGAACACCCCGCCTGGCCTGGTCCACCACGGATTGCACGGCCCTGCTGGACAGCGGTCACCAGACCCTGGACGGTCTGGTGACCGACCTGCAGAAGACCGCCGACGCCGTCCCCGAGGGCGGAGTCCTGCCGGGTCTGCCCATCGATCTGCCCCCGCCCGGGGCAGCCCCCGACCCCCTGCGGCTGCCCCGAGCCCGGCTGCGGGAACTGGCCGAGGACACGTACGAACGGTGCGGGTCGACGGGCGAACGGTGGCTGGCCTCCCTCGTGACCGATCTGGCCCTCGACGAACAGGGACGGGCGGGCACCAGCCTGTTCACCGCCCCCGCCGGACGGCAATCCATCCGCACGATGCTGGAGAAACCCCTTGCCGACCTGCGCAGACGTCCCACGTCGCTACGGGAGGCCCTGACCGGGTGGCGCCGATGTCCCGACGTCACCGGGGAGTACCTGGACCACCGCGCCGTGTTCGACGCGGTGGACGCCCCCGACGGAAAACCCCGCATGCGCGGGGTACCGGCCGCGACCTGGCTGGCTCTCATGGCCTTCCCGCTGCTGCGGACCACCGCGGTCGCCGGAACACGGGTGAGCAGCGGCTGGCAGACCGCCCCCGCCCGCCCCGGCGGTAAGAGACCGAAACAGAACCCCAGGCTGGTGTACCCGCTGTGGTCGACCCCGGTGGATCCGCACGGCGCCATCGCACTGCTGGAACACCCCGTCCTGCAGGGAGCAGAACCCGGACCGGCACAGGCCCCGGCCACGGCACTGTCGATCTTCTGGGTGTGCGCGGCCGAACGCAGGCCCCTGCCCGGTGGAAAATCCGCCGGGGTACTCACCCCGGTGGCACCCTCCCGTCCCTCTGCGGAACGCCCTGCCCCGGGAATCCCCGGCAGCGGTCGCGCGAGCAGAAGCCGCCGGGGCTCGGGGAGGAACCGATGACCACCACCGTGCGCCCCGATCTGCCGGGGATGCCAGCCACCGTGCCCGCCCGCATGGTCAACGAGTTCGTGTACTGTCCCCGTCTCTTCCATCTCGAATGGGTCCAGGGGCGCTTCGCCACGAGCGACGACGTCGAGGAGGGCCTGTACGTCCACAGGGTCGTCGACGAGCCCGGAGGGGACCTGCCCGACCCTCGTGAGGAGGACCTCGAACGATTCGCGGGACGGCGCTCGCGCTCCTTCTGGGTCACGTCCCCGGCTCTGGGAGTCACCGCGAAGCTCGACGTCGTCGAGATCGGTGAAGACGGGTCGGTGGCCCCCGTCGACTACAAGAAGGGCAGCCCCGACCGCCGTGGTCGGGCGCATCCCGGGGACGAGATGCAATCGCTGCTGCAGGCCCTGCTCCTGAGGGAAGCCGGGTACACGGTGCCCGCAGCGGAGATCTGGTACGCCGAGCCCCGTCGTCGGGTCATGATCCGGGTGGACGCGGAACGGATCGCCCGGGTACGGACGGTGCTGGAGGAGCTGTGGAAAGTGGCAGCCCGTGACAGCGCTCCGCCTCCTTTGGAAGGCAGCCCGAAGTGCCCCCGCTGTTCGCTGGTCGGCCTGTGTCTGCCGGACGAGGTGACCACCCTGCGCGTCCGGGACCGGGAGCCCGTCAGGCCGCGGGGGATCATGGTCGCCGATCCGAACAACCAACCCGTGTACGTACAGGAACAGGGCGCCGTGGTCGGGGCGAGACGGGGCCGTCTGGAGGTCTTCGCGGAGGGTCGGACCCTGGGCAGTTACCGGCTCATCGACGTCAGCCAGGTGTGTTTGCAGGGCAATGTGACGGTGACGCCACAGGCCATGCGGGAACTGTTCGATCGACAGATCCCCGTGTGCTGGTTCACCTTCGGCGGTTGGTTCACCGGACAGGCCCAGGGGCTCCCGGACAAGCACGTCGAACTGCGCAGAGCCCAGTACACGGCACCACCGGCGGCCCTCCTGCCGATCGCCGCACGCCTGGTGGACGGCAAGATCCGAAACTGCAGGACCCTGCTGCGACGGAATTCCCGCACCGACCCCGGTCTGGTTCCAGGACAGTTGAAGAACCTCGCGATCTCGGCCCGGGAGGCCCCGGGGTATCCCACGCTGCTGGGCCTGGAGGGCACGGCGGCACGCCTGTACTTCTCGCGGTTCACAGGGATGCTCACCCCGGGAACGGACCTGGACGTCGGGGCCTTCGACACGAACGGCCGGGCCCGTCGGCCGCCGCCGGACCCGGTGAACGCCCTACTGTCCTTCGTGTACGCGCTGCTGGTCAAGGACGTCACCGTGACCCTGACGGCGGTGGGCCTGGATCCGTACCTGGGGGTGTACCACCGTCCGCGCTTCGGCAGACCGGCTCTGGCCCTGGACCTGGCGGAGGAGTTCCGTCCCCTCATCGCGGACAGCACCGTCATCGGCCTGATCAACAAATCCCGGATCCGCTCCGCGCACCTGACCCGCCGGTCGGGTGGGTGCCAGATCGACCGAGACGGCCGCCGCGCCGTGATCGCCGAGTACGAGCGGCGGATGGGGCAGGAGGTCAAACACCCGGTGTTCGGCTACCGCGTGACCTACCGCCGGGCCCTGGACGTGCAGGCCCGGCTCCTCGCCGCCCACCTGACCGGCGAGATCGACGAGTACACCCCCTTCACGACGAGGTAGGACGTTGGCCCGACGCCGTCACATCATCGCCTACGACATCCGCGAACCCCGACGTCTGCGCAGGGTCTGCAAGACCATGGAGGAGTACGGCGAGCGTCTGCAGTACTCGGTGTTCGTCTGTGACCTCAGCCGCGCGGAGTTGGTCCACGCCCGTCGCGATGTCGAACAGGAGATGGATCTCACCGAGGATTCCGTGGTCATCGTCGATCTCGGCGTTCCGGACAGCGCAGCCGTGACCTTCATCGGCCAGCGCCGTGAGCTGCCCACCAACACCCCGCGCATCGTCTGAGCCGGGAATCAGTTCGGAACGGAACACACGACAAGGAGAAGACAGCAGATGACCACGTGGTGGGTGCACCCTGTCGGCGAATCGGACCTGATGCTGGACTCCGATTTCCATCGGAGTCGT
>JAUPKJ010000361.1 GCA_030837505.1 Actinomycetota bacterium
CGGACCCGTCCTCGGGTGTCGCGGGCCGTGAGGGGCAGGGTGTCCACGACGGCGCCTTCGAGGGAGTCCTTGACCAGGACGGGCCCGACGGGTTTCCACCGCACGGTGATGGTCATGGTGCGGTCCGCGGCCGGTTCGAACACGGGGGTGGGGCACACGACGGCCCGGCCGGTGAGCCAGTCGATGAGCCCTGCGCGGCGTGACAGGTCCGCCCGTCGGACGGTGATGTCCTCCAGAACCACGCGCCCCAGCCCGGTGCTGCGTCCTGCCCCCACGGGGACGGTGCCGGTTCGCAGCGCGCCCACGAGGCGTTCCACGGCCTGGGGGACGCACGGGTCGCCGTCGGGTGGTTCGTCGGCCACGAGCCGGAAGGTGAAACGGGTCCCCTCCGGCAGGGTTTCTTTTTCGTACAGGAAGCCTGCTGCGGCGGCTCCGGTGCGCCGGTCGATCCCCACCCCGTCACGGGTCCCCACGCGCACGGCGGGTCCCAGGAGCAGGGCGTCGTCCACGCGGATCAGGGCGGGGGCGCCGTTCTGGGTTCTTTCCTCCACGAACCCGAACAGGGTCTGGATCGTTTCGGCGGACACGGTCCGTTGCGGCGCCGGTTCCCCGGGCAGCGGTGGTGTGGTCCCCAGGTAGGCGCGCAGGGCGCCTGCCAGCGAAGTCCCGGGCACCAGGGGCCTGTCCAGGCCGTCGCGGACGACCGCGAGGTCGGCCTGGGCCGACGCCCGACCGCACCCCACGTGCACCGCTGATCGGCACACCAGCGTTCCGCACACCTCGTGCCGGATGCTCACGGGGAGAGTCATGCTCCCTCCTCCTGCCGACCGCGCGTCGAGGCGCTGTCCTCGTGGTCTGGCCCGTTCCGGACGGCATCGGGGTCGGATGTTCGGGTGGCGTCGCGGGGATCCTCGTGCTCGGCGTGGACGTGCCGCAGGACCTCCCGCAGGAGCACGGCCAGCGCCTCGTGGGCGAGTTCCGTGCGCACGACGTCCTCCCGGCC
This sequence comes from Actinomycetota bacterium, assembly GCA_030837505.1. Taxonomy (GTDB): domain Bacteria; phylum Actinomycetota; class Actinomycetes; order Actinomycetales; family Kineosporiaceae; genus JAUPKJ01. The sequence goes on from JAUPKJ010000361.1 coordinate 1,004, forward strand.
GGGTTCCAGGACCATGTTCTGCCGGGGACCTCCCAGGCCCAGGTGCTGCCAGCGCAGCTCCGGGTCCCCCAACAGCAGGTTCTCCATGGCTTGGAGCGCGTCCCCCCAGGGGCGTGCCCGGGAGGGGATGGACCGCGTGGTCCTGAACCACTCCCGGACCGGGCCCCGGCCGCCCTCGCAGCCCAGCCCTTCCACCTGGGCCCTCAGCGATCCCAGTTGGGAACGCGACAGCGACCCCGTGACCGGCAGGACCTTCTGGCGTTCCTGCGGGTCGAGCGCGACGGCGCACGCCTGTCCCAGGACGGCCCGGCGCCAGGCCCTCAGTTCGATCGGATGGGCGCGGTCCGACGGCCACGCGCCCGGCGCGCCTCCGGCCGGTTCGGGGCTCTCGCAGGCTCGTTCCTCCGGGTCCTCGCGTTCCGGGTTCTCGCGTTCGGGGGGCCGCGTGGTGCGCAACCGGGGCTTTGCGCACAACAGTTCGGGAGGGTCCATCAGGAGGCGTCCAAAACCCTCGGTGACGCGCTCGCCGATCCCGTCGCGTTCCACGGCGGCGACCAGGTCCGGGGACGGCCGGTCCTGGCCCACGAAACGCAGGGTGACGACCGATCCGGCAGCCAGGGCTGCCTTGGAGGCGTGGTGCCGCCCCCAACGGACGGCGAACCCCTCTCTCCGGGCGGCCGATGCGACGGTCCCACGGACCTCGGGCACGGTGCGCCCCGGCCGAGCCGGGTCCTGTTCGGAACGAACCGGTTCCAGTTCGCATCCCAGGGCCGCCCCGAGTTCCCGGGCCAGTCCGTCGCCGGTGGGGTCGGGGACCAGACAGGCGTTCCGCAGCAGCACGTCGGTGAGGCACCACACGTGCAACAGGCCGTCCTCGCCCACCGCGCGGCGGGGCGGTGGGGGCACCTCGTGCACCGACAGCACCTCGACCAGGCCGTGATCGTCCTTGCTCGACCGCCCCAGGCGCAGTTCCTGGCCGGGCAACAGGTCCAGTCGGGCGTCCACGGGCAGGACGACGTCGGCCACGAGCACCGTGCCCGCGGCGATCCCCTCGCGGCTGAACAGCCCGCCCCCCGAGGACTCCAGGGGGCGCCGCGCCACGTCGTGGATCACAGCATGGGTCGAGATCTCTTTCGAAACGCGGACGGCCTGCCAGGTGTCGTCGCCCGAGCGGGCGATCCTGCCGGTGGCGGGCTTGGCCCGCAGCGCGGGGTCGGGGGCCTGCAGCGCCGCGTTGATCACCTGGGGGCCGCGGCCCTTGTCCGACCGCATCCACGTCCTGGGCGCTGTCCACGCCGGAACGTGTGTTGGGATCGCGGCTGTTCCCGACGCCGGCACTGCGGGCACGAGCGGGCCGATCCGCAGGTCGCCCAGGCCCAGGCCGCCGTCCCGGTGCAACCGCCGGTGCAGTGCCGGCAGCAGGAGGGTCCCCGGGACCTCGTCGCGGGTCGTGTGGATGTTCCCCAGCTGTCGGTCGCCCACGGACACCGGGGTGTGGACCTTCACCGTCAGCCGCAGCGTGTGCCGCGGGCCGGCCAGGGTCCTCGGCGGCAGGGGCTCCGGCGGGCCGAGCGGCTCGGGGGGCACCCTCGGATCGGCCAGGAGCCGGTCGTCGCCGAGCAGGTCCGCCAGCCGGGTGTCCGCCGGGACCTCTCCCGGGCGGGCCCGGTCCGGCTCGCCCTCCGGGACCTCGCTCTCCGGGACCCCGCCGGGCCGGCCGTCCGCGTCGGGAACACCGTCCGCGCTGTCCGCGCCGGGCTTGCCGTCCGCGCCGGGCACGGCGGGGGCCTCGACCCCGGGCAGAAGGACGGCGACCCGTCCGCTGCCCCGGTGGCGTTTGCCGCCGAGGCCCTCCACGAGCCGAGCGCCGGCCCTCAGCAGCAGCTCGGCCGGCTCGGGCAGGACCTCGCCGACTCCGATCACCTCTGCGCGGGTCACGAGCGTCTCCCCGCGCACGGCCCTCTCCTCCAGCCGCAGGAATTTCTCCCGGGCCGTGCCCGTCCTCGGATCCAGGCAGACCCCCGGCCGGTGCAGGACGGTCGCCTGCACGAGGTCCGGCTTGTCCCGCAGGGCCGTCCGGAGCCGGTCGGGGTAGCGGGCCGGGGCCAGACGCAGCGCTGCCGCCCGGGGACGGCTGTCCCGGCCCGTGTCCTGGTCGGTGCTGTTCCGTTCGGTCGCGTTCGTCTGCGGAGCGGCGGGCTCCCATCCCTCGGAACGTTGCGTCCCGAACAGGAAATCCACCCACTCGAACCAGGAACCGGCGGTCGGGGGATGCCCCGGCGAAACAGGTCTGCCCGTCGGATCCGCCCGACCGGCGGCGGACAGGTCCCGGTCCAGGGCGGCAGCCACTGTCTCGCAGGCGTCCCGCAGGACTCCGATCAGGGACTTGGCCGGGACGAACGGCAGCCCGTCGCGGTCCTTGCGGACCGTGGCGTCCACGGACCCCACGCGTCCCCGCCCCGTTCCCACATGCCAGTCGCTCAACGGCAGGACCCGGATCTCGAACGTGCTGGGCAGGGCGCTCATCCCGTCACCCCCTGCAGCAGGATCGCGTCCACGATCCTCACGAACCGGGCAACATCACCGGCCCCGTGCCCGCCGGCATCACTCCAGCCGGGATCACCCCCGCCGTGACGACCTGGAGCGGGACGACC
>JAUPKJ010000362.1 GCA_030837505.1 Actinomycetota bacterium
GCCCGTGAGGACCCGAGAACCGATGGCCAGCAGGGATCTTTCCACCAGGGTTGGCCTGGGCGGGAACGACTCTGCGGCGTGAGCGCCATCGGCCACCCTCTCCTCGTGGCGCCGGGCAGTTTCCACGCCTTCCACGCCGCAGGCAAGACCACCGTGGAGGCACGGGGAGCCTGCGCGCCAACACGTACCGGCCTGTTCCACCGGGCCACGATGGGTTCCTGGACTGCGGGGAGGCGGGCGGTGTCCGCTGGTCGTGCCGGCCGTTAAGAGCGATCTCGGAGCCGCCGCTGAGACAGCCGGGCAGGGCCGCGTGGGCGGTGGGGACGGATCCCCGCATTCTGTCCCCTGTCCGTCATCACCGTAGTTACCATTCAAGAATCCAGTTCGTTTTTCCTGCGACGCCGGTGCGGCGCCGGTGTCGGTGCGCATCGTCCCGGCCGGTGTTCCCGCTCAGCCCTCGGGAGACGACATGTCCGGACCAGGTGTCAGGAAACCCGTCGGTCGTCGATTGTTGTCGGCCGTGCCGTTGTTGGTGGGCGCGGTGTTGCTCGTCCCCGGGCCGACGATCGCGGCCGCTGTTCCGGCCGGGCCCGGGAAGTGGATGGTCGCACCGCTCCCGGTGGTTCCCGACCGGGAAGGCTGGGCCGTGGTCACCGGCACCGACGTCGGGGAGGGCGGGGTGGGCAGCTGGGGGCGCGAACCGGGAGCCTCGCCGGTCCTGCTGCCACCGTTGGAGGGCGGCTACTACGCGGGAGCCTCCGAGATCACCGATCAGGGTCGCGTCGCCGGCTACACCGTCAGGCACGACGGCACCACCGTGCCCGCGATCTGGACCCGGCAGTGACCCGCCCTCCCGCCCCGGCACGGCGTGCCGCCGGGCGCCTCGCCGCGGCCGTTGCGACCGCCACGGCCCTCACGCTCTGGTCGCAGGCTCCGATCGTGGCCGGTCCCCCCGCGCCGGGGCCGTCCTGCACCTGGAGGGTGCACCCGTTGCCCGCGCTGCCGGGCGCCGACGAGAACAGCGGCAACGGGATCAGCGGCAACGACGGGCTGAACACGTTCGCGGGAACCTCGGCCGGGCACGCCGCCCTGTGGCGGAACGGCCGGGTGATCGATCTCGGTCCCGGTCTGGCCTGGGACGTCAACCGGCGCGGCGAGGCCGTCGGGGAACGACCGGCCCCGGGGCTGCCACGGCCCACGCTGTGGAGGGACGGCCGCACCATGGCGCTGGCCGAACCCGCGGGCGCGACATACACCCGCCCGGTCGCGATCAACACTGCCGGGACGGTGGTCGGGTTCGCCACGTTCCCCGGGACCGAGGGCGAACCGGACCCCATGCACCCCGTGGTCTGGAACTCGCTGAGCCCGAACCTGGTCCGGGACCTGGGACCGTTCCACGGCGAGAAGGACCACGTGACAGAGCTCACGGACGTCACAGAGGACGGCCTGCTGGTGGGGATCGCCTCGGACTGGCGCACCCTGCGCAGCCGGGCGATCGTCGGGACCACGCGCACCGGGCTGCAGATCTTGCCCCTGCCCGCGAACACCGTGTCGACCAGCGCCCAAGGAGCCGCCGGATCGTTCGTCGCCGGGCAGCGGATCCCGGCCCACGGCGGCCCGGCCCAGCCGGTGCTGTGGGAGAACGGGATCCCCCGGGTGCTCACCGTCCCGGACGGGGTCACGGTCGGGGTCAGTGCCCTGGCCGTGAACCGCTCCGGCACCGCGGTCGGCGACTCCCTCGCCGGGGGGCTGGTCTGGTTCCACGGCGGCGATCCCTGCCCGCTGCCCGCCACGGTTTCCGGCGGGTCGGCCACCGCGAACACCGTCACCGACTCCGGGGTGCTCGGCGGCGTCGCCTCCGACTCCCGGGGCGTGGGGACTCCGGCACTCTGGACCCGCGGATGATCCCCCGCGGGGCGGGGGTCGTCGGGTTCCGGGGAACGGGCAGGGGCCGGGGAAGGCCGGTGAACCGGCTCGCGGACAGACCGTAGTGAGCACCGGCGGCCGGTACGGCACCGACCTGGCAGAACTCACGGGTTCTCGCCGTCACCTCCCCGACATCTCCTCCTGGCACGCTCACGGGGAAGGGGGTCTGCCCCGTTCATCCGACGCTGGCTCGTACTGTTCGGTTCGAACGAAGGTCCCGAACGAAGACGTCTTGGACGGCGTTCGTGTCCCCGGGGACGAGGTCGTCGGCTGTGGAACAGCACACAACCCCGCAGATCAGCACCACCCCTGAAGGGACACGGTAGTAGTCCCAAGGGACTTGCAAGCTTGTGCTTCTGTGATGGCTCCACCGATCGATCACGCAGACCGCCCGTGGCGGCGGCTTCATAGGCGCGGCGTAGCCCGGGGGACGTTAAACCGAAACGATGTCGAGCACGTCCTCGACGCCTCGAAGATCCTCGGCATTTCTGGTGTAGAGAGTCGCGTCATGGGCATGCGCAGTGGCGGCGATGAGGAGGTCCATCACGCGGCTCCTGGGCTGGCGACCGTAGCCGACGATCTTCGCGGCGAGGCGACCGTAGCTCTCGGCAACCACATCGTCCACCGGCAGAGGGTCGAAACGCTTCTGCAATCCCGCCAAACGGGCCAAGCGTGTCGCCCGGACGTCACCGGACTTGGCCACCAGAACGCCGTAGTGAAGTTCGGCAAGGCTGATCACACTGATCGCCAGGTGACCCGGGAGCGGCTGCACATCAGACGCGATGAGGACGCTGGTGGCGAGGACGCCGCGGCTCACCGAGCCTCCCAGGGGTCTTCGACGGAAGCGTCCAGCAGATCGCGATCAGCATCCCAATTCGGCGTCGATCGGCTTGCGGAAAAGATCAGCCAGGTCGTCCCAGCGACGCCAGGCACGCGGGGAGACCGGCCCCAGCACAGCGGCAGGTCGGCCGGCCACCGTGATCGTTACGTGTTCCCCGCCCTCGGCCCGGCGTACCAGGTCACTGGCGTTCTGCCGCATCTCGCGCAACCCAACTTCATCCACAACCCATAGGTAGCACATGTGCTACCTATGGGTTGTGGATGAAGTTGGGTTGCGCGAGATGCGGCAGAACGCC
>JAUPKJ010000054.1 GCA_030837505.1 Actinomycetota bacterium
GACCCTGACGGTCGATTTCTCGCCCGACGGCACGCAGGTCGCCACGGCCGGGGACGACACGGACGTGCGCCTCTGGGACGCGGCCACGGGTCGCGTCCTCACCGTCCTGACCGGGCACACCGAAGGGGTCAACGAAGCGCTCTTCTCGCCCGACGGCACCCGCCTGGTCACCGCCGGCGACGACGGCACGGCCCGGATCTGGGACACCGCCACCGGCCGCTGCCTGGCGGTCCTCGCCGTCCACGACTCCTGGGTGACCGGCGCCCGCTTCTCGCCCGACGGCAGCAGGATCGCCACGGTCTCGCAGGATGCCAGGACCCGGATCTGGGACACCGCCACCGGCCTGCTCCTGGCCACCTTCACGGGCCACACCGACGCCGTTCGCGACGTCGTGTTCTCTCCCGACGGCGCGCGCGTGCTCACCGGGAGCAGCGACACCACGGCGAGGCTGCGTTCCCTGCCCCCCTCGTGGTCCGGGGAACTGTGCCGCAGGGCCGGCCGCAACCTCACCCGTTCCGAATGGACCGAGCACCTGGGGAACCGCCCCTACGAACGCCAGTGCCCGCAGTGGCGGGCCCAGGACGTGCGGGACCGGAACGCGCCCCTGGCCCGTTTCCCCGCCCTGGAACGACGTATCCCAGCCAGGGGATGACACCGTGGAACGAAGCCTCCTACTCCCCCGCAGTCTGTTCCCCATCGGCCTGATCCCCCACGGCCTGTTCCCCCACGGCCTGATCCCCCACGGCCTGTTCCCCCACGGCCTGCGAGGAAGTGAACTGCGGGGTCCCGGCGGCCAGGGTGTCCAGGACGTCCTGCCCGTACCGGGCGAGTTTGGCCTGGCCGACCCCGCTGACCCCGGACAGCGCCGACAGCGACGAGGGCAGTTCGACAGCGATCTGCCGCAGGGTCGCGTCGTGGAACACCACGTACGCCGGCACCCCCTGGGCCCGGGCCACTGCCGCCCGCCAGGAGCGCAACAGTTCGAACGGTGCCTGGGCCTGCGCGGGCAGGTCGGCTGCGCCGACAGCCCTGCCGGTCCCGCCCGCCGTGGCCCCGGCCCCCGCCGGCAGCGATCCGGAGGGCTGCCGTTTGCCGCGAGGGGACCGCGCGGGGCGTACCCGCACGGGATCTCGGCGCAGGCGGACCTCCCGCTGCCGACTCAGCACCGAGGCGCTGGCAGGGGTGAGCAGGAGAGTGCCGTGGTCCCCCTCGACCGTCAACAGCCCCTGGGCGAGCAGCTGCCGGACGACGGCCCGCCACTCGGCCTGCGACAGCTCCGTGCCCACCCCGAACACGGTCAGGGCATCGTGTCCGAAACGCTCCACCTTCTCGGTCCTGTGCCCCAGGAGGATGTCCACGCAGTGACCGACCCCGAACCGCTGGCGGCGCTCGCGGTCCAGTCGGAACACGGTGGACAGGAGTTTCTGCGCAGCGATCGTGCCGTCCCAGGCCTCGGGGGGGTCCAGACAGGTGTCGCAGTTGCCGCAGGGCTGTGATTCCTCACCGAAGTAGGCCAGCAGCCTCGCGCGTCGGCACTCGACGGTCTCGCACAGGGCGAGCATGGCGTCGAGGTGGTCGGTGAGCACCCGGTGTCGTTGTTGGTCGGGGGCTGAGGAATCGATGAGTTTGCGCTGTTGGACGACGTCCTTGAGGCCGTAGGCCAACCAGGCCGTCGCGGGCCGGCCGTCCCGCCCGGCCCGGCCCGTCTCCTGGTAGTAGCCCTCGATGGACTTGGGCAGGTCGAGGTGGGCGACGAACCGCACGTCCGGTTTGTCGATCCCCATTCCGAACGCGATGGTCGCCACCATGACCAGGCCGTCCTCCCGCAGGAATCTGGACTGGTGGGTCGCTCGCGTGGTCGCGTCGAGGCCGGCGTGGTAGGGCAGGGCCGGGATCCCGTTGTCGGTGAGGAACTCGGCGGTTCGTTCGACCGAGGCGCGGGCCAGGCAATAGACGATCCCCGCGTCTCCCGGGTGCTCGGTGCGCAGCAGTTCGCACAGCTGCTTGTGAGGGTCCTGTTTCGGCACGATCCGGTAGCGGATGTTCGGACGGTCGAACCCGGCGACGAGGTGCCGGGCCTGTGTCAGGGCCAGCCTCTGGGCGATCTCCTCACGGGTCCGGGAGGTCGCCGTCGCCGTCAGCGCGATGCGCGGGATCTCGGGCCAGCGCTCGTGCAGCATCGACAATGCGAGGTAATCGGGGCGGAAGTCGTGCCCCCACTCGGCGACGCAGTGGGCCTCGTCGATGGCGAACAGGCAGATCCGGGCGCGGTCCAGCAGGCGGAGGGTCGCTTCCGAACGCAGGGCCTCTGGAGCGAGGTAGAGCAGGTCGAGGTCGCCCGAGAGCAGGCGAGAGACAACCGAACGGCGTTCGTCGGGGTCCTGGGTGGAGTTGAGGAAGCCCGCCCGGACCCCCAGGGCCGTCAGGGCATCGACCTGGTCCTGCATGAGCGCGATGAGCGGTGAGATCACGACCCCGGTGCCCTCGCGCACCAGCGAAGGAACCTGGTAGCACAGGGACTTCCCGCCCCCCGTCGGCATGATCACGAGAGCGTCGCCACCGGCCACGAGATGATCAATGATCTCCCGCTGTCCGCTGCGGAAGGTGTCGTACCCGAAGACCCTGCGCAGGACCTCCTGCGCGGCGTCAGGCGGGCCGCCCCCGCCGGGCTCGCTCGGGCCCTGCTCCGGAGACGCCCCCGGCGCCGGCCCGCACGGCAGGCTGGGCTGCCGGTCCGGTGGCAGGTCGGGTGACAGGTCGGGGAGGGGATCGGTGGCCGACGGCACGAGTCTGACGGGCGGCACCGGTCGAGTCTACGGCCTGCCCGGCCGCCGTGGCCGCCCGCGGTACGAAGACCCCGTTCCGGTCCCCCGGACGACGTCCGCGGGTCCGCCGAGGACGTCCACCGAGTTCCGAACGAGGTTCGGGCAAAGGGCGATTTTGTTCGGTCCGCAGTGGATCCTCAGTTCCGAAAGGTAGATTCCCGAACGGTTGGGCGAACAAACGCCGTCGGAGAGGGAAGCATGGGGGACGTGGGGGACACGAAGGTTCTGGACCTGGCCGTGCGCACGGCCGACGTGGACGGCGTACGGGCGTTCTGGTTACCGGTCGAGGGACCGTTGACGGCCTGCCTGTCGTTCCGGGTGGGCAGGGCCGACGAGTCCCTTCCCACGACGGGCCTGACACACCTGGTGGAGCATCTCGCCCTGTCCCCGCTGGGCGCCGGGGGGATCCACCACCCCTACAACGGGTACGTCGATTCGTCGACCACCAACTTCGTGGTGCACGCCGAGGAGGGGCAGGTCCGACACTTCCTGGAACAAGTGTGCCGGTCCCTGACAGCCCCGCCCCTGGAACGTTTGGCGATCGAACGCCGGATCCTGGAGTCCGAAGCCGATCAGAACGACGGTATGCACATCCTGGACTCGCTGCTGCGCACCCGGTACGGGGTCGCAACCTACGGTCTGCCGGCGTTCCGGGAGTTCGCCCCCGAACACGTGGACGAACAGACTGTCGCCCGATGGGCGCAGGACCAATTCACCGGTGACAACGCCGTCCTGTGGCTGACGGGCCCCCCGCCGAAGGGCTTGCGGTTGCCCCTGGGGCGGGGGGCGTACCGCGCACCGGCACGAGCCTCGCAGGCCTGCGCCGATTTCCCGGCCTGGTTCGGCGGCGCCGGGAACACGAGCGCTCTCCTGGCGAACCTTCCGCGGTCGGCCGAGGCCAGCGCCCTGCGGGCGCTCGCGGAGGACCGTCTGAGAAAGGTGCTGCGGTACGAGAAGGGTGCGTGCTATTCGCCGCAGGCAGGTTTCTCCCTGCGCGATGCGGTGACCTCGTCGCTGCTGTGCGTCGCGGAACCGGTGCGTGACTGTCGGCGGCAGGTCAGGGACGAGTTGGTCGGGCTTCTGGAACGTCTGGCCGGCGGGGACGTCGACAAGGAGGCCCTGGAGGCCTGGCGGCAACGGCTGCGGGAACCTCCGTTGTCGCCGGGGCTGCGCTCGGACATCGTCCGGGCTCACGCCTGGGACGTGCTCATGGGGGCCCGTCCGCGCGACCACGCCGAATGGAGACAGGCCGTCGAGGACGTCGAGGTCGGGTCGGTGGCGGCAGCGGCAGCAGTGGCGTCCCAGGACGTCGTGTTCCGGGTCCCCGCCGACTGTCCCCTGTCGGATCCGTGGCTCCACGAGGTCGGACGGGAGCCGGAGGCCCCGCTGGAGGGCGCTGTCCTGCATCCCCACCGACAAGTCGTGGCGTTGAACGGGTGTTCGGTCGTCCTGGGTTCCGAAGGGGTGCAGGGATTCTGGCCGCCGGAGGCCCGGCGTTCCTGTGCAACCATCACGCGGGACACCTGTGCAGCGGTCCTGGCCTGGCCCGACGGCCGACGGATCCTGATCGGAACGACCGGGGCCGAGCTGGACGTCGAGCCCCTCCACTGGGTCGACGGGGAGCGTGCGACGCACCACATCGACGACGTCTTCCCGACCACGGCCTTCATCCGGCAGTTGCCCCGCCCCGAGGGAGCCGGGACGCCCTCCCGCTCCCCCGAGCCCCTTCTCGGCTGGGCCCTGCTCGCGGGGCTGCTGGTTTTGGGGGTGCCCCTGCTGAGGTGGTTCTCGGGAACGGCCCCGGCCGTTCTGCAGGACAATGTGACTCCCGAGGAGAACCTCGCGGTCCTGTGCACGATCGCCTGGGTCGTTCTGTGCTGCGTGTGGGGAGTCCGGCTGCGCCGCTGGCGGCACGCCCTGGGCCTGTTCGGCCTTCCGCGCCCGCACCGCTGAGCCACCGGCCCCGCCACCGTCCGGCCACAAGCGCTGGTTGTCCTGCCACAAGCGCTGGTACGCGGCACGAGCGGGACGCAGGACCCGCCCGCGGCCGGCGGGATCCCGCCGGCCGGGGAGGGACGCGGCAGCCGGCTGTGGGAGGATCGCTTCGTGCGATTCACGGCAGATCTGCACATCCATTCGAAGTATTCCCGGGCTTGCAGCAAGGACTGCGACCTGGAGCACCTCTCGTGGTGGGCCCGGCGCAAGGGATTGACCCTCGTGGGGACCGGTGACTTCACCCACCCGGCCTGGTCGGAACACCTGCACGAGAACCTCGTCGACGCCGAGCCCGGCCTGTACCGGCTCCGGGACGAGGTGGAGACCGACGTCCTGCGCAGGTTGCCGCCCTCCCTCTCGGCGCGGCCCGTGCGGTTCCTGCTCACCGTCGAGATCTCCACGATCTACAAACGGGGTGAGCGGACCCGCAAGGTGCACCACGTGGTGCACGTGCCGAGTTTGCAGGTCGCAGAGGAGTTCACGCGCCGGCTCGCGAAGATCGGCAATCTCGGGGCCGACGGCCGCCCCATCCTCGGACTGGATTCGAGAGACCTGTTGGAGATCGTCCTGGAGTCCGGCGAGGGGGCCTTCCTGGTTCCCGCCCACATCTGGACGCCGTGGTTCGCCGCTCTGGGCTCCAAGTCCGGCTTCGATTCGATCGCGGACTGCTACGTGGACCTCGCCGACCACATCTTCGCCGTCGAAACGGGTTTGTCCAGCGACCCGGACATGAACTGGCGGGTTTCCTCACTCGATTCCTATCGGCTGGTCAGCAATTCCGACGCCCATTCCCCGCCGATGCTCGGCCGTGAGGCCACGGTGTTCGACACGGATCTGGACTACTACTCGATCCTGGGTGCGCTGCGGACCGGGAACGGTCTGGAGGAGACCATCGAGTTCTTCCCCCAGGAGGGCAAGTACCACGCGGACGGGCACAGGACCTGCGACATCAACTGGACGCCCGAACAGACCCGCGCCCACGACGGGCTCTGCTCGGTCTGCGGCAAACCGGTCACGGTCGGGGTGCTCAACCGGATCGAACAGCTCGCGGACCGGCCCTCGGGGTTCCGACCGGAGGGTGCGGCGGGGTTCCGTTCCCTGATACCCCTGCCGGAGCTCGTCAGCGAAATCGTGGGCACGGGTCCGCGGAGCAAGCGCGTCCTGGCGAGGGTCGATGAGATCACCGCTGCTCTCGGCCCGGAGATGGAGATCCTGGCGCGAACTCCGACCGATCTGATCGCCTCGTGCCCCTCACCGATCGCGAGCCGTTTGGCCGAGGCCGTGGCCCGTCTCCGCCGCGGTGAGGTGATCCGCCGATCGGGGTTCGACGGCGAGTACGGCGTCATCCGCGTGTTCGGACCCGATGAGTTGGCGCGCCTGGCGACCGCGACCGCCCCGGCCCTGTTCGAGGCACTTCCCGCAGCGCCCCCGGCCCGCCCCCACGGCTCCGCCGCCGGGGCGAGGAGAGACCGTTCGAAACCCACCGCTTCCGTTCCGGACACCGGGCCCGTTCCCCCGGACACCCGACCAGTGCTCGCCCCCGCCACCGGGGAAGACGTCTGCGGACCGTCCCCGGCACGGGTCCCGGCGCAGGCACCGGCAGAAAGGCCGAACGAGGACCAGACCGACGGTGCGCCGGGCGGGCCGCTGGACGGGCTCGACCCCGACCAGCGGTCGGCCGCCGGAACCCCCCGGGGGCCACTGTTGATCGTCGCCGGACCCGGCACCGGCAAGACCCGGACCCTCACGCACCGGATGGCCCACCAGGTGCTGGTCTGCGACGTCCCACCCGAACAGTGCCTGGCCATCACCTTCACCCGCCGGGCAGCAGGAGAACTGACGGAGCGGCTGACCCGGTTGCTCGGCGAACGCGCCGAACGGCTCACGGTCACTACCTTCCACGCCCTGGGCCTGCGGATCCTGCGCGAACAGCACGAAAGAGCCGGGCTGGACCAGGGCTTCTCCATCGTGGACCCGGCGCTGCAACTCGACCTGGCGAAGCTGGCCTGCGGATCGACCTCCCCGGCCCGCCGCCTGTTGGCCGCCCGTTCCCGCGGACCGGTGCCCCGCCCGACGATTCCTGCGGACACCACCCTCCCGGCGGCCCAGTCCCCCGTAGCGCAGCCCCCGGCAGCACCGGTCCCGAACGGCACGACCCCGGACGGCACGACCCCGGACGGCCCGCAGGAGAACCAGGAGATCCCCGACGGGGCGGCCGTCGAGCGCTATCTGAAAGAACTGCGCGAACGCAACCTGGTGGATCTGGACGACCTCCTCCAGCTCCCGGTCGCCCTCCTGCAGGCCGATCCCGACCTGGTCACGACCTACCGTCAGCGCTATCGATGGATCTCGGTCGACGAGTACCAGGACATCGACGAACGCCAGTACGCGCTGTTGCGTCTCCTGGCGCCTCCGGACGGCAATCTGACCGCGATCGGCGACCCCGATCAGGCGATCTACCGTTTCCGAGGGGCCGACGTCGGGTTCTTCCTGAGTTTCCGCCAGGACTTCCCCTCCGCCCGCACCGTGCACCTGACCCGCAACTACCGCACGGCGGCCCCGATCCTCGACGGCGCCCTGCGGGTCATCGCCCCCGGCACCCTGGTCCCCGGCCGCACGCTCGTGCCGGTCGCCACGCATCCCCCCGTACGGGTGGGGCTGCACACGGCAGCGGACGAACGGTCGGAGGCCTCGTTCGTTGCGCGGTCGATCGAACAGGTCCTGGGCGGCGCATCGTTCCACTCCCTGGACAGCGGGAGGGTCGCGACCGACGGGACGGACGGGCTGGGCTTCAACGACATCGCCGTGCTGTATCGAACGGACCGTCAGTCGGCGGCCCTCATGGACGCCCTGACGACGGCGGGCCTGCCGTTCCAGAAACGCGGGCACGATCGGCTCCTGGACCGCCCGGCCGTCAGGGCGATCCTCGACGAACTGCAGTACGCCGCCGCCGGCCAGGCCGACCAGGAGGTCCTGCAACGGGTCCGCCGGGTGACGCGCACCGTTCGGGAACGCCTTGCCGCAGCCGATCCACCGGGGGCGGCGGAACCCTCGGAAAGCGCCGAGGCCGCCGTCCACACGGCTGTCGATCTCTTGACACCTCTGGCGCTGGCCTGCGGGAAGGACCTGGAGCGGTTCCGGAGCGAGCTGTCCCTGGGGGTCGAGGTCGACACGTGGGACCCGAGGGCCGAACGGATCTCCCTACTGACCTTGCACGCTTCGAAGGGTCTGGAGTTCGACGTCGTGTACATCGTGGGGTGCGAGGACGGGCTCCTGCCCCTCACCCTGCCCGGCAGGCCGGTGGTGCGCGAGGAGACCGCCGAGGAACGCCGGTTGCTGTTCGTGGGGATGACACGCGCTCGCCGCCATCTGATGCTCACCCACGCGGAGGAGCGTTCGGTACGGGGATCGGTGAGGCGTGCGGACCCTTCCCCGTTCCTGGCAGCCCTCGGCCCGGACTCCTGCGAGCGCCTCGGACGGGC
>JAUPKJ010000363.1 GCA_030837505.1 Actinomycetota bacterium
CGCCGTCGTGAGTGTCGCCTACACGGCCCGCCTGGACGTCGAGCGGGAGACCGTCTGGTTCCTGGCCCGGCGGCTGAAGGCCGAACGTCGTCGGCTCGGGACCCGCAAGGGCATCCGTCTGTTGGGCTGCTACCGCCAAGCGGTGCTGGTGCTGGCCTACCTGTTCCACGACACCCCGATGCTGGCCCTGGCCGGCGGGTTCGGTATCCTCAGGTTAACGGCCTACGAGTACCGCGACGAGGGAATCCGACTGCTCGCCGGGCACACCCCTCTGATCCTGGACAGCACCCTGGTCCCCACCGACAAGCTGCAGGCCTCGGCCCGACCCCCGGTGTCGAGGCCTGGTGGTCGGGCAAGCACCACAAGCACGCTGGCAACGTGCAGGTCCTATCCGCCCCGGACGGATGGCCGATCTGGGTTTCCCCGGTGGTCCAGGGCCGCAACCACGCTTCCTCCGCGGTCCGCCAGCACACCGACCTGGCTGTCACCCTCACCGCCTGGTCCGGACCCGACCGGAAGATCCTGGTCGACCTGGGCTATCAGGCCTTCGCGGCCACGATGTGCGCACCCGTACAAGACCCCCAAGGGCGGCAAGCTCACCGACGCCCAACTAGCCGTCAACGCCCTGCCCTCGGCGACCCGCTGCCTCGGCGAACGCGCCAACGCCCTCCTGAAGTGCACCTTCCGCCTACTGCAGCACTGGCGCGGCTGCCCCCGAAAGATCACCCAACTCGCCGACGCAGCACTGATCATCCTGCACGTCGAACACCGCCGCGCAGCCTGACCCCCCCACACCGTCACCAATCACACAACGCAACGGGACGTTGCTCGGAATGGCTCACTACCGACGACAAGCAACGAACGAGAAGTGATCAGCAACGAAGTGTCGCTGTCATGCCTAGACGATGCCCCGATGGGAGATCTTGACGACTTCCACCACGACCTCGTCGTCCAGAATGCGATAGATCACGCGATACATGCCTCGGCGTGCACTGTGATAGCCCTCCAGGTCGAACCGCAAGGCTCTTCCGACCCGGTACGGGTTCACCAGCAGATCACCGTTGATGAATTCCCAGACGGCGGCAGCCACCGATTCCGGTAGGTCGAGTTCCAGGCTGCGCCGCGCAGATCGACTCAGCCGCAACGCATAGGGCATGCTGCACCCTTGGCCGAGCGCTGGGCCATGATGGCCGCCATCTCCTCACCTGTGGTCCATTCGGCGTCCGGACGCTCGGCCGCACGAAGGGCAGCCATGGCGTCGGGGTCGGACAGAACCTCCAGCGTCTCGACGAGGGCCTCGAGATCCTCCACAGCCATGAGCACTGCCGCGGGGCGGCCGTTCTTCGTGATCACGACCCGCTCCCAGGTACCGGAGACCGTCGCGATCAGCTCGCTCAGTCGAGCTTTGGCCTCAGCCAGGGACATGGTTTCCATGACCAGAATCCAAGTCAAATCATTGCTTGATGTCGAGCGTCAGGCGCAACGTCCCACCTGAACCATCGCCTTGAGCTCAGAGGCCCTCTCCGGCAGTTTCCTCGGTCCCCCGCAACAACCGGGGCGAGGACTCCCGCGACGACCCGCTGACACCCCGGCTACCGCTTCCCTGGAGCTTGGGGACTCGGGGACCCCGGACCCGGAATCCGCTCTCGGGTCCGGGCGACGGAGACGACGGTGCACGAGGTGGTGAACGAGAAGGTCATCTCCAAGGTCCAGGCCGAGGAGGGCAATGAGGGGGTCTGTCGCGGATACGGTAGGGCCATGGCTCTGCTTCACGAGGCGACGCTCACCCCGGGCAAGAACGAACTCATCGAACCGTGGCTGCGTACGAGGCCGTGGTGGGACGGGCAGGTCCGGCGTGGCCCGGTCGCGTCCTTCCGGTTGGACGACCCTGCCGGGCAGGTCGGTCTGGAGTGTTTCCTGTTCGGGTCGCCGTCGGGGGAGACCTTGTTCGTGCCGGTGACCTATCGGGGGGCGCCGTTGGCGGGGGCCGGGTCGAGCCTGGTGGGCATGATGGAGCACTCGGCTCTGGGCACCCGCTACGTGTACGACGCCTGCGGCGACCCGGTCTTCGTCGCCACGGTGCTGGACACGATCCGCTGTGGTGGCCGGCAGGCCGACCTGCGTCTGCTGAAGGCCGTCGGCACCGAGGTCGTCCGCGTGCCGACTGCGACGGCCCACGGTGACGGCGCGCCCGACGTCCCGGCCCACGACCCCGAGGCGCCGGTGTCCGCGGTGGACGGAACGGACCGGACCACGATCACCGGCGACGCCTGGGAACTGACCGTCCAGCGCAGGCTCGGCCCTGCGCCGGACGGTCCGGGGCTGACCGGGAGCTACGAGGGCGGAGCCGACCTGCGTCTCGCGGTTCTCTCCGGCTGACCCGCCGGCACCGGCCCGGCCACGCGGACGGGACCGGTTCCGGTGCCGTGCACCCTCTGTCGCGTTCTCGGGCAGCTTCCATCCTTCGGGGAACGCGTTCCTGGCGATGTACGGGTGGACCACGAACCCGCTCCCGGGGACACCATCACCACCGGCAACCCCAATATCACCGTCGACAGCGCCTCCGATGGCGGCGACAACAGTGGCGGGAACAACAGTGGCTGCACTGCCGACGGTCTCCTGCAGCGCGGGCTGACGCTCCACCGGACGAACGACTCCGGACGAACAACTGTGGCACGGCGGTCCGACCGCCGTGTCACAGTCCTGACCTCCGGGTGAGGAGGGCGCCTGCCACCAGGACGGGAGGGGTCGCCTCCGCCTTCCCGGCGGCACGCCCCGACCCGCTCGCTCACGGCGACCGGTGCTGGCCACCGCGCCGGCACTCTCGGTCTTCTGGCCCCGAGCGCGTGGATCCCCGAGGTGAAGTGGGTCGGGTCAGGAACGGTACTCATCAAGGATCCGCTCTGTGATCGTGTCGTGGGGGAGAGCGCAACGAGCGTCTTGCCGGACGAGGGGCCTGGGGAGAGGGCCTGTCCGGCGACAGACTTGACGGACTGTGTGTATATGCATATGTTGCATGTACACGCAGATCACCTGGGGGATACCGTTATGAACACTGTCCTGGACACGGTCCACTCGCTGCGGTCCGTCCACGGGCGTTTCTGCGATCGACGGGTGCCGGAGGCGACGGTCCGGACCATCGTCGACGCGTCGGTGCGGGCCGCGAACGCCTCCGCCCGGCAGAGCTACTCGATCATCGTGCTCGACGACCACGAGCGGATGCAGACCCTCATCGGGTACCGGGCGAGTCACGCGCTGATCTTCTGCGTGGACTTCCACCGGCTGACCCTGCTCGCCGAACGTCTGGGCTGTTCCTTCGACGAGAACAACATCATCGGGTTCGTCACGGCGTCGATCGACACCTCGCTGGCTGCTCAGACGGCCGTGATTGCCGCCCGATCGCTCGGAATCGACTCGCTCATCACCAACGGCCTGCACCGCAACCCGCCCGATCTGGTGCACCGCGAGCTGAAACTGCCGGCGACCTCGGTGTTCCCGCTGATCACAGTGCTGCTCGGCTACCCGCTCGATGACGATCAGCCTCCACGGGGACGGCTGAAGACCGAACACGTCACCCACCAGGGCACTTATCGGGAGCCCGACGACGCCGAGCTGGATCAGATCATCACCGCCTACGACGACCCGGCGGGCGGCCTCGGACTCGGCCTCGGGCAGTGGGATCCGCAGCAGTTCGAGCACTACCTGACGTGGTTCTTCCAGCAGTGGTGCTCGTCGGCGTCGCCGGAGAACACCGAACGGGTCCGAGCGTTCCAGAAGTACCTGACGGACACCGGATTCTGGTGGCCGGAACAGTGAGCGCATCAGCGGAACAACCCCGAGGTCAGGGCGGCTTCCTGCTCTCCCAGGTCCACTACCTATCCCGGCGGGTGCTCGGGCAGCGGCTGCGCGCCCACGGCATCGAGGAGTTCAACCCGGGCCAGGGGCGGATCATCTTCGCGCTCTGGCAGGGCGACGGCGTCACCATCACCGAACTGGCCCGGCGCACGTCATTGGAACGCTCCACACTGACCCGGATGCTCGACCGGATGGAGAAGGACGGTCTTGTCCGGCGCGAACAGCAGATCAAGGACCGGCGGTCCGCCGACTTCTGGCTGACCCCACGGACCCGCGACATGTTCCGAGCTTTCGCCGACGCCTCCGACGACATGCGCGAGGTGTTCTACCGAGGTTTCTCCGCCGAGGAGATCGGCCTCTTCGAGTCGGCCCTCGACCGTGTCCTCGCCAATCTCACAGCAGCTCTCGACAACCCCGGCAGGCAGCCGGGGAGGAAATGACTCGCGTCCGTCACGTCCACGGCGTGGACGAGCGCGTGGCCACCGTCCGCCTCGATCTCGGCGGCCACGCTCGTCAGACGCTCAGCCCGGCGGGCCTGAGGCCTCCTGCCAGGACCGCTCAGGGGCCGCGGTCCGGGGTCGGTGGAATCGGTCGGTGGAATCGACAGCCTGACTCCGGCCGAGGCGGCGGGTCGGGCGCGTCAGTGGCTGCCGTACATCGCTGGGGGACTCGGTCAGGAGCGCGCGGTGAGGACGGCCGTGATTTTGGCCTGGATCCTCAGGTTGTCGAACCGGGCGAAGTTGATCCTCCATGCGCACTTTCTTTCCTGCACGCCAACACAGGTGGTGAAAGTGGTCTGATCTCCGCCTCCTACGATGCCCACGACCGTCATACGTGTGTAGTTGTCATCCGGTGAGACGGTGAAGACCGGTCCGCCGCTGTCGCCCTCGCCGGCGGCCGCGGTGTGGTTCTGTTGCTCGGCCTCGTCTGTCACCGCAACCGGACGACCGGGTTCGTCGAGCCTGATGCGCTTCCCCATGTATGTCACCTTGATGTTGCAGGTCACGCCGGAGAACGCCCCTGACTGACAGACATACATCCCGACCGCAGGCCTGCGGTAGCCTGCAACCGGCTTTCGGTAGCCATTGCCGTCGTTGTAAGCGCCGTCGTAGACGTATCCTTGGGCGCGGGCCTTGATCAGCGCTGCGTCGAGCCGCTTGCCTGAGGTCAGCGCGTTGAAGGTCACCTTTCCGACCGGCTTGCCGCTACCGTTCTCGACGGTGGTGCCTGCGTTGAAACAGTGGCCTGCAGTCACGAGGTAGGTGCTTTGTGCATCTCTGACGGCAAACGAACTCGTGCACGCTTTATTTCCCGCGAATATTTGCGCGCCTCCCCAGTACGGCGAGGTGTCGGACTGTCGGGTACCGTCGGCACCCGTCGGCTTCCAGCTCGTCTGCCGGACGGTGACAGGCACGCCGGCGACGGTATTCAGGGACTGGTCCGCAGACCGCACCGCAGCCTTGGTACTGGACGATCGAACGTCAGCAACCAAACCGGTGCCGTCCTCTCGGGCCACCACCGCTTCGATTCCCAGCGCGTTGCGCTGCTGCCACAGCGTGTCCTGCGCCTGGTCGAGCCCGGCCCGGGAATACGGCGCCTGCCTGACGACGACCCGGAAGCCCTTTTGGTTCTGCCCCTGCAACACCTTGCTGCTCGCGGCGTTGGGCTGACCATGCACATACAGCGTGAACATGTTGGCGTCGGGATCGATGACAATCCCCGCGAAGCTCGGATCCTTCTTCTCCATGACATCGCGCACGCTGTCGGCGGCGTCGAGAAGGCGATCCTGATTCTTCCAGGGACCGGGAGGAATTGAACGTGATTTCTCTGCCTTCGGCGTCTCGGAGTCGGCTGCAGCCGTGACGTCCGAGTTTCCGGAGAGGACCGCAAGGCTGAATATTGCCGCTCCGCCGGCCACTATGGAAAACGTTCGGCGTCGTCTCATCGCACGTGTCTCCTCAGCTGAGTTGGTTACTCGTGGAGGCACTGTACGCATCTATTGCAATCCCACGCGTGTACGAGTGCGCAGCTTTTCCCTATCAGTACGAGTGTCCAGTTGATGCGCAGCGCTATTTAATCATCATGAACTGTGGTCCCTGGTTCTGATGATCGAGTCTCAGACCTCCGCTGATTGGTGAGCCCCTGGTCGTGTGACCTGGGGTTTCTTCTTGAAGACACCTGCTGCCGGTCGCTCCGAGGCGTCGGCGCCTGTTGAACCTCCACGACGGGGATACTGACTCGGTTCTCTTCTTCTGTCAGTGTCGGGCTTGTCCGGAAGCGGTCGAAGTGATCGGGCGGGCGTCCGTGCCCGGTGAGCAGTCAGCGTGCTGGACGGCGTGATCGCCCTCGGGGTGGTCGTGTTCCGGCCTGCGGATCGGACCCTCGGAGAGATTGTGGGGGTGGTGGGAACGCGATCGCCGTGGCGCCCCGGGGGAGCGGCGTTCAGTCGATGTTGGTGACGAGGGCCTGAATCTCCGCGACGGGGACCGGGACGGTGCTGGTGATGGTCTGGGTGCCGTTCGGGACTGGTTGGGGGGTGGTGGGGTTCTGGGTGGAGGTCCAGGTGGCGGTCCAGGTGATGGTGGCGGTGACGGGGTGGCCTTCGGGGAGGCCGACGGAGGCGTGGTGGAAGTGCAGGGTGCAGCCTTGGTCGTCGGTCAGGCCCTCGGCCCAGGCTCGGCGGGCTTTGTTCAGGGGGCAGGTGGTGGAGTCGGCGGCGGGGGAGGACAGGGTCAGGCCCTGGGTGCGGGCGGTGACTTCGACCCACAGGGTCTGCCCCCCGGGTTGTTCGATTTCTGCTCTGACGGTTCGGGTGCCGTGGGTTCCCAGGGCCGGGGGATTGGTGACCCAGAACCAGGTCGGAATATTGACCAGGGTGAAGCCCGAATGGGTGCCCTGGGTGGCTTTCGGATTGCGGTCCAGGGCCGGTTCGACGAGGTCGAGTTCCTTGTAGGCTTGTAGGGCGACCTGGTCGGGTTCTACTCGTGGGACGGGGACGGTGGGTTCGCCGTCCTGGACGGGGAAGGCTTTCAGGAGGTTCACCGAGCCCACGCTGTCTTTCGTGAATTCGGCGAGGTCTGTGTCGTTTCGGCATTCGGCCCGGTACCAGTAGTACTTCTGTCCGGTCTTGGCCTTGTCGATGACGGCCTGGTAGTCCTGGTAGCTGCCCATGTGTTCGGACGCGTACTGTGATGTCGAGTGCGAGTTCGCCAGGTCCAGGTACCAGTCGTACATCGCCGCCGGATCCCGGTAGAACGACGTCGCGGGCTCCCACCAGCACTTCACCGGGATCGGCACCCGCACCGACCGCGGACCACC
>JAUPKJ010000364.1 GCA_030837505.1 Actinomycetota bacterium
CGACCCAGACCACCCAGACTCCCACCCCGACCCCTTCGACCACCCCGACTCCCACCCCGACTCCCACCCCGACCACCCCGACCCCGTCGACGACTCCGAGCGAGCAGCAGGGTTGTTCGGCCGCCTACAAGGTCTCGAGTTCCTGGAACGGTGGCTTCGTGGCCGACGTCATCGTGACCGCCGGTGTTGGGCCGATCAACGAGTGGAAGGTTGTTCTCCTTCTCCCCACGGGGAGTCGGATCACCTCGCTGTGGGGAGCCACCACCAATCAGAGCACTGGCGCAGTGAGTGTGACCAACGCCGCATACAACGGTTCCCTGGGCGCTGGAAAGTCGACCACCTTTGGTTTCCAGGGCAGTGGGTCCGGAGAGGGCGTCACAGCGACCTGCAGCGCCGACTGATCCGATGACAGGCACCGCGCTGTGCGTGGGCGGGCTCCGCAGCGCGGTCGCAGAACATGACCGCACACCGTTCGATACTCACGGTCCGGAAAGCCCTGCCGGTCTCTCAGGAGCGGAAGTCGCTGACGATTTTCTGAAGGCGGCCGACCACACCGGTCAGTTCCGCAGCGGCCTGCTGAACCGTGGAGGCCGACCCGAGGGCCTCCTCGGCGCCTTCCACGACCGGATCGATGGTGCCGCTGATCCGACCGGTCCCCTCGGAGGCCTTGGCCAGTTCCGAGACCATGGTCGCCGCGGTTGCGGTCTGTTCCTCGACCGCCGCCGCGATGGTGGACTGATGGGCATTGATCGTTCCGATCACTTCGCTGATGCCGCTGATCGAGTCAACGGCGTTCACCGTGTCGCTCTGGATCGCATCGACCCGACGGCCGATCTCCTCGGTCGCCCGCGTGGTCTCCTGGGCCAGCTCCTTCACCTCGTTCGCGACCACGGCGAAGCCCTTGCCGCTCTCCCCGGCCCTGGCGGCTTCGATCGTGGCGTTCAAGGCCAGGAGGTTCGTCTGCTCGGCGATCGTCGTGATCACCTTGACGACGTTTCCGATCTCCGAGGAGGAGACCCCCAGCCGTTCCATGATCGAGCCGGCGCTGTCGGCGGTCTCCACGGCGCCGGCGGCCACGGTCGCTGCCTGCCCGGCGCTGCGCGCGATGTCCCGGATCGAGGTCTGCAGGTCCTGGGCTCCCGTTGAGACGCTGGAAACGCTGTCCGCGATCTGATGCAACTGCTCCTGAACCCCTCTGAGCTGCACCGAGGATTCCTGGGAACGCTCTCCCAGGACCGAACTGGTTTGTTCCAACGCTTCCGATCCTCTTTCCACGACCTCGGTCGTGTCCTTCATCGCATGCACCGCCGAGCGCATCCGGCTGGTCGCCTCGTTCAGCGCCCTGGCGATTCCCGCCACCTCGTTCTTGCCCTCCGCCTGCACCGAGACCGTCAGATTGCCCCGGGCGACCTCGCCGATGGCTTCGCCCACCCGACGCAGGGGCCGGCAGATGGCGGCCCCTGCTGACCCGGCGATCAGAACCGCGATCGCAAGACCCGCGATGAGGACCCCGATCATCAACGTCCTGGCGCGTGATTCCGCCGACAGGGCGGAGTCGAGGCTCTCTCCCGCGGCGTCCGACGAGGACGACTGCAGAGTCTTCAGGGCAGTGATCGCAGCGTCCGTGGCCGGCGTCAGTTTCTCCTGCCGGTTGCGTTCCCAACCTGCGGTGTCCCCTGCGGCCTTGAGTTTCTGTCCCGCAGTTCTAGCCTCGAGGTACTCGTTCCACGAGGTGGTGAAGCCCTCGATGGCAGTGTTCTGGGCCGAGGTGATCTCGCGACCCCGGAAGATCTCCACTGTCTTCTGGATCTCCTCCAGAGCGTTCTCGAACTGTTCGCGATACTTGGCCGTGGTGGCTTCGTCGCTCGCTGTGGTCGCGGACAGGGAGTTGAACCTGGCCCGCCACACCAGTTCGCGCAACTGTCCGACGTCCCCGGTGGTCAGGACGCCCGTGTCGTGAATGGACTCGGCGCGGTCCGCGATCAGGGAGGTCTGTGCGATTCCGATCGTGGCTACGCAGGCCGCCACCACTCCGGCGATCAGCACCGAGGCGACGACCGCAGCCCGGACGCTCACAGAGGCGACGACCCGGTCCACGAACCGTTGGACAGCCATGACAGCACTCCTATCCGGCGCATCTCACCTGTACCCGCCATGGATCGGCATCTGTGCTCGCAGGGTTGATAGCAGCGGTAACGGCGCAGGACCGCTCCCGGGCGGGACGGTCGGTGCAGTGAAGGAGGGAACAGGTGATATCGGACGTCGCCCTGGTCTCGCAGGGAACGGTGGTACGGAACAGAACGCACCGAACCGGACCCTGTGCCGTGGCGAGGTAGATTCGACGAGGCCGCCGGGTGTGGCGGTCTGCCCGTCCGCTGGAGACAACCGATGACGAACCACCCCTGTGAACCGGCGGTAGGCCGGTCCACCGCAGCCTTGGAACAGGCGGGCCGGCGGCGTACCTTCGCGGTGATCAGCCACCCGGACGCCGGGAAGTCGACCGTGACAGAGGCCCTGGCCCTTCACGCGCGGGTCATCTCGGAGGCCGGCGCGGTCCACGGCAAGGCCGGACGGCGTTCGACCGTCTCGGACTGGATGGAACTCGAACGCAGCAGGGGCATCTCCGTCTCCTCCGCCGCGCTGCAGTTCACCTACCGCGACACCGTCATCAACCTCGTGGACACTCCGGGACACGCGGACTTCTCCGAGGACACCTACCGAGTGCTCTCCGCCGTGGACGCCGCCGTCATGCTCCTGGACGCGGCCAAAGGGCTGGAGACCCAGACCATGAAGCTCTTCGAGGTCTGTCGGCACCGGAAGATCCCGGTGATCACCCTGGTCAACAAGTGGGACCGCCCCGGCCAGGACGCCCTGGGACTGCTCGATGAGATCGAGGAGCGCACGGGTCTGCGCCCTACACCGCTGAACTGGCCCGTGGGCACCGCCGGGGACTTCAGGGGGCTGCTGGAGCGGGCGACCGGCATCTACCACCGTTTCACCCGCACCGCCGGCGGTGCGACCCTGGCCCCCGAGGAGCACTTCGACGCCGATACGGCCGAGAGCATCGAGGGGGACGCCTGGCGGACGGCCTTCGAGGAACACGAGCTGCTCCAGCTCAGCGAGGCCGTCCACGATCAGGCGGCCTTCCTGGAACACCGCACGACTCCCGTGCTGTTCGGATCGGCAGTGCTCAACCACGGTGTTCGAAACCTCCTGGACACCCTGGTCGACGTCGCTCCGTGCCCTCCGGCGCGCAGAGACGTCAACGGTCTTCCCCGCGCCCTGGACGAGCCCTTCAGCGGCTTCGTCTTCAAGGTCCAGGCGGGGATGAATACGGCGCACCGGGACCGCATCGCCTACGTGAGGATCTGCTCGGGGGTTTTCGAACGAGGCATGGTCGTCACCCATTCCGCCACGGGGCGACCCTTCGCGACCAAGTACGCCCACCAACTGTTCGGACGGGAGCGCTGCGGCCTGGACAAGGCCTACCCGGGGGACATCGTCGGCCTCGTGAACGCTGCGGCCCTGCGGGTGGGCGACACCCTCCACGTCGGCGATCCCGTGGCCTTCCCTCCGATGCCCATGTTCGCCCCGGAGCACTTCGCCATCGCCCGGGTCAAGGACACCGGACGCTACAAGCAGTTCCGCCGAGGGATCGAACAACTCGACCACGAGGGCGTCGTCCAGGTGTTGAGATCGGATCTCCGGGGCGACCAGGCCCCCGTGCTCGCAGCCGTGGGACCGATGCAGTTCGAGGTGGCAGAGCATCGGATGGGACACGAGTTCAACAGCCCCATGACCCTGGAGCGCCTGGACTACACCGTGGCCCGGGGGACCTGCCCCGAATGGGTCGCGACCCTGAACTCCCAGCGCGAGACCGAGGTGCTCATGCGCAGCGACGGCACCCACCTGGCGCGGTTCAGCACTCGCTGGCGCCTGCAATCGGTTCAGCGGGACCTGCCCGAGGCCGTTCTGGAGTCGCTGACCCTCACAGAACCCGGAATGTCGAACACCGGCGCGTTCCGCCACTCCTGAGCCCGGGACCTCACGGAGCCCGGAATCCCGTGGAACCCGAGATCCTTCGGCGTTTCGTTCGGATCGCTGATCGTTCAGGGACACCGCCTCGGAGCCTCGAGGCTCTCCAGGACCTCGATCAACCGGTCGATCTCCTCGGGCGAGGTGTAGGCATGCACACTCACGCGGACCGACGGATCCGACCGTCCGGCCGGCCCCTGGCAGAGCCGATCGGCCCGGACCATCAGACCGTGTTCGGCCAGGACGAAACCGAGATCGGTCGAGCTGATCCGCTCATGGTGGAAGGAGACGATCCCGGTCCGGCGCTGAACCGTCGAATCGGCCGAAAGACTCCGCTGACAGCCTAGGACCCGGTAGCTGCTCGAACGGTCCAGCCAATCGGTCAGCCGGGTGGTCAGTGCCGTCGTCCACCGGGCCACGGTCTGCGGCGTGGTCGCTGACAGCCAGGTCAGAGCAGCGGCCAGGCTGACAACCCCGACGGTGTTCGGCGTTCCCGGCCAGCCCGCCGGTTCGAAACGGCGTCCCCGGACATTGCGGGCCCACAGGACCCCCGTCCCGGGTAACGCCATGGCCTTGTGACCGGAGAAGGCCAGGAAGTCCACGTCGAGCTCTGTCAGGTTCACCGGAAGGTGCCCGACACTCTGCGCGGCGTCCAGACAGATCGCCGTGTCCGGACCGACGACGTCGCGGATCCGGTGGACGTTCATGTCCACTCCGTACACGTGATGCACATGAGTGAGAGCTACGAAGCGCGTGCGATCGCTCACGAGTTCGGCCAGGGCCCGTGGGTCGTAGTCGCCGCTGCTCCCATACGGCATCGGTACGATTCGTACTCTCGTTCCCCGACGGGCCAACTGGTCGACGGCCAGCGACCATGGCACATAGTTGGCCCGGTGATCGGCCGGCGGGACGACGATCTCGTCGCCGTCGGCGAGGTGCTCAGTGAGCCAGTCGAGGGCAACGCTCTGCAGGCTGCCGGTCGTCCCCGACGTGAAATGGACCGCCGACTCCTCGATTCCCCGGGCCCCGAGGAAATCCGAGACCTGGCGTTCGCAGTCCCTCAGGATCCTGGTCGTCCGGCTCGCCCACCGGTATCCGCCCCGGTCCGCGTTGGCGTTCGTTGTCGTCAGATACTCCTGCACGGCGTCGAGCACAGCTCGGGGTTTCTGCGAGGTCGCGGCGCTGTCCAGGTAAGCCTGTCCGGGGGCGTTGTCCAGGATCGGGAACTGGGAGCGCACGTCCCTGTGCCAGGTGAACAGGTCGGCCAGAGTCCGATCGGCCTGTTCCGGTGCGCTCAGGGCTTCCGGCACTGTCAGGGCACGGTCCGCGTCGATCCTGTGGACGGGGACAGGGACAGGATCAGGGGCTGAGCCCGTCGGTTCGGTGCCGGGCATCTCAGGTCCTCACCAAGGGGGCGTCCGCATCCCGCCAGGCGACGATCCCTCCCTCCAGACTGCGGGCGTCGCGGTGCCCCATCCGTGTCAACAGCGCCACGTACCGGCGGGACCTTTCCCCGACGGGGCAGGCGAGCAGTACCGGCCGGTCCTTGTCGAACGGCAGACCACCCTGCAGCAGTTCGTCGAAGAGCTCATCGACGATGTTGACGGAGCCGGGGATGTGGGCGATCGCGTAGGCGAAGGAGCCGCGCAGATCCACTACCAGGGGACGATCGGACTCCAGCCACTCCCGGGCCCGGCCGACGTCGACGACGGCCGCACGCCTCGCCTCCTCGTCCGTAACGTCTCGCACACTCGTGGGAGCCGGCGGCCTGCCGAACAGTTCGGGACGGCGTTGACGCAGGTAACTGAGATACGTCTCTGCCCGATCGCACAGGACGAGAACGGCGGTCCGGCGCTGAA
>JAUPKJ010000365.1 GCA_030837505.1 Actinomycetota bacterium
CAAGTGCGACTCCCCGAAGTGCCCGATCGAGATCCGGCCCTACCCCCCGGGTGAGCACGGCCGGGCCCGTATCAAGGAGAGCGAGTACCTGCTCCAGAAGCGGGAGAAGCAGAAGGCCGCCAGGATCTACGGCGTGCTGGAGCGCCAGTTCCACGGGTACTTCGAGGAGGCGAACCACAAGCAGGGCAAGACCGGCGAGAACCTGCTGCGCATCCTGGAGTCCCGCTTGGACAACGTCGTGTTCCGGGCAGGCTTCGCCAAGTCCCGGGACATGGCCCGCCAGCTGGTCCGGCACGGCCACTTCGTGGTCAACGGCCGCAAGGTCGACATCCCGAGCTTCCGGGTGAGCGAGAACGACATCATCGAGGTGCGGGCGAGCTCGATCGAGATGACCCCGTTCGTCGTCGCCCGGGCCGAGACCGGGGAACGCACCGTTCCCGCCTGGCTCGAGGTCATCCCCAACCGGATGCGGATCCTGGTTCACGGCCTGCCGGCCCGCCAGGTCATCGACACCCCGGTGCAGGAACAGCTGATCGTCGAGCTGTACTCGAAGTGACCTCACCCCTGTCGGGGCGGGAGAACGATCCCGCCCCGACAGGGTGAGTGGTCCGCCGGGCACGAGTTTCCCCGTGCCTGGCGGACAGCGCGTCCGTGCGGGGGCGGACGCGACCGGCAGCAGATCCGTCGGGCGTCATATGGCGGGCGCCCAGAGGAGAGGTAGAAGAACATGCTCATCGCGCAGCGGCCGACTCTGGCCGAGGAAGTCGTGGCCGATTATCGGTCGCGTTTCGTGATCGAGCCGTTGGAGCCCGGCTTCGGGTACACCTTGGGCAACAGCCTGCGGCGCACCTTGTTGTCCTCCATCCCGGGCGCTTCGGTGACCAGCATCCGCATCGACGGCGTGCTGCACGAGTTCACGACGGTCCCCGGGGTCAAGGAGGACGTCACAGAGCTCATCCTGAACATCAAGCAGCTGGTCGTCTCCAGCGAGCACGACGAGCCCGTGGTCATGTACCTGCGCAAGCAGGGCCCGGGCACCGTGACCGCCGCCGACATCGCGCCGCCGGCCGGGGTCGAGGTCCACAACCCCGGTCTGCACATCGCGACGCTGAACGGCAAGGGCAAGCTCGAGATGGAGCTGACCGTCGAGCGCGGTCGCGGCTACGTCTCGGCCAACCAGAACAAGTCCGGGGACCAGGAGATCGGTCGGATCCCGGTGGACTCGATCTACTCCCCGGTGCTGAAGGTCCGGTACTCGGTCGAGGCGACCCGGGTCGAGCAGCGTACGGACTTCGACCGTCTGATCGTTGACGTCGAGACCAAACAGTCCATGCAGCCCCGGGACGCGATGGCGAGCGCGGGCAAGACCCTCGTCGAGTTGTTCGGCCTGGCCCGGGAGCTCAATGTCGAGGCAGAGGGCATCGACATGGGCCCGTCGCCGTCGGATGCCGCCCTGGCCGCGGATCTTGCCCTGCCGATCGAGGAGCTGGATCTGACGGTCCGCTCCTACAACTGTCTGAAGCGGGAGGGCATCCACACGGTGGGTGAGCTCGTCGCCCGCAGCGAGGCCGATCTGCTGGACATCCGCAACTTCGGCGCCAAATCGATCGACGAGGTCAAGGCGAAGTTGGCCGGAATGGGCCTGGCTCTCAAGGACAGCCCGCCCGGGTTCGACCCCGCCCTGGTCGTGGACAGCTTCGGTGCGGACGACGACATGTCCTTCGCCGAGGACGAGCAGCTCTGAACCCCTGAGCGCGGATGCGTTCCCGCGCCACTGACCGAGGAGATCGACAGACATGCCCACGCCCACCAAGGGTCCGCGTCTCGGGGGTGGCCCCGCCCACGAGCGGCTGATCCTGGCGAACCTGGCCACGCAGCTGTTCGCCCACCGGAGCATCACCACCACCCAGACCAAGGCCAAGCGGGTCCGTCCCCTCGCGGAGCGGCTGATCACTTTCGCCAAGCGCGGTGACCTGGCCGCTCGGCGCAAGGTGATGACGATCGTGCGGGACAAGACCGTCGTGCACGAGCTGTTCACCGAGATCGCGCCGGCCATGGAACAGCGGCAGGGCGGTTACACCCGGATCGTGAAGATCGGTAACCGCAAGGGCGACAACGCCCCCATGGCGGTCATCGAGCTGGTCCTGGAGCCCCTGAGCCCCAAGAAGGCCACGGTCGCCGAGGCCGAGGCCGCCACGGCGTCCGCAGCCAAGCGGGATTCTGCGGCGAAGGACGAGCCCGCCGAGAAGAA
Organism: Actinomycetota bacterium; assembly: GCA_030837505.1. Taxonomy (GTDB): domain Bacteria; phylum Actinomycetota; class Actinomycetes; order Actinomycetales; family Kineosporiaceae; genus JAUPKJ01. The sequence goes on from JAUPKJ010000365.1 coordinate 2,252, forward strand.
GGCCGACACAGCCGACGAGGCCGCCGAGGCCGTGAAGGCCCCCGCCGAGGACAGCTGAGCAGTTCCCTGCGGTGAAACGACGTAACGCCCCCGGAAACCGGGAGAACGCCCCGACCGACCGGTCCGCTGACGTGGACCGGCCCGGTCGGGGTGGGATCCCGGAGCCGGGGGCGCGCTCTTTCCCCCAGGAGGGTGGGAACGTGCGGCTGAGGTTCGACGTCGCCTACGACGGCACGGACTTCTGCGGCTGGGCCGTGCAGCCGGGGCAGCGCAGCGTGCAGGGCACGCTCACCCAGGGCTTGGCGCGCGTGCTCAGGCTTCCGGCAGAGCAGCTGAGTCTTGTGGTGGCCGGGCGCACCGACGCGGGTGTTCATGCCTGTGGCCAGGTCTGTCATGTGGATCTGCCGCGTGGCCTGTGGCCGGCTCTGCCCGGCGGAGGTGGTGCGGACCCGGTGGTTTTCCTGCTGCGCAGGCTCGCGGGAATCCTGCCCGCCGACGTGCGGGTCCGGGCGGTGGCGCAGGCGCCGCCGGGGTTCGATGCGCGGTTCGCGGCTCTTCGGCGGCACTACGCCTACCGGATCTGTGACGATCCGACGGGTGTTCCCCCGCTGCGTCGTCGGGACGTGTTGGCCCTGCGGCCTCGAGCCGGCCGGTTGGATCTGGGGGCGATGCGCGAGGCCTCCTCGGCGCTCCTGGGACTGCGGGACTTCTCGGCGTTCTGCAAACGCCGGGAGGGCGCAACGAGCGTGCGGACCCTGCTGCATTTTCTGTGGGAGCGGGACGCCGAGGGGCTGGTCGTGGCCAGGGTGAGCGCCGACGCCTTCTGCCATTCCATGGTCAGGGCTCTGGTCGGGGCATTGGTGCCCGTGGGCGATCACCGTCGGGACGTCGGCTGGCCCGCGAGGGTCCAGGCTGCGGGTCTGCGGGATCCGGGGGTGGTCGTGATGCCGGCGCACGGGCTGGAACTCGTCCGCGTGGACTACCCGCCCGATCATCTTCTGAGGGCCCGGGTCCGCCAGTCGCGCGCCGTACGGACTCTTCCCTGTTCCTGAAGGTGCGTCTCACCAGCCGTCTTTTTGGGCGCGCGCCTCGTAGAGCAGGACCGACGCGCAGATGGCCACGTTGAGCGAGTCGGCAGCTCCGAGCATCGGCACGCCGACCCTGGCGAAGCCGGCGTCGTGCCACGGCTGCGAGATCCCGTAGCGTTCGCTGCCCACGACGAGGGCGGTCCGGCCCGCGTAGTGGCAGTGCCGATAATGGGTTGATTCGTCGGTATCGGCCAGGTAAACGGTGAACCGTCGGCTGCGCAGCCACCGGATCGCCTCCCCGGTGTCCTCGAACTCGAACGAGGGCACCTTGGTGCTCATGCCCTGCGAGCTGCGCAGCACCTTCGGGTGAGTCATCCGTGTGCGTCGGTTGGTCATCACCAGGCCCTCGGCGTTGCACGCGTCGAGGGTGCGCAGGAGGGTTCCGAGGTTGCCCGGGATCTCGACCCCATCGGTCACCAGGATCAGGGCGTCGTCGGAGAGCGGGAGGGTGTCCGGGCTCCACTGCGGCAGCGCCGCGATCGACAGCAGGCCGTCCGGGTTGGGGCGCTCGGCCAGCCGCCCCATCGTTCGCGCCGAGACCTGGTACGACCGCCGGGCGCGTTCGGCCAGCTGCGCCGCGCGTTTTTCGGCCTCGTGCGAGTACGTCATCTCCGGGCACCAGAAGAACGTGTCGACCTCGACGTCGTAGGTGAGGACGACGTTGTTCTCGTACAGCCCTTCGGCAACGAACAATCGGCGGGGGTTCGGGGCGCGGTTGTTCTGGATGTCCCGCACCTTTTCTGCCGCCGGGTGGTGCACCCCGATCTGCTGGAACTCCATCACCTGTGCCCACCTTCGACCCCGACCGGCCTGCCTGGGCATGGTAGCCGTAGCCGTCCGGGATCCTGTCCTCGTGCACCTTCCCGCCGCCTCGGCGCATGATTATGGCCCGGCGCTGTCGGGTGTCCGGGTTCTCGAGGGGAAGGATCCATCGTCAGGTGGGTGATGGTGACCCCTCCGTTCACCGTCGGGTCACCCGATGATGTGCACCCTTCGGACACGTGCACCGATGCGATGGAGGTTTTCCCGTGGGCCTGTTCCCCTCGCCGTTCCCCGGTCCGAGACGGGCCCGGCCGCCCGTGGGGAGTTCGGCCGTCCCGTCGGGCCGGATCCGTCCGGCAGCCCTGGCCCTGGCCGCGACAGCGCTGGCCGTGGTGCCCCTGGGCGTGGCGGTCCCGGGGGCCCTCGCCCAGGGTGCCCTCGCCCAGGGGACCCCTGCCCAGGAGTCGCCCTGCTCCGCCGTTGCGACGCCCGTCGGGGCCGTGCAGGGCAGCGGCGACCTCTCGGCGATGGTCGGTCGGACGGTGACGGTGCGGGGGACCGTCGTCGGGGACCACGAGGGGCCCTCGCCGGCGCTGCGCGGGTTCTCCCTGCAGGGGGAGCCCGACGGGGACACGAGCACCTCCGATGGGCTCTTCGTCTTCCACGGCAACGCCGACACCGTGGCCCTCGGGGAGACCGTGCAGGTGACGGGGGTCGTGTCGGAGTACCACGGGCAGACCCAGGTCTCCGTCGACGACCTGCGCCACTGCCCCACCGATCCGGTCGGTTCGGCGAACAGACGTTCGGGGGCGCTGTCGGCATCGGTGCTGCGGCCGACGTCCCTGCGACTGCCCGTGACCTCGGCGCAGGACCTGGAGCGCCTGGAGGGGATGCTCGTACGCCTGCCTCAACGTCTGTACGTCACGGAGCACTATCAGCTCGCGCGGTTCGGTCAGGTCGTCGTCACCTCGGGCGACCGGCTGTCCCAGCCGACGTCCGTTTACCGGCCCGACGATCCTCGCCGGGCGGCTCTGCAGCGGGCCAACGACCTCGACAGGCTGATCGTCGACGATGGCACCAACGTCCAGAACCCAGATCCGATCGTCCTGGGCAGGGCCGGTCGGCCCCTGTCGGCGGACAACACCCTGCGGGGCGGGGATGTGCTGCGAGGCGCCGTCGGGGTGCTCACTTACACGTGGGGCGGCAACTCCGCCTCGCCGGACGCCTTCCGGCTGCGGGCGGAGGGCGCGCTCGGGGGACGGGCGGTGTTCGCGGCCGGCAACCCGCGGCCTGCCGGACCCGTGCGGGTGGGGCCCGCCGACGTCCGGGTGGCCTCCGCCAATGTTCTGAACTACTTCGACAGTTTCGGTGCGAAGGGCTGCCGCGCGGGGGTGGACGGTGAGGTCGTGGAGTGCCGCGGCGCGCGGAACGCCCAGGAGTTCGCCCGCCAGGCCGCCAAGACGGTGGCGGAACTCGCCTCCCTGGACGCCGACGTCGTCGCGGTGCTGGAGATGGAGAACGACGGCTACGGCCCGGGCAGTGCCCTGCAGGACCTCGTGGACCGCCTGAACGCGGCGCAGGGCGCCGGCACCTGGGACTCGATCGACGTGGACACTGCCACGGGCGTGGCGAACGCCGCGGGGACGGATGCCATCAAGAACGCGATCCTCTACCGGCCCGGGAAAGTAGCTCCCGTGCCGCAGGGAACCTGGACGGAACGGACCTCCGGTGTCTTCCAGCGCCCTCCGGTGGCCCAGAGCTTCCGGACCCGTCGGGGGGCCGTCCTCACGGTCGTGGCCAACCACTTCAAGTCCAAGGGCAGCTGCCCGGCAGCCGGCGACACGGACGGCGACACGCAGGACGGACAGGGGTGCTGGAACGCGACCCGTGTCGAGCAGGCGCACGCCCTGGAGGGCTTCGTCCGTGACACCGTCGTGCCGGGGGCCCAGGACCCCGATGTGCTGATCCTGGGGGACCTCAACTCCTATGCGCAGGAGGACCCGGTCGTGGCGTTGCGCGAGGCCGGGTACACCGATCTGGTCCGGGCCTCCGCGGGCTCCAGGGCGTACTCGTACGTCTTCGACGGGCAGTGGGGGTACCTGGACCACGCCCTGGCCTCCCGGGCGCTGCGAGGGCAGGTCACAGGGGCTGCGGAGGTGCACCTCAACGCCGACGAGCCCTCGGCGTTGGACTACACCACCTCCTACCGGACCGCAGAACAGCAGCTGTCGCTGTACGCGCCCGATCGGTTCCGCAGCAGCGACCATGATCCACTCGTGATCGGGCTGCGGCTCCGGCACCAGGGCTGAGGAGGGGAGGGGCCGAGGAACAGTGCTGCGGCCGTCGGCGTGTCGCACCACGCCGAGGGCCGCGTTTTGACCCTCGGACTGCCCGCCGGTAACCTGGCAAGCCGTTGTGCTCTACATGTCTTCATCGACGGGTGACTTACGTCGATGCGGGTGTGTGGGAGCGCGAGTCCGGCAAACGCCGTCGGTACACCGGTACGGTTTCTCCGCAGACGACCTGTTCTGCCCATGGATGCCGTCGAAGTGTCGAACGGTGTGCTGGGCCTGAACCCCATTCGGATGAGGACGAAGGCTACGACCGTGCGTACGTACACCCCGAAGCCCGGCGACGTCGAGCGCCGCTGGCACGTCATCGACGCGACCGACGTCGTGCTCGGCCGGCTCGCCTCGCAGGTCGCCATCCTGCTGCGGGGCAAGCACAAGCCGATTTTCGCCCCCCACATGGACACCGGAGACTTCGTGATCGTGGTCAACGCCGAGAAGATCGCGTTGACCGGCTCGAAGCTGCAACAGAAGAAGGCGTACAGCCACTCGGGCTACCCGGGTGGACTGCGGGCCGTCAGCTACGTGGAGTTGCTGGACAAGCACCCCACGCGCGCGGTCGAGAAGGCGGTCCGGGGAATGCTCCCCAAGAACACCCTCGGCCGGGCGCAGCTGAGCAAGCTCAAGATCTACGCCGGCCCGGAACACCCGCACGCGGCCCAGAAGCCGCAGCAGTTCGAGATCTCGCAGGTCGCGCAGTAAGCCACGGCCTACCCCACCGAACGCAAGGAACACGAGGAGAACCGTGGCCGACGAGACCACTCCCGAGAGCGAGGTCGACGTCCTCGAAACCGAGGATGCGCCGAGCAGCTACAGCACCAGTACCCCCGAGACCCACACCGGTGATGCTGCCGTCACCGTGCCGGGTGCTGCGACGGGCCGCCGCAAGGAGGCCATCGCGCGGGTCCGCCTGATCCCCGGTGACGGGAAGTGGCGGATCAACGGTCGGGACCTGGAGGAGTACTTCCCGAACAAGGTCCACCAGCAGCTGGTCAAGGAGCCCTTCCGGGTGACAGAGCTGGAGGACCGGTACGACGTCGTCGCAAGGATCCAGGGCGGTGGCACCTCCGGTCAGGCCGGTGCCCTGCGTCTGGGGATCGCCCGTTCCCTGAACGGGATCGACGCCGACGCCCTCCGTCCCAACCTGAAGAAGGCCGGCTTCCTCACGCGTGACTCCCGGGTCAAGGAGCGCAAGAAGGCCGGTCTCAAGAAGGCCCGCAAGGCACCCCAGTACAGCAAGCGGTAAGCGGGTTCTCTCCGCGAACACTCCGGCCCTGCAGGTTCTGCGCCTGCGGGGCCGGACGTGTTGTGACCCAGGTCGGTCGGTGCTCCGGAGCCACCGGCCCGGACGCCGGACCCGAGAACACTTCCGGACTCGGAAATACCTGGAGGAGCTGTGGGACGGACCATCGGGGTGGCCGCTGCGCTGGCGGTTCTGCTGCTGACCGGGTGCTCCGGCCCCGGCAGCACCGGGGCAGCGCCTTCGGCGCCCACCGGGAGCACCTCCGCCGCTCCCACGACCACGGCCTCGGGTTCGGCGACGCCGACGACCTCCGGCTCCCCGACCCCCACGCAGGACCCTGCGACCTCTCGGCGCAAGGGCACCTCCGACGAGGCCCCACCCACCCTCGGCTGCGGCGCGGCCTCGCATCTTGTCGCCGACGACCAGCGGGCGGCAGCCCAGGAGAACCCCGTCCTGAGAGCTGTGATCGAAGGAAACCTCTCGGCCCTCGGACAAGCCCTCCACGGCGTGGACGCCGAGGACCTCAACGATGCGCGGACCAGCCCGCCCCTCGTCCTGGCGATCTGGAGCGGCTGTTCCCCCGCGGTCACGGCGCTGCTGGAGGCCGGGGCCGACGCCAACCTCTCGTGGGCCTCGGACGAGTCCCGCGGCTACACGCCCCTGCAGGCCGCAGCCCTGAACGACGACGCGGAATCGGCCCGGGCGCTGCTCGCGCACGGGGCCGGGCTCCAGGTGGTGGGCCGCGACGGGCAGTCGCCGATCGTCGCCGCCGCCGCGTCGGGCGCCGTCGAGGTCCTGAAGGTCCTCCTGGCAGCCGGGGCCCAGCCCGACACCCGTTTCCCCGACAAGAACTACTCGCTGACCCCCCTGGAAGCCGCGATCAAGGGCAAGTCCGTGGCAGCGGTGGACCTGCTCCTGGCCCGGGGCGCGCGCAAACAGCCCTCTGCCCTCTACCCCGCGGTCGAGTCCAGGAGCCTCACCATGGTCAAACACCTTCTGGCCAAGGGGTTCAAAGCCTCCGGGACCGTGACTCCCTCCACCCCGTACCTGTACATCTCGGCGTCGTCGCCCGCGGCCCACGCGAAGACCAAGGGGTACACCTCGATCGCCAAGGTCCTGCGCGCGGCGGGTTGAGGTTCGCGCTGTGGGTTGAGGTTCGCGCGGTGGGTCGGGATTCGCGCGGTGGGAGGGGTTCTCAGAGCTTGCGCAGCCGGATCCTGCGGACGGCGTGGCCGCTGTCCTTGGTCATGACCAGCGTCGCGCGCGGCCGCGTGGGCAGCACGTTCTCCAGCAGGTTGCGTTCGTTGATGTCCCGCCAGATCTGCAGGGCACGCCGGGTGGCCTCGGCGTCCGAGAGGGAAGCGTACCGGCGGAAATAGGACTCGGGCCGCGCGAACGCGGTCTGGCGCAGGCCCAGGAATCGCTCCACGTACCAGGAGCGCACATGGTCGATCCGGGCGTCGACGTACAGCGAGAAATCGAAGAAATCGCTCAGGGCCGTCCCGAGCCGACCGTCCAGACGCGGGACGGCGGGCTGCAGCACGTTCAGCCCCTCGACGATGAGCACGTCCGGGCGCCGGACGACGACCTCCTGATCGGGCACGATGTCGTACGTCAAGTGGGAGTACACCGGGGCCCTGACCTCGTCGAGACCCGACTTCACGTCCACGACGAACCGCAGCAGCCGCCGCCGGTCGTAGGACTCGGGGAAGCCCTTGCGGTCGAGGATCCCCCGGCGGGTGAGTTCGGAGTTGGGCAGAAGGAAGCCGTCGGTCGTCACGAGTTCGACCCTGGGGGTGTCCGGCCACCGGGAGAGCAGTTCGCGCAGGATCCTGGCGGTCGTGGACTTGCCGACCGCCACGGACCCGGCGATGCCGATCACGAAGGGGGTGCGCTCCGATCCGCCCTGCAGGAACCGGGACGTCGCGCCCCGCAACTGTTGCGTGCCGGCGACGTAGAGGTTGAGCAGACGGGACAGGGGCAGGTACACCTCCTCGACCTCCCGCAGGTCGAGCCGTTCCCCCAGGCCCCTCAGGCTCTGTAGATCGTCCTCCGTGAGGGTCAGGGGGGTGTTGCGGGACAGACGACTCCAGGCCTGTCGGTCCAACTCCACGAAAGGGGAGGAACCGCCTGTCGAGGTGGGGTCCTCCGGGGGCGGCCCTGCTGGGGCCGACCCGCTCGGCGGCGTCGGTGGCAGGGACCGGATCGGCGGACTCGACATAGTGCGATTCTCCACCGTTCCGCAGGCCGCGCAGCACCGCACCGGGTGGCGACGGTCACAGCGGATCCGCTTCCGCACGGGTGAAGCGCGGGTGATGTCGCCGGGGGAGGGCGGAGAGCACCCCACCGCCGCCACTACCCTGTCGGCATGTGCGGAATCGTGGGATACGCGGGAGCACCCGATCTCGACGCCTCGGCCCTGGACGTGATCCTCGACGGGTTGCGCCGAATGGAGTACCGCGGCTATGACTCCGCCGGGGTGGCGCTGCTCACCCCGGAAGGTCTGGTCGCGAGGAAACGCTCGGGCAAACTCGCCCGGCTCCTGCAGTCACTGCACGACGACCCCCTTCCGAGGTCGAACACGGGGATCGGGCACACGCGGTGGGCCACCCACGGAGCCCCGACGGACGCCAACGCCCACCCCCACCTGGCGGCCGCCGGCAGGATCGCCCTGGTCCACAACGGCATCATCGAGAACTTCGCTGCGCTGAGGGCGCAGCTGCGCGACGAGGCGGGGATCGAGTTCGTCAGCGAGACGGACACCGAGGTGGCCGCCCACCTGCTGGCGCAGGCCCACGCTGCCTGCGGCGACCTGTCCCGGGCCATGCAGGACGTCGCCCGCCGCCTGGAGGGCGCCTTCACCCTGCTGGCGGTGCACGCCGACGTCCCGGACACGGTCGTGGGCGCCCGCAGGAACTCCCCGCTGGTCGTCGGGCTCGGCGAGGGGGCCAACTTCCTGGGGTCGGACGTCGCGGCCTTCATCGGACACACCCGCAGGGCCGTGGAACTGGGCCAGGACCAGGTCGTGACGATCACCCCGAGCACCGTCACCATCACCGATTTCCACGGGAACACCGCCCCGGGGCGCGAGTACGCCGTCGACTGGGACGCCGCAGCGGCCGAGAAGGGCGGTTTCCCCAACTTCATGGCCAAGGAGATCAACGAACAGCCGCGGGCCGTGGCCGACACCCTTCGCGGTCGCACGGACGGCGAGGGGCACCTGACCCTGGACGAGCTGCGGATCGACGAGTCCGTCCTGCGCGGGATCAACAAGATCGTCGTGGTGGCCTGCGGGACGGCCGCCTACGCCGGGATGGTCGCCAAGTACGCCATCGAGCACTGGTGCCGGATCCCGGTCGAGGTCGAACTGGCCCACGAGTTCCGCTACCGGGACCCGGTCGTGGACTCCCGGACCCTCGTCGTCGCGATCTCCCAGTCCGGGGAGACCATGGACACGATCATGGCGGTGCGTCACGCGCGCGAGCAGGGCTCGCGCGTGATCGCGATCTGCAACACCCGCGGCTCGACGATCCCGAGGGAATCGGACGCAGCCCTCTACACCCACGCGGGCCCGGAGATCGCCGTCGCCTCGACCAAGGCCTTCCTCGCCCAGATCACAGCCTGCTACCTGCTGGGCCTGTACCTGGCGCAGCTGCGCGGCAACAAGTACCACGACGAGATCGCCGCGATCCTCGCCGACCTGCGGACCATGCCGGGCGCGATCCAGAAGGTCCTGGAGGGTCTCGAACAGGTGCGGACCATGGCCCGGTGGATGGCCGACACCCGGTCGGTGCTGTTCCTGGGCCGCCACGTCGGTTTCCCCGTGGCGATGGAGGGCGCGCTCAAGCTCAAGGAACTCGCCTACATCCACGCCGAGGGCTTCGCGGCCGGGGAACTCAAGCACGGCCCGATCGCCCTGATCGAACCCGGGCAACCCGTCTTCGTGATCGTCCCCTCGCCCCGGGGCAAGGACTCCCTGCACAACAAGGTGGTCTCCAGCATCCAGGAGATCAACGCCAGGGGCGCCCGTACCATCGTCATCGCCGAGGACGGCGACGACGAGGTGCTCCCCTTCGCATCAGAGGTGATCCGGATCCCGCAGGTGCCGACCCTCATGGCACCACTGGTCTCCGTGGTGCCGCTGCAGGTCTTCGCCTGCGAGCTGGCCACGGCCAAGGGACTCGACGTCGACCAGCCCCGCAACCTGGCCAAGTCCGTCACCGTGGAGTGAAAGCGCGCTCCACCCCCGCCACCTGCTCCGCCGTCGCCCTGCGCGCCGTCGGGAGAGGACGAGCATGCTCAGGGCCCACAGCACCGACCAGATCCGTCGGGCCGAAGAGGTCCTCCTGGCGCGGACCCCTCCGGGGGCGCTCATGCAGCGGGCCGCAGCCGGTCTGGCCCGCGAGTGCTCGGCCCTGCTGCGCCGACGTCGCGGGAGGGTCACGGGGGCCCGGGCCGTCCTGCTGGTCGGGCCCGGGAACAACGGCGGCGACGCCCTGTGGGCCGGCGCCCGGATGCGCGCGCGGGGCGTGGACGTCACCGCGATCCTGACGGCGCCGCGGTGCCACGAGGCCGGGCTCGCGGCCCTGCGCTCTGCGGGCGGGCGGGTCCTGCGCTGCCCCCACGATCCCGGCGACCGGGGCTCCCCCGGCCGGAACGGGACCGGTGGGCAGCACGGACCCGGCGGGCGGGACGGACCCGGCGGGCTGGACGGACCCGGCGGGCTGGACGGATTCGGTGGGCTGGACGGATTCGGTGGGCGGGACGGACCCGGTGGGCGGGACGGACCCGGTGGGCGGAGCAGCGCCGGAGGGCTCGCTGCCGCGCTGGGCGCCGTCGCCCGGGCCGATCTCGTGGTGGACGGGCTCGTGGGCCTGGGCGGGAGCAGCGGCCTGCGCGAACCGGCGGCGGCCCTCGTGGGCGCCGTCCCGCTCGGCGTCCTCACCGTGGCGGTCGACCTGCCCAGCGGTGTCGACCCCGACACGGGACGTACCCCGGCCGGCCACGTGCGGGCCCACACCACCGTGACCTTCGGGGCCCTCAAGCCCTGTCTGCTGCTGCCCCCGGCAGCCCCGGCCGCGGGCCGTGTCGTGCTCGTGGACCTGGGGCTGGGGCCCTGGCTGGACCCGGACGAGGCCCTGACGAGCCTGGAGACGGCCGATCTGGCCCGCCTGTGGCCCGTGCCCGGGCCGCAGGACGACAAGTACACCCGCGGGGTCCTCGGCGTCGCGGCCGGCTCCGAGACCTATCCGGGGGCTGCCGTGCTGGCGGTCCGGGGGGCCCTGAACTCCGGCGCCGGTCTGGTCCGGCACCACGGGCCCCGAGCCGTCGCAGACCTGGTGCTCGCGGCGTGTCCCGAGGCCGTCACCGCTCCCGGGCGGGTGGACGCCTGGGTGCTGGGCAGCGGCGTCGACCCGACGGCGCAGGACGGCCAGGGCGGGGTGGTCGCGCAGGCCCTGGCCGGCGGCCTGCCCTGCGTCGTGGACGCCGGCGCCCTGCCGATCCTCGCGGCCCGGGTGGCGCGCGGGGAGCCCTGCGGGCCGGGAACCCTGCTGACCCCGCACGCGGGGGAACTGGCCCGCCTGCTGCACGCCCTCTCGGACACGGCCGTGACCCGCGCGCAGGTTCTGGAGGACCCCCTGGAGCACGCCCGGCGGGCCGCCCGCCTCACAGGGGCCTGCGTGCTGCTCAAGGGTGCTGCGACCCTCCTGGCGGCCCCGGACGGGCGAGCCCGCGTCCAGCGAGGCGCCCCGGCCTGGCTGGCCACCGCGGGCAGCGGCGACGTCCTGGCGGGGATCGCCGGAACACTCCTGGCCGCGGGCCTGGATCCCCTGGACGCCGGGGCCGTCGCCGCTGCCGTCCACGGCCGGGCCGCGCTGCGGGCGTCGGGGGCCGGGACAGCGCCGTCCGGACCCGACGGACCGGTGACGGCGGTCGGGCCGGCGACAGACAGCCCGGCGACGGACGGGCCGGTCGCGGTGGGGGGACCGGTGACGGCAGGCGCGGTCGCCGACGCCCTCGGGGCGACCGTCGGACAGATCCTGGGCAGAGCGGTACGCCCGTTCGGAGCCGGAACAGCGGGGTATGCCGGATCCGTGGTCGAGGATCCCGGATCGGGACGGTGACCGATGGGCGCACACTGTGACTGTCCCCGGGTCCCTGCCCTGCGGTCCTGCGGGTTTTGACAGACTGAACCCGATGACCGCCACAGTTCCCCCACCCGAGGACCGGCAGCCGGACGCCGTGCCGCCGCCGGACACCGGCCTGCGCCCGGACGCCGGCCGGCCGTCGGGCCCGGCCATGCCGGCCGGGTTGCCCTCGTGCGCGGTGATCGATCTGCAGGCCGTCCGCGACAACGTCGCGACCCTCGTCCGACGGGCGGGCCCGGCCTCGGTCATGGCCGTCGTCAAGGCCGACGCCTACGGGCACGGCATGCTGCCCGTGGCCCGCGCAGCCCTCGGCGCGGGGGCCGGATGGTTGGGGGTCACCCAGATCTCCGAGGCGCTCGCGCTGCGCTCCGCCGGGCTGAGCGTTCCCGTCCTGGCCTGGTTGACCGTCCCGGGCGACGCCTACGGCCCGGCGGTGGCCGCCGGGATCGACCTGGGGATCAGCCGCCGCGGGATCCTCGACGAGGTGGCGCGGGCCGCCGCAGCGCACAACGTGACGGCCCGGGTCCACCTGAAGATCGACACCGGGCTCCACCGCAACGGCGCCGTCGCGGCCCACTGGCCCGACCTGGTGGATCACGCCCTGAAGCTGCAGGCCGAGGGCTGCCTGAGGGTCGTGGGCGCCTTCTCGCACCTTGCCCTGTCCGACGTCCCCGGGCATCCGCTCACCGACAGCCAGCTGGCGGCCTTCCGGCAGGCCGTGGACCTGGCCGAGCGTCGGGGGGCAGAGCTGGAGGTCCGGCACCTTGCCAACTCCGCGGCCGTGCTGACCCGCCCCGACACCCATTTCGACCTCGTGCGCCCCGGGCTGGCCGTCTACGGACTGTCCCCCCTGCCCCAGGTCGCCGGTCCGGCCGAACTCGGGCTGCGGCCCGCTATGACGCTGATGGGACGGATAGCGCAGGTCAAGAGGGTTCCCGCCGGAGCGGGGGTGTCCTATGGCCACACGTACACCACCCCGGCCCCCACGACCCTCGCCCTGATCCCCCTGGGCTACGGGGACGGCCTGCCCCGCCACGCGAGCGGCACCGGACCCGTGCTGCTGCGGGGCCGGCGCCACCGGATCGCGGGCAGGATCTGCATGGACCAGTCGGTCCTCGACCTGGCCGACCCGGAGAACCGCACCGGGGTGTGCTCGGGGGACGTCGCCGTCCTCTTCGGGGACGGCCTCGACGGCGGGCCCACGGCCGAGGACTGGGCCCGGGCCGCCGGGACCATCAGCTACGAGATCGTCACCAGGTTGGGCTCCCGGGTTCCGCGGATCCACCGGGCCCTCGATCCCGCCGGGGGCGCGGGGTCATGAGCCGGACCGGCAGGGCGACAGTGGGGTTGGCCTCCCTGGGATGGGGCCTGGCCGCGGCCGGGGTCGGTGCGGCCCTGGGACTCGCGGCGGAGAGGGCGGCGATGGGCCGCCCTCTGCTGCGGCTGAACCGCCCCCAGGACGGCACCGACGACTCGGACGAGCCGGGGGACCAGGAGGGCTTCGGGACCCTGCGCGGCCGTTGCCTGACCGTCCGCGCCACCGACGGCACCGGTCTGCACGTGGAGGTCGACGACCCGGACGAGACCGTGACCGATCCCCCGACCGTCGTCCTGTGCCACGGCTACGCGCTGTCCCTGGACTCCTGGCACTTCCAGCGGCGGGCCCTGCGGGGCCGGTACCGGCTGGTCCTGTGGGACCAGCGAGGGCACGGCAGGTCCGGCGCCGGCGCGCGCGAGACCTCGACCATCGACCAACTGGGCGACGACCTGTGGGCCGTGATCCAGGCTGTCGCCCCCGACGGACCCCTCGTGCTCGTCGGGCACTCCATGGGGGGCATGACGGTGATGGCCCTGGCCGACCGACGTCCCCGGCTGTACGCCGAACGGGTCCTGGGGGTCGGGCTGGTCTCCACGAGCGCGGGCGGTTTCGAACAGGTCGACTTCGGGCTGGCCAGGATCGGGCGGATGGTGCGCCGGGCGGCCCCCACCGCCGTCCGCACGCTCACGTACGCCCCCTGGCTGGTCGAACGGACGCGCCGCCTCGGCAGCGACCTGGAATCGTTCCTGGTCAACAGATACTCCTACGCCTCGGACGTCGACCCGGCCCTCGTCCGCTTCACCGCCGACATGATCGCCGGAACCCGGTTGGAGGTGATCTCCGATTTCCTGCCGACCTTCGGCACCCACGACAAGCGCGCGGCCCTTGCCGCCCTCGACGGGGTGGAGACGCTGGTCATCGTGGGGGACCGGGACCTGCTCACCCCCGTCGAGCACAGCGAGGACATCATCCGGTTCCTGCCGGGGGCCGAACACGTGGTGGTCCACCCGGGAGGACACCTGCTCATGCTGGAACACCCGGACGTCGTCACCGAGAACCTCGTGAACCTCATCGAACGGGCCTGCCGCTCGCGCGGACCGGAACACCGCGCCGGGCTGTCCCATCGGCTGCGCCGCACCGTGGCCCCCCTGCTCAAACAGCATCGCGACCCGACGGTCTGAACGATTCGGACCGGCCGCACGACCCCCCACGGATCGCAGCCCGTCCCCCCGGGCAGGAACGACAGGAGAGACCGTGACCGGAGCACATCGGGCCCAGCGTGTGGAGCAGGAGGCCCCCGCAGCCCTCCGCCCCGACATCCGCGCCGCGACGGCCGGGGACACCCGCGAACTCGGGCACGCCCTGGCGAAACTGCTGCGCCCCGGGGACCTCGTGGTGCTCAGCGGAGACCTCGGCGCCGGCAAGACCACGTTCGCCCAGGGGATCGGGCAGGGGCTGGGGGTCCGGGGCGACATCACCAGCCCCACCTTCGTGATCGCCCGGGTCCACCCCTCGCTCGGGGAAGGGCCCGCCCTCGTGCACGTGGACGCCTACCGGCTCGGTTCCCTGTCCGAGGTGGACGACCTCGACCTCGACGCGGGCCTGGCCGAAGCGGTCACGGTCGTGGAATGGGGGGAGGGCCTGGTCGAGGGCCTCGCCCCCGACCGCCTGGAGGTCGGCATCGACCGCCCGCACGGCGGCGAGGACCCCGACGGTTCCCTGCCCGACGGCGACGAACCCCGCACCGTGTGCTTCACCGGCTACGGACCCCGCTGGCAGGGCGTGGCCCTGCCGACAGGGGGGGGCCGGTGACCATGCTCCTGCTCGCGATCGACACCTCCAGCGCCGCCGTGACCGCGGCCCTGCACGACGGCCGGCGGGTCCTGGGACGCGCAGAGACCCTCGACGCGCGGGGCCACGCCGAGCACCTGACCCCCATGATCGACAGTGCTCTCGCGCAGGCCGGGGCCGCGCCCGGCGACCTGACGGCCGTCGCCGTGGGCGTCGGGCCCGGACCCTTCACCGGGCTGAGGGTCGGGCTGGTCACGGGCAAGGTCCTCGCCCTGACCCTGGGCGTGCCCGTGCACGGCCTCTGTTCCCTGGACGCCCTCGCCCACGGGGCGCTCGCCGGAGCAGACCCGGACGTGGCCGGTCCGGACGTGGCCGGTCCGGACGTGGCCGGTCCGGACGTGGCAGACCCGGAGGGGACAGACCCGGACGTGGCAGACCCGGAGGGGACAGACCCGGACGTGGCAGACCCGGA
>JAUPKJ010000366.1 GCA_030837505.1 Actinomycetota bacterium
GTCACGGGGAGAAGCGGCTCGCTCCAGGCGGGGCGTCTGCCGAAACGGCCGTGCGCCACGCAGGTCCCGGCGAACAGTCCCATGGGGGCGGCGGTCTCCCGGGAACAGCCCGTCACCTCGCCGGCGGCGAGCACACCGCTGCCGGTGGTCCGGCATTCCCCGTCCACCGGCACGGCACCGGAAGGGGACAGCCTGACCCCCGCGGACTGCAGATCCAGCCCCGACGTGAACGGCCGGTGGCCCGTGGCCAGGACGAGATGCTCTGCCGCGACGTCCCCGGCCTTCTGGGTACCGATCCAGGCGCCCTCGTCGAGGGTCGGCGCCAGGCCGGTGGCCCGGGCCCGGAGCATCACCCGCACGTCCGCCTCCTGCAGGGCCTGTGCGGCCGCGGCGGACAGGCCGGGGTCCAGGCGGGGCAGAACCCGCTCCGCGGCCTCGACAAGGGTGACCTGTGCCCCCAGGACCGCCAGTGCCCAGGCCACGGAGCACCCCGTCCGCCCGGCCCCCAGCACGACCACGGACCGGTCCGCGAGGTCCGACAGTTCGAAAGGCAGGGGACCGTTGCCGGCCCGCAGGGTCGCAACGGCCCGGACCGGCCCGCCGGTCGGGCCGAGGGGGACGTCGGAGGGGACCAGGCGGTGGGCCCCGACCCCAATCATGAATCTGGTGTCGGCGAGCCCTGTGGCCTCGGGGTACACCGGGCAGGTGCCCGTGGCAATGATCACCCGTCTGGCATGGACCTCTGTCTCCCCCGTGGCCACGTCCACCCCCAGGGGACGCAGCTCCACGTGATGGGGACCGAGAAAATGTGCGCGGGCCGGCAGGACCTCCTCCTGAGGTCCTTCCGACGCAGACCGGTCCTCCGGCGTGCCGTGCGCGCCCCGGGCCGGGGGGAGAAGTGTGCGGCCCGCCTGACCGGCGTCCACCGCGAGCACGGTCCGGCCGGCCGCGTGCGCCGCACGGACAGCGGCCCGACCCGCACGCCCGTAACCGACGACGAGCACGTCGACGTCGTGCTCGCGCCTGCCGTACGGTCCGGAGATCCTGCCCACGCAGAAAGGATCGGCCGACCGGGCCCTCCGGTTGACCGCGGACTTTCCCCCGCTGTCCTCACCGATGGTGATGGCACCAGTGGGCCGTGCCCTCGCCGACCGCGGAGAAGACGGCCCTGGCCAGGCGCGACCCCCAGGTCGACCGGGGGCCCGCGTAGAGTTCCGGCACGTGGGACGGTGACGCCCCGGCGATCGGGCAGACGATGCAGACGGCGTCGCTCGCCGTCCCCGTCCCCTCGATCCCGGCTGCGGCCAGGGCCTGGGTCTTGCTCTCCGTGGCCGTCACCACCGTGTTCACCAGAGCGGCGTCCCCGAGGGGCACGGGCAGGACCGCCAGAAGATTGATCGTGCCGGGGCCGGTCGACGGCTGTTCGGACGCGATCCGGGCGGCGTCGGCCGCCGCGGGGACGGGTAGGCCGAGGCCCACCGTCGCCACGACCTGGACCCCACCGTCCTCGGCCCTCCAATGGCCGGCGACGTCGACGGCGGTCAGCATCGCGCACCCGGGACCCGTCAGGCCCAGCCCCGCAGCGATCTCGTTCAGGTGCTCCCGAGGATCCGGATGGTCGTACCGGGTACTGACCGTGCAGTTCAACCACCAGTTCAGCGGCCGGAGGCCGCCGCCGAGGGGAGCGCTGGAGATGGCCCGCCGGCCGGGTCCGGCCTCCCAATGCAGGACAGGCCATCGCCAGCCGGCCTCGACACGGTCGACCAGGCGTATCCGGATCGCTTCCATGCCGCCCAGTCTGCGCCCCCGGACGCCGGGGAACCGCCCCACCCACGGACAGGGGGTGGGGCGGTTCGAGATCACCCCTTCAGACCACCGGCCAGCAGGCCGCGGATGAAGTACCGCTGCAACGACAGGAAGACCGCCATGGGGACGACCAGGGACACGAAGGCCCCGGCGGTCAGTCTTTGCCACTGGGTCCCGCGGGTTCCGGCCAGTTCGGCCAGGGCAGCGGTGAGCGGCCCCGTATCGGGGGTGCCGCCGGCGAAGACCATCCCGACGAGCAGATCGTTCCAGACCCACAGGAACTGGAAGATCCCGAACGAGGCCAGGGCCGGGATGATCAAGGGCAGGGCGATGCTCCGGAAGATCCGGGAGTGGTCCGCCCCGTCCACCCGGGCGGCCTCGAACAGCTCCCCCGGCAGCTCCGACATGAAGTTGTGCAGCAGGAAGATGCACAGGGGCAGGGCGAACATGGTGTGGGCCAGCCACACGGTCACGAACCGGTCGGTGCCCTCCAGACCGAACGACGAGAACATCTCCAGCAGGGGGATGAGACACATCTGGAGCGGAACGACCTGCAGAGCGAAGATCCCGATGAAGACCCAGTCCCGCCCTCTCCACTTCATCCAGGAGAGGGCATAGGCGGCGATCGCCCCGAAGAAGATCGGGAACAGCACCGACGGGACGGTGATCACCAGGCTGTTGAGGAAGTACTGGCTCAGGTCGCCGGTCTCACCGAAGAGGACATCCGTGTAGTTCCTGGTGGTGAACTCCATGTCGTCCGGGTTGAAGGCCGTCCACCAACCGCTCGTACGGATCTTGAGCGATGGCCGGAAGGAGGACACGAGCAACCCGAGGGTCGGCAGGGTCCACATGATCCCGATGAGCAAGGCGACGAGGGAGGCTGCCCGACTGGTCAGTTGTTTTCGAACACGCCCGGCCATCGTGGGTCCGGACGGGTCCGGACGGTGGCCACGGCGAGCCCTCGTTCTCGGTGCCACGGTCGCGGAGTTCATCGGGCCTCCTGCCTCTGCCGGCGCATCTGGTGGACCTGGAACCCGACGATCGGAAGGACCAGGACGAACAGCGCCACGGCCAGAGCGGCGCCATGGCCGTACTCATTGCCTTGGAAGGCCTGGAAGTACATCTCGTAGGCGACGACGCTCGTCTCGTGGAAGCCCTGTGTCATCGTCCTGACGATGTCGAAGACCTTCAGCACCCCGATGGTGATCGTCATGTAGACGACGATCACGGAGGGACGGACGGAGGGAAGGGTTATGCGCCAGAACATCTGCCACGAACTCACCCCGTCCAATCGTGCGGCCTCGATGATGTCGGTCGGGATCGCCTTGATCGCAGCCGAGAGCACGACCATCGCGAAACCGGCCCAGATCCAGACCATGACCACGATGAGAAGGAAAGTGTTCAGGGGCGCGTTCATGAGCATGGCCCCGCCCTTGATGTCGAAGCCCAGCCATTTCATGATCTGGGGCAGGAGCCCGATCTGGTCCTTGTTGGGCGACCGGTACTCGTAGACGAACTTCCAGATGATGCCCGCACCGACGAAAGAGATCGCCATGGGCATGAACAGGAGCGTCTTGGCCACGACCTCACCGCGTTTGCGATCGATGAGGATGGCGTAGAGGAGCCCGATGGCCGTCGCGGCCAGAGGAGTGACGAGGATCCAGATACCCGTGTTGCGCAGGACGATGAGAATGTCGTCCTGCGTGAACATCCATTTGTAGTTCCTCAGACCGACCCACTGGCTGCCGTCCGAATTCTGAAAAGAGTACATGAGAGTCTTCAGGGACGGATAGACCAGCCCGACGAGGAGCAGCAGCGATGCCGGGCCCATGAAGAAGAGGAGTTGAAATTTTTCGCGCCCGGTCTTGGGCGCGCGATCGGCCAGGAGAAGGAGCAGCCCCACGACACCGAAGAAGGCCGCGACACCGACCCCGAGCATGGTGACTTTACTCTGCCAATCGTCCATGGAAGGACCTCCAACCGATTGTCAGGACGCGCGTCCGGCGTGCCGGGCAAAACGGGGTGCCCGGCAC
>JAUPKJ010000367.1 GCA_030837505.1 Actinomycetota bacterium
AGGCTCAGCACGAAGAGCACGCCGGCGAAGGCCACGCGCAGGCGCCGGTCGGGTTTTCCCAGACGCAGCACGGGCCGTCCGGCCCGGGGCCGGCCCTGCCCAGCGGGACGGAGCCGCTCTGCGGGACTGCCCTGCCCTGCGGGACGGTCCAGCCCAGCGGGACGGAGCCGCTCCTCGGGTCCGCCCTCCTCGGGCCGGAGCCTTGCCTCGGGGGCGATCCGGCGTCGGGCCACGCGGGGTCCAGCGCCCGGGCGCAGGACCCGTGGCATACCGGGCGGATCGGGGCGGATGCTGCCCAGGAGCCTTCGGATCCCGGGGCCGTGCCCGGTCCTGTTCCGAGCGCTCCCCGGGAGGCGCAGGCGCAGGGGCGGGTCCGAACCGTCCGGGTCCGAACCGTCCGGGTTCCGGCCATCCGGGTTCCGGCCATCCGGGTTCCGGCCATCCGGGTTCGAGCCGTCCGGGTTCGAGCCGTCCGGGTTCGAGCCGTCCGCACCGGGATCTTCAGGGCCGTTCATGGGGTCGTTGCACCTCGTGCCTCGGGTGGGGCCGGCCTCACGGCGTCGGGTCCGGGGTGGGGGCCGGGGCGGGATCACCCCGGACGACGCCGTGGTCCGGGTCCAGGAAAACGGCCCGGGGGTCGGGGACCATGCCGAGGGTCCTGGCGCGCTGTTCGAGCGTCTGCGGGGCCTCCAGCTGTGAGATCTCCTCCTGGAGGGCCTGCCTGCGCTCCAGGAGCTCCGTCTGCTCGCGCTGGCGATCGCGCAGGGCGTACGAGCCGTGGGCCAGGCTGACGTTGAACAGCAGCAGGGCGACCAGACCCGCGACGAGCGCCACGAGGGTCCAGGCGACCAGGCCGGCCCAGGAGGGCCCGGAGGTCGGCGCGGTGACGACGCGCAACCGGGGACCGCCCGGCGCCGCCCGTCCGAGCGGTCGGCCCGTCGGACGTTGGGTGGCCCGTGCCGCGGCGGACTGACTCATCGCGCATCCCCTCCCAGGGGCCCGTGGCTGGGGACGCCGGTGGTGCGCACCGTGCGTCCATTTCTCGCGGCCGCGCCCGCCCGGTCCTCGGGGGCCGGCCTGATCCGTTCTGCCGCCCGCAGGCGGGCCGAGGCCGACCGGGGGTTGCGGTCGAGCTCCTCCGGACCGGGGCGTTCGGCCCCTCGCGTCAGCAGGCGCAGCTGGGGGGCGTGCTCGGGCAGCTCGACCGGGAGCCCGGGCGGGGTGCTCCCCTTGGCGCCGGAGGTCAAGGTCTGTTTGACGATCCGGTCCTCCAGGGAGTGGTAGGCCAGGACAACGATCCGACCGCCCTGGCCCAGGGCCGACACCGCTGCGGGGACGGCCTGCCGCAGCACTGCCAGCTCCCGGTTGACCTCGATGCGCAAGGCCTGGAAAGTCCGTTTGGCGGGATGCCCCCCGGTGCGCCGCGCCGGGGCCGGGATCGCGTCCTGCAGGAGCCGCACGAGCCTGGCGCTGGTCTCGAAGGGTTCCCGGACCCTCTCCCTCAGCACCGCGTCCACGATCCGTCGGGCGAACCGTTCCTCGCCGTACTCCCGCAGGATGCGCAGCAGGTCCCCGGCCGGGTAGGTGTTGAGCACCTCGGCGGCGGTGAGATCGCCGGCCGGGTCCATCCGCATGTCCAGGGGAGAATCGATCGAGTAGGCGAACCCCCGGTCGGACTCGTCCAGTTGCAGGGACGAGACGCCCAGGTCCATCAGGACGGCGTCGGCCGGCCCCAGGTCGGCGGCCCGCAGCAGCTCGGGGATGTCCTCGTGGACGGCGTGCTCCAGCCGGACCCTCTCCCCGAAGGGGGCCAGGACCTGCCCTGCGATGGCCAGGGCCTGCGGATCCCTGTCGATCCCCAGCAGCCGTGCCCCGGGGCAGCGCTCCAACAGCGCCCGGCTGTGCCCCGCGAGTCCCAGGGTGGCGTCCACGAGGACAGCCCCCGAGGACTGCAGGGCCGGTTCCAGCAGTTCGACACAGCGGTCCAGCATCACGGGCACGTGTCGGGCACTCCCGCGCGCGGCGCCGCTGTCCTTCTCGACCCTCGTCACTGTCTTCTCTCGTCCGGTCCTGGCCGCCGGGCTCGGCACGTCCCCGCGGCCAGGATCTGTTGTCTGCTGTTCCGGCGGTCAGGTCTCCATCCGCTGCCGAGGCGGGCCGGTCGGACCGACCTGGCCGGTCCGGTGGCCTGGCGCAGGGGAAGGCGCGTCAGGACTGCCGGGTACGGCCGGTCGTCGGCGGTACGGCCTGGCGCAGGGGAAGGTTGCGTCAGGACGTGTCGAGCGGCTGGAGACCTCACCGTCGGACGGCGCTTCCGTCGTCGGTGATTAGATGCGTCCGTGATCGGATGGGTCGGTTGAACGGATGAGTCGGTCGAATAAATGAACTGAACCGTTTCAATCAGGATAAGAGTTCCCTTTCAGAACAGCCCCGGAACCACCTCCTCCGCCTGTTCTGCGAATATCTGCTCCTGCTCGGCCAGATAGTTGTCCCATGCCTTCATGTCCCAGATCTCGACGCGTTGTCCTGCCCCGATCACAGCGCAATCACGGTCCAGTCCCGCATAGCGGCGCAGGATCGCGGGCACCGTGATCCTGCCCTGTTTGTCCAAAGCCTCGTCGCTGGCGCCGGACAGAAAGACGCGCAGATAGTCCCGTGCCTGTTTGCTGGTCACCGGGGCCTGTCGGAGCTGCTCGGTCACACGTCCGAACTCGGCGACGGGGAAGACGTAGAGACATCTCTCCTGACCCCGGGTCACCACGACCCCCGCCTCGAGCTGTTCGCGGAACCTGGCAGGAAGGATCAGTCTTCCCTTGTCGTCCAGACGGGGCGTGTGCGTGCCGAGGAACACGGGCTGGTCGCCTCCCCTCGGTCCGCCCACGCCGTGAGCTCCCCCGAACCGACCCCCGTTGACGGCGTAGCCGCCACCTACCTCCAACGGCCCCCACTGTACCCCACTTTCCCCCACCGTCAATGGTTATCATCGGCGATCCCCACTCGCTGACCTGCGGGTTCTCTGCACTTCCCCGTGCAGAGGTCCCCCAGCCCTCTCCCTGCCCCCCACACGCCGAGAAGGCCCTTCCCGGACGTACCGGACGGTCCCGGCCGAACCCCGCAGGCCCGCACGAGGCGGGGTGGAGGACAGTGGGGGACCCTGCGGGGCCGCCCGGGGATCCGGGCCGCCCCGTGGTAGGAGCTGAGGTCTCGCCCCCACGACATTCACGTTCCGTCAACAGACAGAAACGTTCGGTCCGGTTCCTCCGCCTACGGCGGATGCGGGATTCGCGCCCGGTCACCACCTGAGACACTGACCTGGCCACGGTCAGCCACCGCGAACTCTAAGGAGACAGGTGTGACCACCATGACCTCCGCGGTCCAACCGCTGTCCCTCGACGACCTCGTCCACGCCACGGAAGCGATCCGCACGGCGATGGAGACCGTGGTGGAGGGCAAGCGGGACGTCGTGCAACTGGCGGTCACGGTGCTCCTGGCCGAGGGACACATCCTTCTGGAGGACGTTCCGGGGGTCGGCAAGACGATGCTGGCCAAGGCCCTGGCCCGTTCGGTCGGATGCAGCGTGCGACGCATCCAGTTCACCCCGGACCTGCTGCCCAGCGATGTCACGGGGGTCAGCGTCTTCAACCAGGAACGCCAGGACTTCGAATTCAAACCCGGTGCCGTCTTCGCCAATGTCGTCGTCGGGGACGAGATCAACCGGGCCAGTCCCAAGACCCAGTCGGCCCTTCTGGAATGCATGGAGGAACGTCAGGTCACGGTCGACGGCGCCACGTACGCCCTGCAACCGCCCTTCCTCGTCGTCGCGACCCAGAACCCGGTCGAGATGGAGGGGACCTTTCCCCTGCCCGAGGCGCAGCGCGACCGGTTCATGGCGAAGCTGGCCATGGGCTACCCCTCGGCCCGATCCGAGATCGACATGCTCGAACGGCACGGGAGCCACGACCCCCTCACGAACCTGCAGCCCGTGACCGACGCCGGAATGATCCGAAGGCTGACCCTCACGACCCGGTCGGTCTTCGCCTCCGATCCGATCAAGGAATACGTGGTCGCGCTCGTCCGGGCCACCCGGACCACGTCCGAGCTGCGGCTGGGGGCCTCCCCCCGCGCAGCGCTGCACCTGCTGCGGGCCGCCAAGGCCCAGGCCGCGCTCCAGGGCCGGTCGCACGTGCTGCCCGACGACGTGCAGCACCTGACGCAGCCGGTCCTGGCCCACCGCCTCCTGCTGAGCCCGGAGGCCCACATGGCTCGCCGCGCCCCGGAAGAAGTCCTGGCCTCCCTCGTGGCCTCCACCCCGGTGCCCCGCGCCCGGGTCACCTTCTGAAGAACGGCTGCCCATGAAATTCCTGGGGCCCCGCTACGGAACGGCCCTGTCCGGTCTGACGGTGCGGGGGCGGTCCTTCCTCGCCGCAGGAACCGCCTCGATCGGCTGCGCCTTCGTCCTGGGGCAACAGGATCTGCTGAGGGCCGCCGTCCTGCTCGTGTCCCTGCCGCTGGGCTGTGCCGCCGTCCTGAGTCGTGTCCGGTACCGCCTGGCCCTGACCCGGGTCGTCACCCCCTGTCGCGTCGTGGCGGGCGCCACCGCCACGGTGACCCTCGACCTGCACAACCTCTCCCCGAGGGCCACCCGGATCCTGCTGGCGGAGGACAGAGTCCCCTACTCCCTCGGTCCTGCCCCGAGATTCCTGCTCAGGGGGCTGCCGGGGGGCCGGCGGGCCGGCGTCACCTATTCGCTGCGCTCGGACCTGCGGGGCCGCTACCCCGTGGGACCGCTCCGTCTGCGACTCGCGGATCCCTTCGGGATGTGCGAGGTCGTCCGCTCCTTCACCGCCGTGGACTTTCTCCTGGTGGCGCCCCGGACCCGGCCGCTGCTTCCCCTGACGACCGGCGGGGCCGGCGAGGGGTCCGGTGACTCCCTCTCCCGGTCCCTGGCGACCGCGGGCGAGGACGACCTCTCGATCCGCGAGTACCGCAACGGGGACGACCTGCGACGGGTCCACTGGCGTTCCACGGCCCGGCGGGGACAGCTCATGGTCCGTCAGGAGGAGCAGTCCCGTCCCACGCGGGCCACGGTCCTGCTGGACGTGCGCGGCTGCGCGCACCGGGGGGAGGGGGCCTGCGACTCCTTCGAGTGGGCCGTCACGGCGGCGGCCTCGGTCGCCGTCCATCTCTCCGAGCATCAGCACGAGGTCCGTCTGCTGACCGACGGGCACCCCGTCCCCTGGGCCCCGCCGGGCCAGGGCCCGGGCCGGCTCGTCGACGACCTCGTGGTCCTGCGCACCGGCCCCGACGAGAGCCTCGCGAGCGCGGCGGCCGTAGCGCTCGGGGAGAGCGGGCGACAGATCCTCGTGGCGGTCCTTGGGGAGCTGGACCGGGCCTCCGCCTGTCTGCTGGGGACCCCCGGGGCCTTCGCGCGGACGGGGATCGCCGTGCTGCTGCGGGTCGAGGAATGGACCGTTTCCCGGCCCGAGGAGGACGAACGGATCCGGCGGGAGCGGGCCGCGGCAGTGAGTGAGCTGCGCACCAGGGGATGGACGGTGGTGGAGGCCGGGCCCGACGAACACATCGATCAGGTCTGGGAACGTGCGGTTCTGGGCCGGTCCGCTCCGAGTTCCCCCACGGCCGGGTGGAGGTGACGGGTGTCCCCGACCTGGATGCTGAGGGCGAGCTGGACGACGCAGGCCACTATGGGGCTGGCCGGGCTGGCGGCCTCGTCGGCGGCGGCCCTGACCCTCTTCCCGCTGATCTCTGGGGGGAGCTGGTTCTCGGAGACTTTCCTGATCATGGCTCTGATCGTGGGCTCCGGCCTGGCGATGCGTCGGATCACCCAGGTCGATCCGGTGATCCTGTTGGTCCAGGTCGCGGCGGCCACCATGCTGATCACTGCGCTGCATGCGGCCGACACCGCGTTGTTGGGGATCCTGCCCGGCCCCGGCACCTGGGAGGCGTTCGTCCCGCTGTGGCAGGAGGGGATGGAGGTCTGCCGTCGGGACACGCCCCCTGTCACGGACTCCTCCGGGCTGCTCCTGGTGATCCATTGCGGGATGGCCGCCGTCACGTTGGCCGTCGACTCGCTCGTCGTCTGCCTGCGGCGTCCGGCCGCGGCGGGGCTGCCCCTGCTGGCCGTGTACTGCGTGCCGGCCGCAGCGCTGCCCGAGGGGTTGCCCTGGTACTTGTTCGTCCTGGCGGGTGTCGCCTTCCTCGCCCTGATCGCATCGGACTCGCGCGACAGGTTCCTGGGCTGGGGGCGGGTTCTGGACGCGCCCCGGCAGCGGGATTCCTCGCGGGACTCCCCGCGGGACGATGCACCGGGCGCCGCGCAGGGCGACGGCGCTTCCGGGGCCGGTTCCGGCGTCCGCCGAGCCCTCGCAGACCTGCCGCGCCGGGGGCTGTTGGCCGGTGCCAAACGCGTGGGGGCCCTGTCGGTCCTGCTGGCGCTCCTTCTGCCCGGCGTCGTCCCGGGCCTGGACAGGCAGCTGATCGGCCCGCACCGCGACGGCGACCGGAGCAACACGATCCACTACCTCGACCCTTTTCTGGACCTGAAGAAGAATTTGTCCGACCGCAGCGAGGACGTCGTCATCCGGTTCCGGACGAACGCGGAGGTCCCGGCTCCCCTGCGGGTCACGACGGCCGACCGCTTCGACGGCAAGACCTTCGTGCCCTCCGAGAAGGAGGTCTCCCGGGAGCAACGGGTCCAGGAGGGGCTGCCCGCCCCGCCCGGCCTGTCGGGAAGCGTTCGAGCACCGAGGCGGACCGTGAGGGTCTCGGTCTCCGAGGCGTTGTCCCAGTCCTACCTGCCCCTGCCGTACCCGGCCTCCCGCGTGGAGATCGCCGGGGACTGGCTCTTCGACGAAGAGACCCTGAACGTGTTCGGGGACGGGCAGAGCGCGGCCGGCGCGACATACACCGTCGAGTACTTCCAGGTGACACCCTCCACACAGCAGCTGGAACGGTCCGGGCGCGTGGACGCCCAGCAGTTCGAGCGCTACCTGGCCATCCCGGCGGAGGTGCCGGCATCGATCGGGCAGCAGGCCGATCGCGTGGCCGGGCGGGCGGGCCCGTACAGCCAGGCGTCCCGGTTGCAGGAGTGGTTCCGCAGCAGCGGAGGTTTCGTCTACACCACCCAGGCGCCCGCGCCGGAGGACGGGGACGCGATCGCCGGTTTCCTGAACGAACGTCACGGGTACTGTGCCCACTTCGCCTCGGCGATGGCCCTCATGGCCAGGTCCCTGGGAATACCCTCGCGCGTGGCCACCGGCTTCCTGCCCGGGCGGAGGACGGGCGACACCTACGAGATCCAGATGACGGACGCCCACGCCTGGCCCGAGCTCTTCTTCGAAGGGATCGGCTGGGTCCGTTTCGAACCGACCCCCTCCAGCCGTACGGGGAATCCGCCCGGTTGGACCTCGCCCGTGCAGGAGCCCACCGAGCCGGCCCCGGCCCCGACCGCTTCCGCGTCGGTCACCCCCACGGTTCCCGGGCCGACCGAGTCACCGGAACCGTCCGCCGAAGCTCCCGAAACTCCTCCGGCGGGCGTCTCCCGCCCCTGGCACGGGGGAATCCCCTGGGTGTCGGTCCTGGGCCCGGTCGTGCTGGCCGTCCTGTTCCTGTCGCCCTCGGCCTGCGCGGCCCTGGTGCGGCGCCGCCGGTTGCGGCGCCACGGGGTGGGAGCCGGTGCGGCAGAGGGGGCGTGGGCGGATCTGCTGGACCGGTTGGAGGATCTGGGGATCCTGACCGATTCGTCCTGGACTCCCCGCACGGTGCGCGAGCACCTGCACGAAACGCTCGAACCGGACGACGACGGCCGCCGTGCCCTCGACCGGCTCGTGCAGGACCTGGAGGAGGCCCGTTACCTGCCGCGCGGCGCGGGCCGGGCCCGCGCGGTGTCCGCCATGGCCCGGGACGTGCGCGCTGTGACGTCGGCCGTGGCCCGGACCCGCCCGAGGGCCGTGCGTCTGCGGACCCGCTGGTTGCCCCTGCCGCGCCCGGCCCGGGACACCGCAACCGAACTGGACACCGCCGGTGGGCTGGACGCTGCCGGTGGGCTGGACCCGAGCCATGAACTGGGCACTGCCGGTGGGCAAGGCCCGGCCCGTGAGGAACAGGGCACGGGTTGAGGAACAGGGCGCGACCGGTGGCCTCGCACGGTGACCGGGCCTCGCACGGTGACCGGACCTCGAACGGTGACCGGACCTCGAACGGTGACCGGACTGGGAACGACGAACCGGACGGGAAACAACGCGGGCTGGGAACGACGCGGACTGGGAACGACGCGAGAAAAATTCACCCGAACGGGTGATGATCACCTGACCAGGAGGTCATCTCTCGTCGCGACGACGTTCCCAACGCTCTTCCAGTCGCTGCATGAAGGCTCGCTTGCGTCGGCGGCTGGTCCTCGACGCGGGACGGACCTTTCCCCCGGCTCCCACGACCCCGGTGGGGCCTGATCGTCGCTGCTTGGAGACTGCGTAGGTCGTGCCCCCCAACATGACCACGAAGCCGGCCACACCAAGGGCCACCTGCTGCTGGGCGATGCTGAGCACCAGCAGGAACAGGCCCCCGACGACGCTGGAGACCCCAATTATGATCCGCCGACCGACGCCGGCTCCGCGAGCCGGTCCCCGCATCGTCGACGCAAATTTGGGATCATCGTCATAAAGAGCGCGCTCCATTTGCTCGAGCACGCGCTGCTCATTCTCGGAGAGGGGCACGACGACCTCCTGCGATGCACACAAGCTAAGACCACCAGGATAGGTCCGGGGCGGCGCTCGCGAAAGCCGGACCCCGCAAGAGCATCCACCCACGGACCATGTCGGCCCGCGATCTTCTTCTCGTCCGACACCCGGTCCAGGACACTGACATCCTGCCGTATCGCGGCTCATCCGTCCGAACCGCCACGTCCCCGTGGTCCCCGTGGTCGGATGTTCCGGCAGGGATCCTCGCCGTCCACGAGGCTGCCGTCCACGAGGCTGGCGGGACGGACCGCCGCGGAACCGAACCTGGCACGGATCCGGTCCGTGGCCTGATCGGCCTCCTTCCAGCCCTGAGAACGTTCGCCGAGTTCCAGCTGATGGTGGCCTTCCGACGCCTCGACGAGCCCCTCGACCCGGACCCCCACCAGGCGGATCCGGGTTCCCCGGGCCCCCAGCCCGCGAAACAGCTCCCCCGCGACCCTGTAGATCGTCTGTGCCGAATCGGTGTGTTCGGGCAGGGACCTCGACCGGCTCAGGGTCGTGAAGTCGTCGAACCTCACCTTGATCGCCACGGTGCGGCCGACGGCCCCCTTCGCCCTCAGACGCGAGGCCACCCTGTCCGACAGCCGCAGCAACTCCCTGTGCACGGCCCGGTGATCGGCGATGTCGTGGGAGAAGGTCTCCTCCGCGCCGACGCTCTTCTCGACCCGCTCGGGCACGACGGGACGGGGGTCCTTTCCCCAGGACAACGCATGCAGCTGAGTCCCCACGGCCTCACCGAGGGCACGGGTCAGCGTCTGCAGGGGGGTGTGGGCGAGGTCGGCCACCGTGCGCAGCCCGAGCCGGTGCAGCGTCGCCTCGGTGCGTTCCCCGACCCCCCACAGGTCCCCGACGGACAGGCCGTGCAGGAAGGGCACGGTGTCGTTCCTGGGAACGATCAGCAGCCCGTCGGGTTTGGCCAGCCCGGAGGCCAGCTTCGCGACGAACTTGGTGGAGGCGACCCCGACCGAACAGGTGATCCGTTCCTGGGCCGCGATCCGGGCCCTGATCCGCCGGGCGATCGTCGCGGGCTCCCCCAGCAGGCGTCGGGCCCCCGCGACGTCGAGGAAGGCCTCGTCCAGGCTCAGGGGCTCGACCAGGGGCGTGATCTCCTGGAAGATCTCCATGACTCGACGCGAGACCTCACCGTAGCGGCGGTGGTCCGGTGGGATCACGATCCCCTGCGGGCAGATCCGGCGGGCGCGCGACATGGGCATGGCAGCATGGACGCCGAGCCGGCGGGCCTCGTAGGTCGCGGACAGGACGACGCTGCGCCCCTCCCCTCCCACGATCACCGACCGTCCCCGCAGCTCCGGCCGGTCGATGAGTTCGACCGAGGCGTAGAAGGCGTCCATGTCCACATGAAGGATCGGGCACTCGCTGTCGTCGCCCTCGTCCGAGAAGTTCGCGGCCCCGTGGGCCCGGGAGAGCTGACGGCGGCTCATCGGGCCCTCCTTCCGAGGCCGGGCCCCGCGAGCGCCGTCGTGTCAGAGCGAGGTCCCCGTGACCTCCGCCAGGAGGTGCAACTGGGACGCGACCGCGGTGAGCGCGGGCGGGCAGGTGCTGTCGCTGACCCGGCGCTCCAGCTCCAGCAGGGCGCGGGCGACCTCGGGGTCGCCGTCGAGCAGCGCTCCGGGGAGCAGGTCCGTGACCAGGCGCACGCCGTGCACGGCCAGCACCCGCACGGGATGGCCGTCGAGCAGCGCGCGCAGGGACTCCTCGTCGAAGCGCTGCTGGACCTGGTCGTGGGCCCCGGTGGTTCCGCGCGGGCTGTCCAGGAGGTTCTTCGCCTCGCCGAAACGACCGGACAAGGCTCTGGCCAGTACGGCTCCCAGCCGTTGGGCGACCAGCAGGCTCGCCAGGCCACCGGGGCGGAGCACGGCCACGGCGTCCTCGACGGCGGAGCCGGGGTCCTCGACGTACTCCAGCACCCCGTGGCAGAGGACCAGGTCGGCGCAGGCCGGGCCGAGTTCGTGGACCAGTTCCCCCGCATCGGCCTGTCGGGCCACGATCCGGTCCGCGACGCCGGCCTCCGCGGCCCGGCGCTGCAGGGCCGCCAGGGCGTCGGGGCTGGGGTCGAACACGGTGACGCGGTGTCCGAGCTCCGCCAGGGGGACGGCGAAACCTCCCGTGCCCCCGCCCACGTCGACGACGTCGAGGGACGGGCGGCCGGTCTCAGCGGTGCGCTGGGTGATCCGGGCGTCGAGGATCTCCCAGACCGCCGCCGTGCGCAGAGCGGCGCGGGGGTCGGTGCGGTGAGTCCACGGACGGGACCGGGGGGACGGATCGGCCACGGAGGATCTCCCGGTGAGGTGGGCAGGAGCGGCGTCGGTTCCCACCATAGTGCCGGGCCCGGGGTGCTCCGTCGGGGACGAGCGGCCCGCGGTGGCACGGCCGGCGGAGAAGGGGCTGCGGCACCGGTCGCTGCGGCTGCGATCACAGGGGCACCGGTCGCGGGGGCGCACCGGGCCCGGTCAGCAGTCGGCCGGGTCACGCGGATCCTCCAGTTCCCGCAGGACGGCGCTGCGCCCCCGGCGGTCGTACAGGTCCTTCAAACGGACCAGGTCCCAGGCCCCCGTGGCCCGCACACAGGCCCCGCGCGGTCCCGAACGCCGCAGGATTCCCCGGGCGAGCAGGAACGAGCAGGTGAGGACCGTCCCGGCGTACCGCTCCCCGGCGTCGGGGAAGAGCACCAGATCGACCGGCCCCGTGGCGTCGTCCAGCGTGAGGAAGACGAGGCGCTGCCCCGAACGGACCGCGGGGGTCTGCACGGCGACCTTGACCCCCGCGACGAGCAGTTCGCTGCGGTTGCGCCGTTCCAGCAGCCGACCCGAGGTCGTGATCCCCAGGCCGTCGAGCAGCGGGGCGTACTCCTCCATCACGTGCCGACAGGCGTCCAGGCCCAGGATCTCCAGCTGGGCCCGCGCGAGTTCCGCGGGCGTCGTCCCGGGCAGTCCCGCCGCCGTCGGAGCGCGCGGGGCCCCGTGCAGTTCCCCGCGCAGTTCCGGGGAGAGCTGGTCCAGGGACAGCTGGCCCGGGTGCGTCCCCCGCCGCGCCGCGGGGGAGGGCCGGCGTTCCAGATCGCGCAGGTGCAGCAGCAGGTCCCGGCGGGTGGTCCGGGTCCGCCCGAGGTCGGGCAGGTCCGGGGCCAGGGCGTGGAGCGAGTCGAAGGCCCCGGCGAGCAGCAGACGCTCGGTGACGGGCTGGGGCGGAGCCGCCCGTTGCCGGAAGTCCTCCAGACACGTGTACGGAGCGTGGGCGACGATCCGGTCGACGGCCTCCCCCCGGATCCCCTTGACGTCGGACAGGCTCAGACGGATCCCGTACCCGTGTCCCGTCGGCGGACCGGACGGGTGTTCCCGCTCCCCGAGCCGCTCCCCGAACCGTTCCCCGAGCCGCTCCACGCGGTACCCGGCGCCCGAACGGTTGACGTCCAGGGGCAGGATCTCGACCCCCGCCAGGCGGGCCTCCTGCAGGATCAGCCGGCGGGGGTACATGCCGGGGTCGTGGGTGAGCACCCCGGCGAGGAAGGCCGCGGGGTGGTGCGCCTTGAGCCAGGCCGACTGGTAGGTCGGCACGGCGAAGGCCGCAGCGTGGGCCTTGCAGAACCCGAAGGCCCCGAAGGCGACCAGGACCTGCCAGATCCTCCGGGCGCAGGGTTCTCCGTAACCGCACGACAGGGCCAGCGGCCACCACCAGTCGTGGATCTCCTGCCGTCCGAGTTCTGTGGACAGCGCCCGGCGGACCTCGTCGGCCCGGGCGAGGGAGCACCCGCTGGTGATCGAAACGATGCGCAGGATCTGTTCGTGGAACAGCACCACCCCGTACGTGGGGCGCAGGATCGGGTCGAGGGAGGGGTGCAGCGACGGGGGCCGGCGCCCTCCGCGCCGGGCCCGCAGGAAGGGGGTCACCGTGTCCGAGGCCATGGGTCCGGGGCGGAACAGGGAGATGTCCAGGACGAGGTCCTCGAAGGTCTCTGGCTCGAAACGTCCCAGCAGCTCGCGTTGGCCGGGGGACTCTATCTGGAAGCAGCCGATGGTCCGGGTCGAACGGATCAGTTCGAAGGTCCTCGGGTCGTCCAGGGGGATCGCTTCCAGGTCGATCCTGCCCGTGTCCGAGCACAGGTAGCCGGAGGAAGGGGCGTGACCGCCGGCCCGGGCCGCGTCCGGACCGTCGACGCGGGCGATCTCCCGCAGGGCGTGGGCCATGGCCGAATGCATCCGGATCCCCAGGAGGTCCAGTTTGAGCAGTCCCAGGCGTTCGACATCGCTCGTGCCGAACTGGCTCATGGGCGTCGCGCCGCCGGGGGCCGCGCCGCCGCCGGTCTCCAGGGGGGTGCGATCGAGCAGACCGCCGTCGGACAGCACGATCCCGCAGGGGTGCAGCGCGGTGTGGCGGGGCAGACCGTCCAACAGCTCTGCGAGATCGAACAGCCGGTCCGTCCCGCCGTCGGCAGGCCGGAGGGCGCGCAGCTCCGGCAGCTCGGACAGGGCCGAGCGGATCTGCCGGGCGCGCAGATGGGGGAAGGACATGGCGATCGCCCCGGCCTGGGCCCCGGGCAGGCCCAGGGCGCGGGCGGCGTCGCGGATGGCCTGCCGGGCGCGGTAGGTCTCCATCGTGCACAGGGAGGTGACCCTGTCCGGGCCGAAACGTTCCAGGACCGCCCGCTGGATCTCCCGACGCCGATCGGACTGCACGTCGAGGTCGATGTCGGGCAGCTCCGACCTCAGGGGGGACACGAACCTCTCCATCAGCAGGTCGTGCCCCACGGGGTCGACCCAGCTGATCCCGAGCAGATGATTGACGAGGCTGCCCACCCCGGACCCCCGGGCCGAGACCCTCGCCCCCAGATCACGGATCATCCGGCAGATCTCCGCGACGGTCAGGAAGTACCCGGCGTACTTCGCAGGGCCCAGGAAGGCCAGCTCGTCGTCGAGCCGCTCGGTCACCACGTGCAGGGCCCGTCCCCCGAGCCCGGGATAGCGCAGGGGCACGGCGGCCGTGCAGCGTTCCCGCAGTTCCGCCAGGGGACTGCGGCCCGAGGGCAGCCCGAGCAGATGGTTCTCGGGGAAGTGGACCGTGCCCAGCCCCAGGTCCCGCACGCCGTCGATCCGGCACCGGGCGGCCAGCCCCTCGGTGGTCCGCAGGAGCC
>JAUPKJ010000368.1 GCA_030837505.1 Actinomycetota bacterium
GTCCGACCCGTCCGATCCGTCCGGTCCGGTGGACTGAACCGCTGTGAGTCTTTGATCCCTTTCGGTGCGGGCTCTTACCTTTTCCACCCCTCTTGGGTCTTCCTGAGAGTAATCTGAACCGCGTCAGAGCGTTCACGGACCACGCCGGTCGTGTGCCCCGATGCGTTCGGTACCCGTTGGAGAGTGCCGTGACACAACCACCACCAGACCCCACACCGTTGGACCGGGCCAGCCCGTTGCCGCTGTGGGCCCAGTTACAGGAAGATCTCACCCGTCGGTTGGCCGTCGGGGCCTTCGACGCCGGTTTCCCCGGCGAGATGGAACTGGTACAGGTTTACGAGGTGTCCCGTCACACTGTCCGGGAGGCCCTGCGCCGGTTGCGGGAGACCGGCGTCCTCGACTCGGCCCGGGGTCGGGGCACGCGG
The DNA here is from genome assembly GCA_030837505.1 of Actinomycetota bacterium. Taxonomy (GTDB): domain Bacteria; phylum Actinomycetota; class Actinomycetes; order Actinomycetales; family Kineosporiaceae; genus JAUPKJ01. The sequence continues at coordinate 426 of JAUPKJ010000368.1, forward strand.
GTTCGCCGTGCCGTCGAACAGCCCCTGGGCAGCCTGTACTCCCTGTTCCGGGAGATCGAGGCTCGGGGCCTGAAACAGACGAGTGTGGTTCTCACCCAGCAGGTCAAGCCCTCCCAGAGGGCTGCGCGGGCCTTGGGACTGCCCCACGACGCGCCCGTCTTCCATTTGGAACGCCTCCGGATGGCCGACGGCGAGCCCTTGGCCCACGATTGTGTGTGGATGCCGGCGAGCATCTGTGCACAGATCACGGGTTCCGACTTCCGCTGTCTGTCCCTGTACGACGAACTTGCCCGTCAGTGCGGGATCAGACTGACCGGGGGCACCGAACGGATCAGTGCGAGGGTCCCGACCGAGCACGAACGGTCCCTGCTGTCCGTCCCGCCGGGCGTGGCCTGCTTCTCGGTGCAACGGTTGGGATGCCTGGGGACCAAGGCCGTGGAGTACCGCACCGCCACGATCCGGGGGGACAGGTACTCGGTCGTGGCCGACTGGTCGGCCCACGGCTACACCCTGGGGGCCAGGACCGAGGGCCGCCGGAACGCGACCTCCTGCGTCTGAGTTCTCCCTTGCGCCACAGGGTCTTCCCTGCCGGCTGCGATCCCTGCCGACTGTGATCCGCCGGGCCGGCTCTTCGGCCCGGCGGATGAGCCGATCATCAGGAACCGGTGACGACCTCGCGGCCGGCCTCTTTCCAGGCCGTGATGCCCCCGGTCAGGTTGGAGACCTTCGTGAAGCCCAGACTCAGCATGAGTTCCTGCGCGGCCTTGGAACGGTTTCCGGTGCGGCAGTAGACGGCGTAGGTCCCGGACTTGTCGAGTTTTTCGAACTCGTCTGCGATTTTCGGGTTCTCCACATCCACGTTCTTGGCGTTGGGCAGATGCCCCTGGGAGAACTCCTGGGGCGTACGCACGTCGAGCACCACGGTGCCGGGGGCCTTGACCAGTTCGGCGAAGCCCGCGGCGTCCAGGTTCGGCGCACCCGCGGTCACCGACGCCGAGGGGGAGGCCGTCGGGGACTGGCCGGAGGCCGAGGAACTGCCGGACGAACAGCCCGCGGATCCCAGGACCAGACCGGTCCCCAGAAGAACGGCCGGGAGGAACGCTGCACGGGAATGGGCTGCACGGGAAAGGACGGAAGGTCTCATGATTCCGAGGCTCCTGGTACGAGGGGAAGACCACCGTATCCCGATCGGGCACCATCACACTGCCGACAAACCGTGCGGCCCGCGCCCTTCCGAGATGGGCGCGGGCCGTGGTCCGACGGGGTCCTCAGCGGGTGAAGGCGTTCAGGTGCTTCGTGGAACCCTGCTTGAGGTTGCCGTAGACGGTCAGGACGTCCTCGGCCGTCACACCCTTCAGCGCGGTGTCGAGGTCCTCGATGTCCTGCCGTTCGACGGTGACCCCGACCTGCAGCGCGGCCTCGACCGAAGCCCTACCGCGCTCCAGCAGCTCCTTGTACTGGGCCGTGACCTCGTCCGAGGCGAAGGATCCCGCGGCAAGGCCCTCTGTGGGGTCCTCGACCCCGTAGCGCTCCATCAGGGCGCGCAGCGCCTGCAGATGCCGGCTCTCGGCCTCGGCGATCCGCGTGAACCGGGCTGTGTCGGAACTCTCGCCCAACTCCACGTACAGGTCGTGTGCGAGCTTCTCCTCCTCGGCCATGCCCGCGAGGTCCTTGCGCTGTTCGGCCGACAAGGTTCCCTTGGCCAGATTCGCGATCGACGCCGCAGGGTCCGCGGACCTGGTCCCCGAGCGGTTCTGTCCCGCACCGTTCTGTCCCGCACCGTTCTGTCCGGCGCCGTTCCGGTTGCCCTGACCGTCCCCGGTCCCGGCCCCGGAGTGCCTGCCGTTCCCCTGACCCTGCCCGTTCCCCTGACCCTGACCCGTCCCGTCGCAATCTGCGTTGCTGTTCGAACCGCCAGGGGTGAGGGTGTCGGCCAGACCGGGGGAGGCGATCAGCACTGCGGCGGCGACACCCGCCACGAGCGCTCCGGCGAGTCCTGTGGTCCTGCGCATTCTGTCCTCCGTGGATCGAGTCGACCCCACGGTGGGGCCGTCCATGCACCTCACGATGCCCCCGGCCTGTGGAACACCCTCGCAGACCGTGTGGAGACCGTGTGGAGACCGGCGCGGCCCGGATGCCATCCCGGCCCTGCGCATCGAAGATGGATCCGTGGGCAGCCTGCTCGTCGTCGAGGACGACCGTGACATCCGGGACCTGCTGCGCCGTTACCTGGAGCGGGCGGGGCACGCCGTCCTGACCACGGCCTCCGGCGCCGAGGCCATCGGCCTGCTGGAGACCGGCACGGTGGACCTCGTGCTGCTCGACCTGGGCCTGCCGGACATCGACGGACGGGAGGTCCTGGACGCCGCACGCACTCGGCACTCCCTGCCCGTCATCGTGCTCACGGCCCGCAGCAGTGTGGAGGACCGCATCCTCGGTCTGCGCCAGGGGGCCGACGACTACGTGACCAAACCCTTCAGCCCCACCGAGGTCGTGCTGCGCGTCGCGGCCGTCCTGTCCCGGGGCCGACTGGGCGACGCCTCGCCCGACCAGGTCGCCACGTACGGGGAGGGCCTGCTGAGCCTGGACTCCTCCCGCCGCCTGGCCACGGTGTCCGGCCGGGAACTGGACCTCACCCCGACCGAATGGGGGCTGCTCACGACCCTCGCGTCCGTCCCGGGACGGCCCTTCTCCCGGTACGAACTGGTGAACCGCGTCCGGGGCTACGAGTTCACCGGCTACGAACGCAGCATCGATTCCCACGTCAAGAACCTCCGGCACAAACTGGGGACAGAGGGGACCGGCGTCGTGGAGACGGTCGTCGGGGTCGGCTACCGCCTGGGTCTGAACCGTGACATCTGACCCCTCCCCCGCCGTCCGGTCCGTCCGGCCGGGAGAGCCGGGAGAGCCGGGAGAACAGCCCTTTCCCGCAGGGCTGGGCCCACTGGGACGGCGCCTGCTCGCGGCCTTCGTCGCCGTCGCGTTGAGCGCCGTGGCCCTGGTCACCGTCGCGGCCCTCGTGGGATCCGACCGGGGACTGGTCAGCCAGCGTTCCGTACAACGACAGGACACCGCCAGGGCCGTGGCCCGGGCTGCGGCCCTCGACTACCGGGAAGCCGGCGAGTGGGCCGGCGCCGACCTGTCGAGAACCACCGCCGTGGCCCTGGGAACCGGCACCCGTCTGACGATCCTGGACGCCCGAGGGCAGGTCGTCGTCTCGCTGTCCGCCTCGGGAGTCCAGGGCGGGCCTCGCCGCGGCCAGCAGGGGGCCGGTCAGCAGGGAACCGGTCAGATCGCTGCGACCGCAGGACAAGCCACTGCGACCGCAGCGGTCGTCGTGGACTCGCGGACGGTCGGCACCGTCGTCCTCGGCTTCCGCCACGAGACCGTCGCGGGCCGTCCGGTCGCCTGGACCTGGGTGATCGGGGCGGGACTGCTCGCGGTGGCGCTCGCCGTCCGGGCCGGATGGGTGCTGGCCCGACGACTGACCCGGCCGGTGGTGGCCCTCACACGGGCGGCCAGGGCCCACGCCGCGGGCGACCGGGACGCCAGGGCCGCCGGCCCGGGGAGCGGACCGGCGGGGATCGGGGAACTGGCCGAGCTGGTGGAGGCTTTCGACGCCGCAGCGGACAACGTGCAGAGGTCCGAGCGGGACCGACGCCGGATGGCCGCCGATGTCGCCCACGAGCTGCGCACCCCGCTGGCGGCACTGTGCGCCGGCTTGGAGGAACTGCGCGACGGGCTCGCGCCGGCCGACCCGCCCGCGCTCGCCCGGCTGCACGACCAGTCCCTGCGCCTGACCCGCATCGTCGCCGATCTGCAGGAGCTGTCCTCCGCCGAGGCCGCCGGGCCGGAACTGGTGCGCCGACCCACGGACCTGACCGCCCTGGTTCTCCAGGAGGTGCGTGACCGGGAACCGCAGCTGCGCGCAGCCGGGCTGGCGGTTCGGGTCGAGTTCGAGGGCTCGGGCACTGGCTCTGGTTCTGGCACGGGGACGGGCTCGGGCACTGGTTCTGGCACGGGCACGGGCACGGGCGCTGGGGGGACCCCGGGGCCTGCACGGGCGATCGTCGACGGGGACCCCCACCGCCTGCACCAGGTGGTGGCCAACCTGCTGCAGAACTGCGCACTGCACTGCCGACCCCAGGACCAGGTCCTGGTGAGGGTGGAGCCGGCACACCGGACCGGGGAGGGCGTCCACCGGTTCGTGATCTCGGACACGGGTCCGGGAATTGCGCCAGAGGATCTGCCGCATGTGTTCGAACGTTTCTGGCGGGGCCACCCCGGGACGGGCGCACACGGCTCCGGTCTGGGGCTGGCCATTGTCCACAGCCTCGTGGAAGCCCATGGGGGAGCCGTGCGCGTGGAGTCCGACGGCAGGTCCGGTACCACCGTCACGGTCGATCTGCCGGCGTCCCGGGACAGCGAGGACAGAGGGCACGAAGTGTCTGAGAGGACGAAAGGGCTGAGAGGACGAAAGGGCTGAGAGCGGTTCAGTCGCACGACTCCAGATGGCGTCGCAGCGCCGTCCGCTCGGCCCGGTCCACGCTCAATCCGAACACTGTCTTGAGGTCCACGACGTGACGGGCATAAACACAGGCCCTGCTCGCTCCCACGGGCGACCAGGTCGCCGCGTCCTTGTCGCTCTTGTCCCGGTTGACCTTCCCCTCCGTGGCCACGAGCACGGACAGATCGTTGGCATAGCGTTCCCGCTGGACGTCCGTCCAGGCCCAGGCCCCCGACCGCCACGCCTCGGCCAAGGCGACGACATGGTCGATCTGGACCTTCGCGGGTTCGGTCTTCGTGAAGGCGACCTCCGTGCCCGTCCAGGGGTCGACGAGTCTGCCGGACAGGACCGTGCAGGCCCCTTCCTTCGTCCGGACGTTCGTAAGATCCCTTGCAAGGACGTCGTCACGCTGACCACAGCCGTTGCCGTCGATGTCGGCCCATCGTCTGCCGAAGGAGTCCCTGTCGTAGTCGGTGGCGTGGGACTCCTCGGACGTGGGCAGGGCCAGCAGATCCGAGACCGTCCGGTGAGGGCCCGCGCCGGAGTCCACGGACCCCGCACGGGTGCTTCCGGAGGACGCTGTGCCGGCTTTCGCCTGGTTCGACGTGGAGGTGACGGTGATCCCGCAGGCCGTCAGGGAGAGCGCAACCAGAGGAACAACTCCTGCCAGGAGGAGCAGGACAGGTCCGTGGAAGCGGGAAGGACGTGAACGGAGAGGAACGAAAAGTGCACGGCGGAACAACACGGGGGTACTCCCGGGGGCTGAAGGAGCGGGGGGCTGAAGGAGCGGGGGGCTGAAGGAGCGAACTTCAGGGACGGGGAAGACGAAGGGTACGGGGACCCGGGACAAGGGACTCCTGGGGACGCCCTGGGACAGGAAGGGACATCCGCTGACGTACCTCCTGAAGGGGCACTGGGGACAACGATTTCACTCGGATAAGGAACGCTTGAGGTATTCGTATCGGCTAATTCTGGATGATCGAAGCCAGTTCGTGGTGACTGCCCCGCACGGGAAGCTCCACGAAGCACGAACGTCGGTTTCGGGGAGGAGACATCATGGCTATGATCAAGCCGCTCACAGTCGGACTGATCCAGCACCGCCCGCACGCCAGTGAGCTGATCCGGGGTCGCGCCCGCGTTGCTCTCGCCGCCTATTCGCACCGCAAGGGTTACTGCCTGCTGGAGACCTTCGAGCTGGACGGCAACCCCCTGCGCGACGACCTGGCCCTCAGTGCCCTGGCCTCGCTGGTCGCCAAGGAGCGGATCCGCGTCGTCATCACCCCGGGCAGGCTCTCCCGCGCGTCGGTGGCCTCCCTGGCCCGCCAGCCCGGGATCCGTCTGCACGTGATGCCCGGAGAACCCGTGATCCGTCCGATCCCGGGTCGCCAGGGCCTCCGGCGCGGGCACGTCATCACCGGCACCACCCGTCAGGGCATGACTCTTGCTGCCGGCTCCTGAGCGACAGGATCACCTTTTCTTGACGAATTCTTGAGGATCGGGGTCCGACTCCGTGCAGGACCTTCCGCGAAAGTCCTGTCCGGTAACGAACGATCCGTTCGCGGGAAACAGACCCGCGTGCCCGTACTGTAACGATTCGATACCGGCCGCTCTCAGGTGTTCGTCTGGAAGACGGAGATGGTTCGTTGCAGGCGGGTCGAGGTGTTGACCAGGTCTGCTGCTGCTTCACGGATCTGGTCGATGCCTTTCTGGGTCTGTTCGGCGCCGGAGGCGATTTCTACCATGGTCTCGGCGAACTGGCGTCCGCCCTGGGCGCTGCTGGCGACGACCCGGGCCATCTCGTTGGTGGTGGCGGTCTGTTCCTCGACAGCGCCGGCGATGGTGATCTGGTAGTCGTTGATGTTGGAGATGATGTCGGCGATTCCTTTGATGGCCTCCATGGCCTGGGAGGTGTCCTCCAGGAGGGAGCCCACTTGTTCCACGATGCTCTCGGAGGCTTTGGCCGTTTCCTGGGCGAGGTCCTTGACCTCGGTGGCGACGACGGCGAAGCCTTTGCCGCTCTCGCCGGCGCGGGCGGCCTCGATGGTGGCGTTGAGGGCCAGCAGGCGGGTCTGGTCGGCGATGTTCGTGATGACCTTGACGACCTCCCCGATCTCACCGGAGGAGTCCCCGAGCCGATGGATGGTCTTGCTGGTGTTGGTGGCGACGGTGACGGCGTTCGTCGCGATTTTGGTGGCGTCGTGGGCGTTGGCCGCGATCTCGGAGATGGACATGCTCATTTCCTGTGACCCGGCGGCCAGGGACTCGATGCTGCTTGCGAGTTCCTCCGCAGCATGGTTCCCCTCCGTGGCCTGGGCCCGGGAACGGCCCGCGACCTGGGCGATCGTCTCCCCCACCGTGGCCAGTTCTTGCGAGGCGCTCTGCAGACTGTCGCTCACGACGACGACGTCGCTCACGACCTGGGCCACGTCGTTGAGGGTGCCGTTGAGGGCTTGGGCGAGGTGGTCCAGTTCGGTGCGGCCGTGGCCCTCGTCCAGGCGTGTGGTGAGGTTTCCGCTGCGCAGGGCCTGCGTGACCGAGGCGATCGGTCTGCTGATGCTGCGGGAGATCACCAGTCCTGCTGCGATGATGAGCAGCAGGATCGGCAGGGTCTGGAACAGCAGCATGTTCCGCAGCTGCGTGTAGAAGGTGCTCTGGACGTCGTCGATGTACAGGCCGGTCCCGATGTTCCAGTCCCAGGGCTGGTAACGCTTGACGAAGCTCTTCTTGGGAGAGGCGTCCTTCTCCTTCGGTTTGGGGAACCAGTAGTCGGAATAGCCGCCCTCGGGAACGGCCGCCGCCTTGACCAGGTCCATGATGTAGAAGTTGCCCTTGGCGTCCTTGTCCTGGCTGAAGTTCTTGCCCTCCCGCTCCGGGGTCGCGGGCATGACGATGCAGATCCCGTTGCTGTCGTACACGAAGGTGTACCCGGTGGTGTCATAACGCATCGCCGAGATGGCGCTGTGGGCGGCCTTCTGGGCCTCCGCCTTGGTCAGGGTCCCGGCGGACTCCAGCTTCCCGTAGTACTCGGCGACCCCGTAGGAGCTGTCCACCAGCGACTTGATCATTGCCTCGCGTTCGGACATCAGGCTTCCGCGCAGTTCCAGGGCCGACATCAACGACAGAATGAGCGAGCCCACTGCTGCCAGCACGATGAGGATTGCCAGCCGGGCACTGATAGGCAACGATTGCAGGCGCTTCATGGGCGGGCTCCTCGCCGAACGATCCCGATGAGCAGGGCAATTCTCCTGGCCGGAGAGCAATGCACTGGGATCTGGGATCGGTCCGTCGAGGGACGGTCTTGAGCGGATCGAGCA
>JAUPKJ010000055.1 GCA_030837505.1 Actinomycetota bacterium
CGGGGCTTCCGGCCGGAGACGCCCCCGCCGGCCTCGCCCGGACCGGCACCGACCTGCTCACCCGACACCGCCGTGAGCAATCCGTGAGCAACACCGACGAATCGGTGGCATCACGGTGGGGGAAACCCTGGGTTGATCTTCCGCAACGGGAAGGCCCCTGACCGCGAAGATGCAGGTCAGGGGCCTGGGGTGGTCTTGCTGGAAGGTTGGTGCGCCGTCAGGGACTCGAACCCCGAACCCGCTGATTAAGAGTCAGCTGCTCTGCCAGTTGAGCTAACGGCGCTTCGTCGAAGACATTACCAGGCTGTCCGGGCGGCCTGGTAATCGGTATCCCCCCGGGCGGGGGGTGCTCGCGGGGCGTCTCGGTGGTGGGACGGACGGTGGTCGGGGTGATCGGGATCCGGCTGCTCCGGCGACGCCTGGTGTTGGTCGTGGGGGCGGTGGGGGCTCGATCAGCGGGGGAGCGGGAAAGAACGCCGGGCCGGGCTGCTGCCGTGAGTGGGGGCGGCAGCAGCCCGGCCCGGACGAGGTCGGCGCAGGGGATGCGCTGATTCCTAGCCGGTCATCGTCGCGGGTTACCGGGTGTCGCTGGAGATCGAGCCGCTGCCGAGGACGGTGGCACGGCCGGATTCCAGGCGGGCGACGGGGACGCGGAACGGGGAGCAGGACACGTAGTCCAGGTCGATCGATTCGAAGAAGTGGATCGAATCGGGGTCACCGCCGTGCTCACCGCAGACACCGACCTCGAGGCCGGGCCTGACCTCCTTGCCCTCCTTGGCCGCGATCGAGACGAGTCGGCCGACACCGTTGACGTCGATCGATTCGAACGGGCTGACGGAGAAGATGCCGGCGTCGGTGTAGGTCGGGAAGAACGCGGCCTCGACGTCGTCGCGGCTGAAGCCCCACGTCGTCTGGGTGAGGTCGTTCGTTCCGAACGAGAAGAACTCCGCCTCCTCGGCGATCCTGCCCGCGGTCACGGCGGCCCTCGGCAGCTCGATCATTGTTCCGATCGCCACCTTGACGTCGATCCCGGTCTCCTCGGCGACCTTGCGGAGGGTCTCCTCGGACTTCAACCGGACGATGACCAGTTCCTCGACCGTTGCGACGAGAGGCACCATGACCTCCGGCCGCGGGTCCTTGCCGGCCTTCTTCAGCCGGGCCGCGGCCTCGGCGACGGCGCGGACCTGCAACTGGAACAGGTCCGGGACCACCAGGCCGAGCCGGACCCCGCGGGTGCCGAGCATCGGGTTCTGCTCGTGCATCCGGGACACCTGGCGCAGCAGGTACTCCGCCTCCAGGTTCGGGTTGCCACCGGCCTGCGCGAGCGCCACCTTGATCGACAGGGAGGTGAAGTCCGGCAGGAACTCGTGCAGCGGCGGGTCCAGCAGCCGGATGACGACGGTCAGGCCGTCCATGGCCTCCAGGATCCCGACGAAGTCCTCCCGCTGCAGCGGGAGCAGCTCCTCCAGGGCCGACTGGCGCTGCTCGGGGCTGTCCGCGAGGATCACCCGTTCGACGATCTGACGGCGCGGGCCCAGGAACATGTGTTCGGTCCGGCACAGGCCGATGCCCTGGGCACCGAACATGCGGGCGCGTTCGGCGTCCTCGGGGGTGTCCGCGTTCGCACGAACATCCATGCGGCGCTCTTTGTCCGCCTGTTCCATGATGCGTTTGACGGAGGAGAGCAGTTCCTTCTCGTCCTCGTCGGTGACCTCCTGCTCCTGGCCTCGCAGGGCGTTCGCGACGGCGCTGGGCGACACGGGCACCTCGCCGAGGAAGACCTCGCCGGTGCCGCCGTCGATCGAGACGACGTCGCCCTCGGAGAAGCGGGCGCCGCCGGCCGTGCTGGCCACGCGCAGTTTCGCGTCCACCTGGAGGGCCTCGGCGCCGACCACGCAGGTGCGGCCCATGCCCCGGGCGACGACCGCCGCGTGGGAGGTCTTGCCTCCGCGGCTGGTCAGGATGCCCTGGGAGACGACCATGCCACCGAGGTCGTCGGGGTTGGTCTCGCGGCGCACGAGGATGACTTCCTCGCCTTTCCGGACCCATTCCTCGGCGGTGGCCGAATCGAACACGGCCTTGCCGACCGCGGCCCCCGGGGAGGCCGCCATGCCCTTGGCGATGCACTTGCGCGGTGCCTTCGGGTCGAACTGCGGGAACATGAGCATCGCGAGCTGGGCCCCGGTGACACGCGTCATGGCGGTCCGGAGGTCGATGACTTTCTCGTCCACGAGTTGCACCGCGATGCGGAAGGCTGCCGCCGCGGTCCGCTTGCCGACGCGGGTCTGCAGCATCCACAGTTTGCCGCGTTCGATCGTGAACTCGATGTCGCACAGGTCCTTGTAGTGGGATTCGAGGACGTGCATGATCCGCACGAGTTCGGCGTACGACGTGGGGTCGAGGTCGTCGAGGTCTGCCAGGCTGAGGGTGTTTCGAATGCCGGAGACCACGTCCTCGCCCTGGGCCTTGGGCAGGTAGTCGCCGTAGACCCCGGAGCGTCCGGTGGCGGGGTCGCGCGTGAAGGCCACACCGGTGCCGGATCCCTCGCCGAGGTTCCCGAACACCATCTGCATGACATTGACGGCCGTCCCCAGGTCGTCGGCGATTTTTTCCTGGCGCCGGTAGAGCCGGGCCCGGTCCGTGTTCCACGAGTGGAACACGGCTTCGACCGCCATGATCAGCTGTTCGCGCGGGGTCTGGGGGAAGGGCTTGCCCGTCTCGTCCTGCACGACCTGCTTGAACATCTCGACGAGTTTTTGCAGGTCGCCGGCGTCGAGCACGAGGTCGCTCGTGCTGCCCTTGGCGTGCTTGGCCTCTTCGAGGTGGCGTTCGAATTTTTCGCCCTCGATACCGAGCACCGTCTTGCCGAACATCTGCACGAGACGGCGGTAGGAGTCCCAGGCGAAGCGTGGGTCACCGGACTGGATGACCAGCCCCTGGACGGATTCGTCGTTGAGCCCGACGTTGAGAACCGTCTCCATCATCCCGGGCATTGAGAACTTGGCACCGGAACGCACGGAGACCAGCAGCGGATCGTCCGGCTGGCCGAGTTTGCGACCGGCAGCTTCCTCCATGGAAACGAGGTGCTGCTCGATCTCCTCGGTGAGTCCCGAAGGATTCTCGCCGTTCTTGAGGTAATGGCGGCAGGCGTCGGTGGTGATGGTGAATCCTGGAGGCACGGGCAGACCGAGATTGGTCATCTCGGCGAGGTTCGCACCCTTGCCTCCGAGGAGATCTTTCAGGTCCTTGTTGCCTTCGGCGAAGTCAAACACAAACTTCGGCATCACAGATCCCCTTGCGACCGTGCCGGTCCTCGTCGACCGGGCCTCGTCGAACAACCCTTGCGCCCTCGCCCCTGCGCCGGAGCGGGACCAAGGTCGGCTGAATCGGGCGCTGTGACCTATCTCTCAGAGGTTGCTCTGGACCGGACGGGTGAAGACACTCCGGGTGATGGCGGGGCGAACCGGACGTGGCGCGTGACCGGAACCTCCCCGTAGGGTCTGACCCGTCACCACCAGCATCGTTGCGATGATCGGTACCCGATCGCCCGGTCCTGGGGGCTGAGGGGCCTTATCTGCGGAAAGTGACGAACATCTCTGTCTGCCAGAGCGCGTCGCAGCGTCCCCGCCGACCTCAGGAGCGGGCGCCGCTGATCTGAGCCCGGTAGACGGTGTTGCCGTACCCGGCGCCTCCGTAGCCTTGGAGTTTCACGGTTCCGCTCAGGCTCCCGTCGGCGCCCAGATCGATGCGCAGCGAGCCGTCCACGGGGGCATAGAGGCCGGCGTAGATGTAATCGTTCGACGTCGAGAAGGAGTTGGACAGGGTGGCGGCGATTCTTTCGTCCGGGGACACGGTGATGGTGCTGCCGTTCACCTTCACATAGCCCATGTCCATGGCGGCCCCATTGTTTCCGGGACGACAATTCGAGTTGCTGCCGTACTGGATCGCCCCCACCTCCGGTCGGCCCGCGGGTTCCCCGGAGACGAGACACACGTCCACCGCGTTGAGGTCATTGGTGATTCCCACGCGCGTGATGGTGGGCAGGACCCGCAACTGCGCAGGGCGTTCGAAGTCCCTGCCTCCGGTCGTTCCGGACAGGGTGACCTCGTAGGTCGCCGGTAGGGACTGGCCCGCGACCTCGCTTCCGGACCCGTCGCCCCCGCTGTCCCGCGGACCGTCGTCGGAAGGGCTCGGCGTGGGGTCCGGGCTCGCGGGGACTTTCACCGAGGGGCTCGGGGAGGCGGAGGGCGTGGGCGTCGGACGGGTCACCGAGGGGCTCGGGGAAGCGGACGGCGTCGGGGTGGGCTCGGGGTCGGGGGACACGAGCGGCAACGCGAGTATCGAGGTGCTCGGCGTCGGGGTCGAGACCGCCCACTGCTCACCGCCGTCCTCCCCGGGCAGGCCGGCCACCGCCACGAGGGCCAGCGGGAACAACGACGCCACCAGGTAACGGCCCGGACCCCCGTTCGATCCCTGTTGCCCGGGCTGTCCGGAACGGCGGGCCCTGGCAGTCCTCAGCGCCCACAACACGAGCATCCCGACACCGCCTGCGGTCACCCACAGCGCCTCCACCAGGTAGTCGTGGCTGTTCTCCACCGTGAGGTCTGCCACCTTCCCGTTCGAGTACCCCAGCAGGTACCAGGCCGGCACGGCCCCCGCGACGATGAGGGCGAGCTGGACCACGGGCACGAGTGGCCAGACGGCCAGGAGGAGAATGCTCGGGGCGCGACCCGTCAGCAGCGCCCGCCGCAACCGGAGCGGTGGGTGGTCCAGACAGCTCAGTGCTCGCCGCCACAGCGGCCCTCGCCGCACCGGTTCGAGGGCTGCGAGCACGGCTCCGGCGCCGTGCAGGCGGGCAGCCCAGCGGTCGGCCGCGATCTCCGCGCACCAGATGGCCCCCACCGGCAACAGGAGTATCCGCAGAGGACCCGTCGCATCGATGATGACCTGGGTGCTGAGGGGATGGCTCAACGGATCGTCCGCCATCACCAGGAGTACGAAGGGGAGCAGGACGAAACACAGGAAAAGCGTTCCCCACACCCGGAGCATCGCCTGCAGCGGACTGCCCAGCCCGAGGAGAAGGTGCTCGCCCTGCCGCCGATGTGCCAGTTCGTGCAGCAACACAGCCTGCGCCGCCGCCCGATCCTGTTTCCACAGCTGGAGGAACGGGGCGAAGACGCCGAGCCTCGCCCGGCGTGGCCCCACCGGGTAGATCCTGGCGTAGCGTCCGCCGTCGCCCGACAGGACCACCTCCACTCCGGAGGCGTACTGGTCGACGAAGTCCTGTATGGCACGGGCGTCGCCCTCGGGCCGGATCGACAGGTGATACTGGCGTTCGACCCAGCGACGTCGGACGCCGGGCAGAGCCACGGTGAGAGCCCCGACGATCAGGAAGACCATGGGCATGGCCCAGGGCACGACGAGAAGTTTCACCTGATCCGGGAAATGTGTCACACGGCTCAGGTAGTCGTAGCCCTCGTAGCGATCGGTGAGGTTCCCGACCCACCCCGGAACGGCGAAGGTCAGTCCCAGCAGGTACAGCCACGACCAGGGTGGCAGGGCCACCGGTCCGGCGAACCCGTCGGGGACTGAACCGTCCTGTTCCGAAGAGGCCGGGGACACCGCGCCCGCGGGCCCCAGCGAGGGCTCGATCTCCCGCAGGAACAGGGCGGCGTTCTCAGGATCGCCGGCCAGAACCACCAGGACCCGAACGGCCAGGTCCTGCGCGTGGGGGGTGGAACGGCCCGGGGCGGACAGCAGACGCGTGAGCTCCGCGACCGTCGAGTCCAGCGCCCTGCACAGATCGGCGGGCAGGGCCTTCGTGGGCAGGGGGTTTTCCTCGGCCCCGGACGTCCGTTCGCCCGGGAAAGCAAGGAGAATCGTCGGGGAGGCGCTCGGGGACGGCGAGGGGGAGAGGCCCGAGCCCTCGGACCCACCGTGAGGGTTTCCCCTGCGGGCCTGGAGCGCGGTCACGAGCAACGCGGTCACCGAGGCCGTGTTGCCGATGGCCTGTCTGTCCAACAGGTCGAGGACCACGCGACCACCGTCGGCCAGAGCCTGGAGGACCGAGGCGAGTTCCCCGGGACCCAGGGCGCCGCCGAAACCTCCGCTGTCCTCCCCGGCACGGTTGAGCAGGGCCCGGCGCTCCTTGCCACCCCGGGCGAACCGGTGTCCGATGTCTGCGGCCAGGGGGACCTCCAGGACGGAGACCTCCTGTGCGAGTGCTGTCGACCACGATGCGATCAGATCCACCCGAGTCTCCTCACCTTTGTTCGCCGGCCCGGACAGGACAGGCCGGGTCCGACAATCGGTGCCGTCCCGCCGTGGAGAAAGGTGTTCGGGACAGGGGTGTTCAGGGCAGGAGGATCCACGGCTGGCGGCTGTTCGGATCGCGGCGACCGGAACGGGCGCCGAACAGGAACGCAGAAGAAAGACAGTGATATCCACTGCCGGTATGACCACCGACCGGTCTGGAAGAGCCGGCGCGCTGGTCGAACACTTCGGATACTAGGGGGATCTTGGATGGCTCCGGGGCGTTTTCGAAGGTCTCGGGAGAACGAGCTGTCGCACGGGGCCCGGGAACAGTCGGGAGCAGCGCTGTCCGAACCTCACAGGACCCGGGACCAGCAAGAAGAGTGCCTGCGAGACCAGGGCGGGACCTGACCGGTTCAGCACCGTGTGGCCCACGAACAGTTCAGGGCCGGTCCTGAGGACCGGCCCTGAACCACTGCTTGGGGTGAGTGACGGGACTTGAACCCGCGACACCTGGGACCACAACCCAGTGCTCTACCAGCTGAGCTACACCCACCATGCGCCGATACCGGCCTTCACGGCCCGGGAGGAAGAATCAGGAGCAGTGTGATCCACTCCGATTCGACCGTTCTGTCCGATGTGAACCTCTGTCAGGAACTGCTGTCCTGTCAGCTGCGATCACACCGCAGGGCGATGAACCCGTATCGGTACGAAGTAAAGCCATCTCAGTGTTGTGCGTGCAGTGCCGATCATTCATCACTGCACTGATTCTTGTGAAGCTCACTCAGCGTTGCTACATCACTCAGTGTCATTCGTGAAGCTCGCCGTCGTTCGTGAAGTTCACTCGGTGTCGAGCTGGCATCACGAAGTGTTGAAGGTGGTGTACCCGAGAACAATGGTGCTTCCGAGGACCACCCCTGACGACGGGATCGAGTGTACCTGCTGCCGGACCGTACTTCGCACGGGGTTTTCGCGTCCCGCTGACCCGGACGGAGCGCGGCCCAGCGGGAGAGCCGGGCAGGGACGAAGGAACGCCCCCGGCTGCTGTGCCCTTCGTCCCTCTCAGGCCCGGTCGGGCGCGGAGGACGAGGCCGGTCCGGCGTTCCCGGCGGACTTGGCGTCCGCGGCCGGTCGGACGTACTTGGCGGCGATCGTGCGCGCCGTCTCGGTGTCCGGGCCCGGCTGCGGGACGAAGAGAGCCTCCCGGTAGTACTTGAGTTCCTGGATGCTCTCGTGGATGTCGGCCAGGGCCCGGTGCCCGCCGTGCTTGTCCGGGGAGGCGAAGTAGACCCGCGGGTACCAGCGTCGGGCCAGTTCCTTGAAGGACGAGACGTCCACGATGCGGTAGTGGAGGTGTTCCTCCAGTTTGCGCATGTCCCTGGCGAGGAAACCCCTGTCCGTGGACACCGAGTTGCCGGCGAGGGGCGCTTTGCGGGTGTTGGGAACCCACTTGCGGATGTAGGCCAGGACGGCGTCCTCGGCCTCCTGGAGAGTGACTCCGGAGGAAAGCTCCTCGAGCAGCCCGGAAACGGTGTGCATGGTCCGGACCACGTCGCTCATCTGCTCCAGGGCAGCCTGAGGAGGACGGATGACGACGTCCACTCCTTCACCGAGAACGGACAGCTCGGAGTCTGTGACGAGCGCCGCGACCTCGATGAGGGCGTCCGCCTCCAGGTCGAGACCCGTCATTTCACAGTCGATCCAGACGATCCGGTCCGAGGACCGTTCGGAGTTCCCATTGGCCACGGCCGTCACTCTACGCGGACCGCCCGCAGAGCCCCGGACGCCGTCCGAGCCCTGTCGTTCCGAACAGCCCACCGAGCCGTTCCGAACAGCTCCCGGGCAGGGTGCCCGGCGGTGGCCGACCCCGCCTCCGGACCGGTCCGTCCCCCGGCGCGGGCGGCCGACGTCCCGTGGAACTGTTGTTCGAGGGGAAAACGCATATAGCCTCCCCAAGGTGAGCGAGCACCAAGATCACCCACAGTGGCGGGATCCCCAGGCACAGGCGTTCGTCGGGACCGGGCCCTACGCCCCGTCCGTACCGGCCGGTCTCCCCCAGGGAACCCCCCTGCCCAGACCGAACAGGCCACGGATCCTCACGGTGCTCCTGGTCGTCGGGGTCAGTGCCCTCGTGACGGCCTGCGGGCTGCTCACCATTCTGGCCATAACGAGCGAAACGGGTCCTCTCGGACTGGTCACCGGGGCCTTCCTGGCCTCCTTGCCGGTCTTCCCGGTCGTCATGGCTTTCCTGTGGCTTGATCGTTACGAGGCCGAACCCGCCTCGCTCCTCCTGTTCGCCTTCGCCTGGGGCGCCGGAGTGGCCACCTTCGGTTCCCTGATCGTCAACACGGCCTCGGTCGCCGCCCTGAAGTCCTCCGGAGGGGACCCCACCCTCGGGTCCATCGTCGTCGCCCCCGTCGTCGAGGAGGTCATGAAGGGGCTCGCGGTCCTCCTCATCCTGATCGTCCGACGTCGCGAGTTCGACGGCATCGTCGACGGCATCGTCTACGCCGGGCTGTGCGGGATCGGCTTCGCCTGCATCGAGAACATCCTCTACCTCGGCCGCGCCATGCAGCAGGACGGCGTCAGCGGCACCGTCTTCGTCTTCGTCCTGCGGTGCGTCGTCTCCCCGTTCGCCCACCCCCTGTTCACGGCCGCCACCGGAGTGGCCATCGGCGTGGCCGCACGCTCGGCCCGCCGGACCACCCGTCTGCTCGCCCCACCGGCGGGCCTGCTCGTGGCCATTTGCCTGCACGGGGCCTGGAACCTCTCGGCGGCCTCCGGCCTGAACGGTTTCATCACCATCTACATCCTGCTGCAGCTCCCGGTGCTCGCGGCCGTCGTCGCCCTGGCCCTGATGGCCCGTCGCCGCGAGGGCCGCCTGATCGGCCGTCACCTGACCGTCTACAGCTCCACCGGTTGGCTCTCGCACGGTGAGGTCGGGATGCTCTCCAGCCTCTCGGCCCGCAAGGAGGCCAGGTCCTGGGCCCGCCGTTCGGGTGGTCCCGGCGCCCACCGGGCGATGCGGGACTTCCAGGAACTCGGTAGCGAACTGGCGTTCCTCCGAGACCGGGTGGCGAGGGGAACGGCCTGCGCTGATGCGATGCTGCAGGAACAGGCCATGCTGGCCGCCATGTCGGACCTGCGTTCACGTTTCCTGCCGCAGTGGAGCGCCTGACCGGCCCGGCCCGGTCCGCAGCCACCACACGGCCCGGGCAGCCGTCCGTCCCCACCGCCATGGGTTCCGAACGACACCTGTCCCTGCCCCCACCACCGAGGCAGGAAAGACGTGGGCGCCGCCTGCCGCCGGAGCCGGGACCTCGGGGGGCAGCGGTCGGCTGAGTACCGGTCGGCGACCTGCGTCGCCCACAGGTCCAGGAAACAGGTTCCTGGACGAACGCAGCAGTCCCGGCACACCCGTCATACGTGACAGTTGCTCCCGGAGGTCGCACTGGGGTCGCAATTCTCCGTGACGGCTTCTTCCGCCCCGGTCGCAGGAGTCATCATCGGAGAGATAACTGGACGCCTGCCGTGGGACGGGGGCATGAGGCGCCAAGGTGGAAACTCCGCGCTGCGGGTGTTGCTGAGCGAAGCGGGCATCAGCAACGCCGCGCTCGCCCGCGCCATTGTCGCCCTCGGTTCGGCCGAGGGTATCCATCTGGGGACCACCACGACCTCCGTACGCAGGATGCTGGACGGCGCCCAACCGCGCTGGCCCGTCCCGCGACTGGTCGCAGCCGTCCTCTCCCGCCGCCTCGGCCGGGAGATCAGCGTCGTCGACTGCGGGTTCACCGACAGGGTCGCCGCCATCGAGGACCGTCTGGACGGCCTGCGCTGCGCCGGGAGCCTGGAAGGCACCGTCCGGACCGTCGTGGACCTGTCGGTGCGAGATCTGAACCGCAGAGGGTTCCTCGTGGGATCGGCCTTCGCGGTCTCGGCCTTCTCCCAACCGGCCCTTTTGGCGCTCACGGTCCCCTCCGTGGAGGTCGTCAGCCGGCTCACGGGCCGCAGAATCGGCTCCGCGGACATCGAGGTGGTCACCGAACACCTGGCCCATCTGCGGCGTCTCGATCACCGGTACGGCGCCGGGCGCGTGCGCGACCAGGTCGTCCACCTCGTCCACAGGCAGGGAAACGCCGTCCTGCACGGCGCCTACGACGAGACCACCGGCCGGGCGCTGCTGGAGTCCACCGCGCAGGCGGCCTGGCTGACCGGATCCATGGCGGCCGACGTCGGGCGGCACGCCCTCGCCCAGCGGTACTACATCCAGGCGCTCAACCTCGCCGTCTCGGCCGGTGCCCGTGCCTACGCTGCCAACGTGCTGTCCCACATGAGCAGGCTCACCCTCCAGATGGGTCAGGGGAACGCCGCCGTGGACGAGCGGATGCTGCACGCCCGCCAGTCGGTGGCCCTCGCCCGGGCCGGGCTCGGCGTGGGCGGCAGGGAACTCACCCCGGCGCTCGCGGCGCTGCTGAACGCCGTCCAGGCCCGGGGCCACGCCGTTCTGGGCGATGTCGCGGCGGCCCGGGAGTGCCGCCGGCAGGCCGAGGGCCAGTACCAACGGCACCGATCCGGACAGGAACCGGCGTGGCTCGGCTTCTACACGCAGTCCGAGTTGGATGCTGACCTCGGACGATGCCTGCGCGACCTGGGAGATGGCGAACCGGCCGTGAGACTGCTGAACCGTGCCCTGGAGAACTACGAACCCTGGCGGGCCAGGAGCCGGTGTTTCGTGCACACCGACCTGGCAGCCGCCCATCTCGTCGACGGCAACCACGACAGGGCCGCGCTGTCGGCCCGGCAGGCCATCCGGTCCGCCGGCGCGCTGCGGTCGATCCGTACGATCGATCGGTTGCGCATCCTGAGGCGTTCGGTACGCCCTGTCCGGGAACGGTCCGCCGTCCTGCGGTCCCTCGACGACGAACTGACCGATTTCCTCAGCCGGACCCGTCGGGAACGATCCGAGGTCCCGACGTCATGAGGACCTCGCGGTGAAAGCCCCCGACGGCCCGGTGGACGGGCTCGAACTCGGGTCCGTTCACGTCTATTCCCTTCCGATGACGGAGCGCTTTCGCAGGATCACTGCTCGGCAGGGGATGCTGCTGGAGGGCCCGGTCGGCTGGGGCGATTTCTGCCCCTTCCCCGAGTACGGAGACTTCGTCTCGGTTCCCTGGCTCGCCACGGCCCTCGAAGCGGCCACCGTCGGGTGGCCGGAACCGGTGCGCGACCGGATCCCGATCAACGTCACGGTCCCGGCCGTGCCCCCCGAACGTGCTCACGCCATCGTCGCGTCCTCGGACTGTCGAACGGCCAAGGTGAAGGTCGCCGACCACCCCGATTCCCTCACCGAGGACCTGGCCCGCGTCGAGGCCGTGCGCGACGCCCTGGGACCGGACGGCGCCCTGCGGATCGACGTCAACGCCGTCTGGGACGTCGACACCGCCCGGCGCTGGATCCCCCTGCTCGACCGGGCCGCCGGCGGACTGGAGTACGTCGAACAGCCCTGCCGGACCCTGGAGGAGCTGGCCGAAGTGCGCCGCAGCGTCGAGGTGCGTATCGCGGCCGACGAGTCGATCCGGCAGGCGGAGGATCCCCTGAAGGTGGCCGTCTCCGGCGCCGCGGACATCGCGGTCATCAAGTGTTCCCCCCTCGGAGGGGTCCGGGCGGCACTGCGGGTCGCACAGGCGTGCGGGCTGCCGTGTGTGGTGTCCTCGGCCCTGGAGACGAGCGTGGGCCTGTCGGCCCAGCTGGCTCTTGCCGGGGCCCTGCCAGAACTGCAGTTCGCCTGCGGCCTGGGGACGGCCCGGCTGTTGAGCAGCGACGTCGTGGTGCCCGAGGAGCGCCTGCTGCCCCGCGGCGGATTCCTGCCGGTCCCCCGCCGGGCCCCCGTCCCCGATCCCGGCCTGCTCTCAGAGCACACCCCGCCGGACGCCGAACTGGTCGCCTGGTGGCATTCCCGTCTCCAACGGGTCTGCAGCCTGCTCCGCGTGGGTTGACCCACCGGGCCGACCC
>JAUPKJ010000369.1 GCA_030837505.1 Actinomycetota bacterium
CTCCCAGAACTCAACAGAATCCCAGTCGTCGACCGACAGCAAGGACTGGAACGGCCGGGACTGTTCCAGCCCCGCCGCCTGCGCCCTGTCCCAACAGGTCTTGACCGGGACCTCATCACGACACAGAACCTCGACCTACGCGGAGGCCTTCCCCCGGGTCCGCTTCTGAGCGAACACCCCAGACATCGCCTCGCCAAGCTCCGTGTCCGCCCGATCGCACAGCCGCTCGAACTGCTCTAGAGTAATCGCGGCGGCCGTCTCTTGTGTTTCGGTATTCACAACTCTCAACGTGAGGGACGGTCGCTCTCCTCCGTCGGCGACACGACGGCAGGACAACCGGGAAATCTTTCCGGCACCAACCCCGAGGTCACTGAACGTAACCGACCCAGGTGTTGATAATCATTAAGACGTGACGCCAAATGTAATCAATAAATCACTTAGTGCAATACTGGAACTGTAGTGCCTCAGAAGGCCCGGGCGTGCCGGGAAGGGCGAAGCCTCGTCGAACCGATCGTTGCCGTCGTCATCGAGGTCGATCCACCGCAATTCGCCCCGATGCTGCTCAGCGCAGGTCCCCCACCAACCGCCGTGTCCCGTCAACGAATGCTCGAAAACTAGGGGAAGTATTCCGGTCGGGGACAAGATACGGGGCGACTGCCCGAGCGATCTCTGTCTTCGGTAGTCGCGCTCGATCCCGGTAGTAGCCGGCCTTCTTGAGTAGATCCAGCAAGGCCTCCCAGGTACCACCGGTGATCGCATCGGGATCCCGGAACTTCGCACCGCTGGCATAGCCGGGTTTGACCTTCGGATAGGCGGTGCACAGAGCCTTCGGATCACCGAGGAACCAGGCCTCCAACTCCTCGCAGACGATCCGGTTGCAGACCCGGATGATGTCAGGTCCTCCCGACTCGGCGAGGGTCGGCAGACCCACCGTGGCGGCGGCCCGTTCCAGGGCCTCCTTCAGCGCCCGGCAGTCGTCGTTGTCCCGGTCGATGAGCACCAGGATTCGCGTGTCCGACCCGTAGTGCCGGAAGCCGTGCAGCCGCTGCTCCAACCGGGTCAGTAGCTGATGGCGTCCCTCGAAGGCATGGACGGTGAAGGCCACACCGTCCGGCAGGAGCCGGGGCAGGAACAGGTCCAATGCGACCTTGGCCGACGGCTCCTCGACCAGTGTTTCCAAGTTGACGGCGGACGTCCTCCGGCCGTTCACCAGCGCTCCGGTTCCGTTGCCCAACCGGGGGTCAGGTAGCCCTCCATCCACAGATCCCCCAGCACGGCGCCCACGGTGAGGTGCTCCGGGACACCGGGGATCCCGGTGGCCGTGGTGATTCGCGCGTAGCCGTCCTGGCCCCGGTTGATCACGCGGACCTCCGGCCCCTCGGCCGCGTTGAGCAACTGGGGTGAATGTGTCGACAGCAGCACCTGACCGGCCGCCGCCGCGTCCCGGCACTCCTCCACCAGCCCCCGCATCAGGTACGGATGCAGTTGGTTCTCCGGTTCCTCGATCCCGATCAGCGGCGGCAGCTCCGGATCGTGCAGAACCGTCAGGTACGCCAGCAGCTTCAGTGTCCCGTCGGAGGCGAACCGCGCCTGCACCGGCTCCTCGAACGGCGAGTCCCGGAAGCGCAGCAGCAGTCGGCCGTCCTCCAACACCCGCGAGGTCACCTCGGACAGCCGGGGTACCCGAGCCGCCAGCCTCCGCATGATCTCGGACCAGCGATCGGGGTGTTGCTCGGACAGGTACTGCACGACGTTGGGCAGGTTGTCGCCGCTGCGTGACAACCGCTCCTGCGGGCCCGCCTCGGGGACCCCCCGGGTGGAGGCCGCCGAAACGTGCGAGAGGTACCACCCGATGGCGAACGACCGGAACTCGGCCACCCTCGGATGGTTGGCCAGTTGCCCCAAGGCACTGACCGCCAGCAGATCCGGCCCGGAGAGGGTCTGCTGCTGACGTTCGGCGCCCCGATCGGGGGTCTGACCCGCGAAAGCGACCCCCTCGCCGTGGGAAAAATCGAGGAAGGTGAACGGCCTTCCCTGGCTGCCCCTGGTGAACAGCAACTTCTCCTCGGCCACCACGGGGCCCCGGCCGGTCTCCTCGATCGCCAGGACGTACCGCAGCTTCCGTCGTTCCGGGTTGATGTAAGTGATTTCGAAGCGGATCGGCCCCTCCGCCCCCCTGCTGCGCAGCTCCCGGAACCGCCCCCGCTGTTCCCAGGCCTTACGCAGACCGACGCTCAGCGAATCGGCCAGGAAAGCGAACACGTCGAACAAGGTCGATTTACCGCTCCCGTTCGGCCCGACCACCACGGTGAACGGGGTCAGCTCCGGGAGTTGCACGTCCCGCAGAACGCGGAAGTTCTGCACCCTCAGGTCGGCGATCCTCGGCGTACTCACCTTGGCCACGATGTCACATCTCCGCCCGTTCGACGTCCCGGCCCGCGTCCGTCCCGTCGGCAGGTCCTCCCCGGCCGGGGCACGTCCCCAGCCGTGATGGGACTGGTCAGGAGTCGGATGACCTTGCTTGCGCCGCGGCCGTCGAGGTGGGCGCTCCACCTGCAGCTCAGCCGGCCCGTCGGCCACGGCCGAACGCAGCCGCAGGACGAAACCCGGAGGTCTTCTCGCCCCGGGGAGTACTCACGTGAGGTCGACCGATCGAACCCCCTGCGGCGACACCGCGTAGAGGAAAGGACCGTCCACGGCGCAGGCCCGGATGATTCCGTCCAGCGACGAGAGATACGGCTCAGGCAGCGACACGGGTCGCGATGCGGACGACGTCCTCAAGGTGCTCCCTGGGGACGCCGTACTCGTCAGCGACAACGTCCAGGGACTCCCCCGCCCTGAACATCGACAACGCGTCCTCCAACCGGGCACCTCCACGGTTGAAGATGGGCTGACCGACGACAACGACGCCGGGCTCCTCCCGGTC
Organism: Actinomycetota bacterium; assembly: GCA_030837505.1. GTDB lineage: Bacteria > Actinomycetota > Actinomycetes > Actinomycetales > Kineosporiaceae > JAUPKJ01. Next base: position 2,927 of record JAUPKJ010000369.1, read on the forward strand.
GTCGCGAGCCGAAGCCACCTCTTGCCGGTCGCTCTCAGGCGCGGCGGGCCCGCACGGCGCTGGCCAGGCAGAGCAGCAGGCCGACGGCGAGCCAGCACAGCAGGACAATGATCGGGTACGCGGCGCCGTGGCCGTCGAAGTAGGCGGTCGAGCGCGTCAGTTGCCCCCCGGCGCCCGGTGGCATGAGCTGGCCGAGTTCACCGGACCAACCGGGCAGCATCTCCGGCGCGCTGGCAGCACCTGACAACGGATTGCCGATGATCATCATCATGACGGCACCGAGACCGAGACCGGGATACCCCAGCAGTGACTCCAGGCCGAGGATGGTCAGCGAGGAGGCCGCGATGGTCAACGCGATCGCACCGGCGTTGGCCAGGTAGGGCCCTTCGAGGGAGCCGAACCACAGCTGGAGGACCGCCGCCAGAGCCAGACTGCCGGTGACGGCGAAGGCGAACGCACCGGCCACGCGACGTCCCGTTCCGAACACAAACCGGGTGAGCAGGACCGCAGCGAGAATGCCCCCCATGACCAGCGGCAGGGACCCGACGGACAGACCGGCACCGCGCGGGTCGTCGACGGGCAGCGGGACGAGGTCACGCACGGCGACCGCGCTGGTGTCGCCCTGGGCCTGACTCAACCCCGTGGCCAGACCCCGCAGGGTCTGCGCGACGGTGGGACTCGCGGCGGAGGCGATGACGACGCGCGGGGCGCCGGCGCTGACGTCGATTGCCCCGTAGACCTCGCGGTCGCGGATCAGTTGCTCGGCCTCGGCGGCACCACCGACCCTGGTGATCTCGAAACCGTCCGGCAGGCGCTGGTCCAGGGCTGCGGCGACCTGCTCGACGGCGGCGTCCGGCCCGGCGACGGCGATGGGCACGTCATGGACTTCCGAGCGCGCCGCCGGCCAGGCGAACGCGATGAGCAGCACCGTGATGATCAAGGTGAGCAGGACGACGACCTTGGCCACTGCCGACCAGGGCGACAGCGGCGTTTCGGTTGCGGGTGGGGTCCCGGCGGCCATGACAACCTCCTCAGAGCGAACGATCGTTCTCTATTTCCATGGTGGACACTGGGTCACTTCTTGTCAAGAACGAACATTCGCTTTATGGTGAAGACATGCCCCGCCTGTCCGAGCAGTACCGCGCCCAGCGTCGAGCCGAGATCATCGCCGCAGCAGCGAAACTGTTCGCGGCCAACGGCTTTCACGCGACGTCGATGGCGGACATCATCGACGAGGCCGGGCTCTCCGCCGGCGCGCTCTACCGGTACTTCTCCAGCAAGGAGGAACTGATCGGAGCTGTGGCCGAGAAGTTCTTGGCCACAACGGACGAGACGTTCGAGATGATGCTGGCCGACGGTGCCGCACCGTCACCCGAACACGCCGTAGCAACGATCGTCAGGGCGTCCACCACATGGATGGGACACGATGTGCTCCCGGGCGTCGACATGACCCGGATCGGGGTACAGGTGTGGGCCGAGGCGTTGCGCAGCCCCGAGCTCGCCGCCCGTACCAACGATGTGTACCGACGGCTCCGGGGACACTTCGCCGAGGTCGCCCGCCGCTGGCAGGCCGCAGGACACCTGTCCTCCGACGCGGTGCCCGAACAAGTGGGGGCCGTTCTGCTCGGCCTCGTACAAGGCTCCGTCCTGTACCGCCTGCTGTCCACAGACACAGACTCGGACACCGACACCTACCTCGCCGGCGTCCGAGCCCTGTTCACAGCCCAGCGGACCTGAACACCGTGGAGCGAGGAGGTGTCCTGACGGGTCCCACCGTCATCGGGTCACCCGAAGCACAGGCACCGCGTCCCACTCGGCGTCCCCCTCACGTGGGTCGCCCGACGGTGGCGGCAACCGGGCCGGCGGTCTGCCCGGCCTCGGCGTCGCGTCGCTGGTCCGGTCCCCCCGGGGGTCCCTCGATGCTCAGGTGCGGCAGGATCCGGTCCAGTCGGCCGGGCAGCCACCAGTTGGCCCGTCCGAACAGGTGCATCAGCGACGGCACCAGCACGGTTCGCAGGAGGAAGGCGTCAATCGCGACGGCTGCGGTCAGGCCGATCCCGAACTCGGCGATCACCCGTTCGCCGTCGAGGACGAACGCCATGAAGACGAACGCCATGATCAAGGCAGCGGCGGTGATCACCTTGCCGGTCTCCGCCTGGCCGATGCGCACCGCTCGCTTGTTGTCGCCCGTACGGTTCCACTCCTCGTACATCCGGCTGAGCAGGAAGACCTGGTAGTCCATCGACAGCCCGAACAGGACCGCGAGCATGATCGCCGGGACGAAGGCCTCGACCGGACCGGCCCCTCCGGTCCCCAGCAGGTCAGAGCCCCAGCCCCACTGGAAGATCGCGACGATGACGCCGAACGAGGCCGCTGCCGCGACCAGATTCATCACGGCAGCGGTGAGGGGGATCAGCACACTGCGGAAGGCGAGCAGGAGCAGCAGGAACCCCAGGGCGATGACGACGCCGAGGAACAGCGGCAACTTCTCGGTCAGGACCTGCGCGAAGTCCTTGAAGATGGCCGTCGCACCACCGACGTGCACCCGGAGCGAGGTGCCCTGTTCCGCCGCCGGGATCACGTCCCGGCGCAACCGGTCGATCAGTTCATCGGTCTGTGCGCTCTGAGGAGAGCTGTTCGGCACCACGACGGCGATCGCGAGGGGGGCACCGGCCTCGTAGGGGATCGGCTGGACCGAGGTCACTCCCCGGGACGAGGACACCGTCCTCAGCAGGCTCGTGAAGGCCTGCGCGTCCCTCGGGGAACTCACCTCCGCCACGAGTTGCAGCGGGCCGTTGAAGCCGGGGCCGAAGCCGGCGGCCAGCAGGTCGTAGGCGTCGCGGGTGGTGACGCCCACCTTGCCGTTGCCGGCGTCCGAGGAGCCGAGCCGGATCGACAGGGTGGGGATCGACAGCAGGGCGATCACGAGCAGGACGGCTGCGCTCAGCCAGGCCCTGTGCTTCTCGACCTCGCGCGCCACCCGGCCCCAGATGCCCCCGGCGTCCTCGTGGAGCGGGCCGTTCGCGGCCAGTGCGCGGCGCTGCCTCTTGCTGATCAGCCGGTCCCCGGCGAGCCCGAGCATGGCCGGCAGCAGGGTGAGGGAGGCCAGCACGGTGAACCCGACCGCCACGGCCGAGCCGATCCCCAGGCCGTTGAGGAAGTCCACCCCGAGAACGAGCAGGCCGAGCAGGGCGATCACCACGGTTCCCCCAGCGAAGAGCACGGCACGGCCCGAGGTGTTCAGAGCTCGGATCGCGGCAGCCTGGGGTGCCAGGCCGGACAGCAGACCGGTCCGGTACCGGGTGACGATGAACAGCGCGTAGTCGATCCCGACGCCCAGCCCGATCAGAGTGGCCAGCGTCGGGGTGATGTCGCTCAGCGTTACCGGGTGGGAGAGAAGACCGATTACCATGATCCCGGCGCCGAGGCCGGTGAGCGCGACCACGAGCGGCAGCAGCAGTCCGATCAGGGAACCGAAGGCGAAGAAGAGGACGACCGCCGCAGCGGCGATGCCCATCAGTTCGCTGCTGCCCGCCGGGGGCTCGGTCTGCTGCTGGATCGCCGGGCCGCCGAGTTCCACCTGGAGTCCGGCGCCGCGGGCGTCCTCCGCGAGGTGGATCACCTCGTCGATGTCGGCCGGATCCAGCTCGTCCGGCAGCTTGTCGAACTGGACGTCGGCGTAGGCGGTCCGACCGTCCGCGCTGATCCGGCCGTTTTCCTCGGAGTACATGCTGGTGACCGAGGCCACCGACGGTACGGCGTCGACCTTCGCCAGCATGGTTGTGATCTTCTTTTCGACGGCGGCGTCCCTGATCGAGCCGCCGTCGACGTGGACGACGATCTGGTCGGTGTCTCCCGAGTCCGCCGGGAGGGACTTCTGCAGCAGCTGCAGGGCGATGGTCGACTCCGAGTCCGGCAGGACGAACTGCGCGGAGTAGCCGGGCCCCATGGCGGCGTAGGCACCGCCGAGCGCGAACAGCAGCGCCATCCACAACCCGACCACAGCGAAACGGTGCCCGAAACACCAGCGAGCCAGAGCGGTCATGACGAGAACTCCTCCGAGAACAGGGGCTGCAGGACAGACACGAACAACGCTCCTTGACGCTGTTAAATCCTTGACAGCGTCAAGCTACTTGAACACTGTTAAGGTGTCAATGTGAACCCTTCAGCGCACCGAACGCCCCGAACGCCCCGGCTCGACCGTGGGCAGGTGATCGGAACCTCTCTGCGGGTGCTCGATGAGGTCGGCCTCGACGGGCTGACCCTGCGGCGGCTGGCGGTCGAACTCGACGTCAAGGCACAGGCCCTGTACTGGCACTTCACGAACAAACAGGAGCTGCTGGACCACATGGCGCACGCGATGACGCTGCCCTGGATGGAGGATGTGTGCACCGGCGGCGGGGGACGGCGCTGGGACGATTGGCTCGCCGAGGTCGCGCGCTCCTACCGGACGCTGCTGCTCTCCCATCGGGACGGGGCCCGGCTCGTCGCCGGCACCCAGCCCCTCGCCGAAAGCCTCCCCCTGTTCGACGGCTCCATTGCGGCCGTGGAGGAGTCGACCGGCTGCGGCCCGGGTGAGGCGTTGCGCTGGCTCACCACCCTCATCGCCTTCGTCCGCGGCTTCGTCCTCGACGAGCACGCCGAGCGGCTGCGCGCCCAGGAGCACCCCGCCGCCGGGACGGTGCTCGACGCCGGACAGGTCCCGCTGTCTGCACCACAGGACGTGCCGCATCTGGCCGCCGCCATCAACGACGTCGGCCCCCCCGACGGCGAAGACACGTTCGAGTACGGGCTGGCACTGATCATCGCGGGGATCCGCACCGCCCTCGAGCCCCGACCGTGAGCGGAGACGAACCCCTGCCGGATGCTGCCGCGTCCCGGCATTCCTCCACCAGCCCGCGCATCAGGTAAGGGTGGAGTTGGTTCTCCGGCTCCTCGATCCCGATCAACGTCGGCAGCTCCGGATCGTGCAGGATCGTCAGGTACGCCAACAGTTTCAGCGTGCCGTCGGAAACGAACCTGGCAAGCACCGGCTCCTCGAACGGGGTGTCCCGGAACCGCAGGAGCAACCGGCCGTCCTCCAGAACCCGGGACGTCACCTCGGAGAGCCGGGGCACGCGCGCCGCCAGCCTCCGCATGATCTCGTCCCAGTGCTCGGGATGATGCTCGGACAAGTACTGCACGACGTTGGGCAGGTTGTCGCCGCTGGGTGACAACCGCTCCTGCGGACCGGCCTCGGGAACCCCCCGAGTCGAAGCCGCCGAGTCGAAGCCGCCGACACACGCGACAGGTACCACCCGATGACGAACGATCGGAACTCAGCAACCCTGGGATGGTCGGCCAACTGTCCCAAGGCGCTCACCGCCAACAGATCCGGACCGGCGAGGGTCTGCGGCCGGCGTTCGGCACCCTGGTCAGGGGCCTGGCCTGCCATCGCGGCGCCCTCACCATGAGCGAAATCGAGGAAGGTGAACGGCCTGCCCTGGCTGCCCCTGGTGAAGAGGAGCTTCTCCTCGGCCACCACCGGTCCCCGGCCGGTCTCCTCGATCGCGAGGACGTAGCGCAATTTGCGCCGTTCCCGGTTCACGTAGGTGACCTCGAACCGGATCAGGCCCTGTGCCCCCCGGCTCCGCAGCTCCCGGAACCGCCCCCGCTGATCCCAGGCCGCGCACAGGCCGATGCTCAGCGAATCGGACAAGAAGGCGAACACATCGAACAGGGTCGACTTCCCGCTCCCGTTCGGCCCGACCACCACCGTGAACGGGGTCAGCGCCGGAAGCAACACATCTCGCAGGAAACGGAAATTCTGCACCCGCAGGTCGGCGATCCTCGGCGTACTCACCTCGACCACATTGTCACACCACCTCTGCGTTCGACGCCCCGAACCCGCCTCCGCCCCGCCGCCGTCCCACCTCTGCCCCGCTGCGGCCTTCGGGGACCGGTCGGACCGCACCCGATCATGTCCGTACGAGACGCTCGCCCGCCGGCCGTACGATGTCCCCCTGCCTTCTCCCGCGTTCTCCAACAACACGTCGACTCGGGAGGCTGCCGTCTCACCGTAGGAGCCAGTCCGCTGTGCCGCGCGTCCACGAAGTCCCCCTGTGCCGACAGCTCATCGACCACGCCGAGTGGGATCAACACGGAGGCTGGGTCCTCGGGGACAGGGCCGAATGGTCCGATCGGGCGTGCGGCCTGGCCTCGCTGCGAATGATCCTCCTCGCCTACGGGCAGGAGGCGCCCACCGTCACCCAGCTCCTCAAGCTCGCGGTCGAGAACGAGATTCTGACCCCGAGGGGAGCGCTCCACGCGGGGATCGCGGATCTGGCCGGCGAGTTCGGGGTTCCCTCAC
>JAUPKJ010000370.1 GCA_030837505.1 Actinomycetota bacterium
CGCCGGAAGCACCGGGAGCGGTCTGTCCCGAGGAGAGAGGATCATCGGGCTGTTCGAAGACGGACGAAGGGGCCATGCGGCCCAGTGTTCCCCGGGTCGGTCCGGCAGGGCGACGGCCACTGGACGACAGGTGGCTCCCCGCCCTCCCGCCTCCCAGCCCTCCCGGCTCCCAGCCCTCCCGGCTCCCGGCACCGAGTCGGACCGGGCGGGGTCAGGTGGGCGGGGACGGAAACTACTCGGTCTCGTCGTCGATCCTGCGCAGGGCCTGCAGCACGACGTCCCTGTCCGAGGTCGCCCAGAACGGGGGCAGACAGTTGCGCAGGTAGCTGCCGTACCGGGCCGTGGCCAGCCGCGGGTCCAGGACGGCCACGACCCCCCGGTCCCCGGTGGTCCGCACGAGTCGCCCCGCGCCCTGCGCCAGCAGCAGCGCAGCGTGGGCCGCTGCCACGGCCATGAAACCGTTGCCCCCGGCCCGGGCGACCGCCTGCTGGCGGGCCGTGGCCAGGGGGTCGTCGGGGCGCGGGAACGGGATCCGATCGATCACCACGAGCTGGCAGGCCGGGCCGGGGACATCGACCCCCTGCCACAGGGAAAGGGTTCCGAACAGGCAGGTTCGCGTTTCCCGCGCGAATTGTCGTACCAGGGTGGGGGTGGAGTCCTCCCCCTGGCACAGCACGGGCACCCCGAGGCGTTCGCGCAGCTCGGCCGCTGCGATCTCGGCAGCCCGGCGGGAGGAGAACAGCCCCAGGGTCCGCCCGCCTGCGGCCTCGATCAACTCGGCGAGTTCTTCGAGCAGGGCGGCCGGCGGGCCGTCCCGGCCCGGTGGGGGCAGGTGCCGGGCCAGGTAGAGGATCCCCTGCCGGGGGTAGTCGAACGGGCTGCCGACGTCGGCCCCGCGCCACGAGCCGGCCTGCTCGCGGCCGAGGCCGACCTTGGCGGCCGTTGCCTGGAAATCCCCGCCGAGGGCCAGCGTCGCGGAGGTCATGACCACGGTCCTCGTGCCGAACAGGTTCGAGGCGAGCATCCCCGCGACCGACAGGGGCGCGACGTTCAGACCGATGCGCTCGACCCCGTCGGACCGGTGGGACCGGGAGATCCAGATGACGTCCGGGGGCTGTTCGGCACGGGTCACCCCACCGGACCCCGAGCCCTCCCCGAGATCGAGCGGGCCGTCGCCCCCGTCCCGGCGTTCCTGCTCCTCCTGCCCCGCCTGCCCCTCCTGACCGGAAGGGTCGGGCTGTCCCTCCTGCCCGGCGGGGCCGTCCGGGACGCGCTCGGCCAGGAGACGATCTGACAGGGCGAACAACTCCTGGACGGCGGCCCGGGCCTGTTGCCGAGCGCCGTCCGGCCCTGTGGTCGAGGGGTCGTGCTTCAGGGTCGTCAGCAGATCCCGGGTCGTGTCCCGCAGGACCGTGACGGACACGGCGAGGAACTCCGGCAGGCCGGCGGCACAGCGCCCCTCGGGGGCCTCCTGCAGGGCCGCTGCGAGCATCGCCCCGGCGTCCTCCAGCCGGTCGGTGCCGCCGATCCCGGCGCCGCGGACCCGGCGGACCGCGGCGGACACGGCCCCGGCCGTCAGCTCCCCGGAGATCACCGAGGTGACCCGGTCGGACAACTCATGGGCCTCGTCCACCACGAGCAGGTCGTGTTCGGGCAGCATCGACCGGTTCTCGAAGGAATCGATCGCCACCAGGGCATGGTTGGTGACCACGACGTCCACCTCGTGGGCCCGTTCCCTGGCCATCTCGCAGAAGCAGTCCTGCGCCAGGGGGCAGCGTTGGGACCCCAGGCACTCGTTCGCGCTGACCGAAACCTGCCGCCAGGCCCGTTCCCCGACCCCGGGGACCAGTTCGTCGCGGTCGCCGGTCTCGGTCTGCCCGGCCCATTCCCGCAGGCGGAGCACTTCCCTGCCCAGGGGGCCGGCGGGGGCCGGACCCGCAGCGCCCTGGCCGGCGTTCGTCGGCACAGCGGTGGCCGGGGAGTCCGCGGCCGGGGGCCGCAGATCGAACAGGGCGTCCTCCTCCGGGGGGAACCCGCCGGAGAGCTTGTGACGGCACAGGTAGTTGCGCCGCCCCTTGACCAACTGCCAGGTGGGCCCGCGGCCCAGCAGCGCGGTGAGGGCCCCCGCGATCCGGGGGAGGTCCCCCGTGACGATCTGCGCCTGGAGGGCGAGGGTCGCGGTGGAAACGACGACCGGGCGGTGGGTGTCCACCGCGTGGATCAGGGCCGGCACCAGGTAGGCCAGCGATTTGCCTGTGCCGGTGCCCGCCTGGACCAGGAGGTGCTCGCCCGTTCCCGCCGCTGTCGCGACGTCCCTGGCCATGGTCACCTGACCCGGCCGGGGCGTGCCCCCGACGGCCTCGACGGCGGCAGCGAGCAGGCGCTCGGCCCGGTCCGCCGCGATCCGGGCCGCCTGCTGCTCTGCGGCGGAGTCGTCGTCCGGGTCCGAGGCGCAGGGATCGGGGGGGCTGTGGTCCGGTGCCCGGGGGTCCAGCGCCGCCGGGGGATCCTGCGTCCCGGCGTCGCGCACGGCGACCGTGTCGTCGATCACCCTGCCGAGGGTAGTGCGTCGTCCCGTCGCTCTCCTGTTCCGTACCCCTGTTCCCTCTGACTGCGGCCTCTGTTCCCCTTTGTCAGCGACCTCTTTCGGTGGGGACGCCGAATCGAAAAAATGCATTTTTCGTATGATCCGAGACATCCGGGATCAAATGATTTTGCGTGGCGTCGGACATTCCCTAACCCGAAGGGGTATGGAAAGAA
>JAUPKJ010000008.1 GCA_030837505.1 Actinomycetota bacterium
CAGGGCAGGTCGGGAGAGGCAGATCAGGGCAGGTCGGGACAGACGCCGGAGGTGGGAGCCCCGGCCGAGGGGCGGACCCAGACGAACGGCCTGTGCTCGCTGCCCTCGCGGGTCGCCCGTTCGGCCAGGGCGATTCGCAGACCGTTCAGCCCGTGTCCCGAACATTTTTGCAGTCGGTGACGTCCCAACTCGTCGACCCACCGGTGAAGCAGGTCCCGCCACGGTCCGGTGGCGGCTGTGGCATGGACGGTCGTTCGGGAACTGCGCAGGACCCAGTCCCGCACCGCCGGGGCGCCATAGACGTACGGATCGCTGCTGACCAGGTGCACCCGCAGGCCGGGCGGCACGGCGTCGTCCACCCGGCGCAGGAAGTCCAGGAGGGCCTCGTCGTCCGCGGGCCCGTCGGACCACGGGTGGCAGCACCGGGTCTCGTTGTCGAGGTGAAAGAGCAGGTCGTCCGGTTCCGGAAGGGGCAACCGGGCGAATCGCTGTGATGCGGACAGGCCGGGGAGTTCCGAGCAGCCGGGCAGCGGCGCACACAGCGCCAGAACGTCCGGCGGCAAACCCAGGCACAGACCGACCAGACCCCTGACCCGAGGACCGCGGTCCCTCTCGTCCCGCAGATGCCAGTCCCGCACGGGGTTCGGGGTTATCCGCAGGGTGCTCCAGATCCGGCAGATCGCGGACTGGGACAGGCCCGTGGCCGCTGCGACGCTGCGAGTGGACCACTGCCGGTCGCCCTCGGGCGGTTCTCCGCGGAAGGTCTTTTCGACCACCCGGGCGACCTGCGCGTCGGTGATGGTGCGGGGACGCCCCGGACGCGGGTCGTCACGCAGTCCGGCCGGGCCCCGGTCCAGAAAACGGCGTCGCCATTTGCTCACGGTGTCCCGGGAGACACCGATCTCCTCGGCGATCTCCCCCAGGGTCCCGCCCTGTTCGCACCGCAGGACGATCCTCGCGCGCAGTTGCGCGGCTCGCGATGTTCCCTGGCCGCAGGCCCAACGATGAAGGAGGGAACGTTCGATATGAGTGAGCGCCAGCGGCTCGATCCTGGCTCCAGGCATGCACATCCTCACTGGTCCCCGTCACGGTCTGGGCCGCAGAGGCCATTCTCCCGGAGATTTGTTTCCACCCCCGACGCCGTGGGTAACGAACAGGTTCTGGCTCCCGGGACACGGCCCTCCGCCTGTGGCGGGAGCCGTCACGACGTGGGCACGCCGATCGGGACAGGTTCGTCCTGAGACGGTTCCGACAAGTGTCCCCTGCCCTGCCGGTGCAGCAGGATCAGGCCGAGGAGGCCCACGCCGATCGCGGCGAGCGCGCCGGTGCCGATCGACCAGCGGGCGCCGTACTCCTGTGCGATCCATCCCAGAAGGGGGGATCCCAGGGCGCTGCCGCCGAAGAAAATGGCCGAGTAGAGGGCCATGACCCGGCCTCGCAGCCACGGTTCCGTGCCCATCTGGAGAACGGCGTTCGACGCCGTCATGAAGGTCAGGGCCGCCATGCCGACGGGGATCAGGCAGAGCGCGAACAGGGAGTAGTTGGGGGCGAGGGCTGCCAGGCCGGCGAGTCCCCCGAACAGCAGCACGGTCCGGGCGACCAGGACGGGTTGGGGGTTGGTGCGTCGGGCACCCAGGAGCGCCCCCGTCAGGGAGCCCACAGCCATGATCGATCCGAGCAGACCGTACTCCCCCGCTCCGCGGCCGAACTCGAGCCGTGCCATGAGGGCCGTGGTGAGCTGGAAGTTGAGGCTGAAGGTCCCGGCGACCCCGACGATGAGCATGGTCGTGGCCATGTCGGGTCTTTCGCGCAGGTGTCGCAGGGCTGCGAATCTCTTGCGGGCCTGTTTCTCGCGTTGTTGCGGCAGCAGGTCGGCCGGCCCCAGGCGCAGGAGGGAGACGACGACGGCTACGAACGACAGCGCGTTGATCAGGAAGACCGGGCCGGTGCCCAACCAGTGGATCAGCACTCCGGCCAGTCCGGGGCCTATGAGCCGGCCGCTGTGGAAGGAGGCGCTGTTGAGGCCGACGGCATTCGACAGGTGTTCGTGGGGCACCAGTTGGGCGACGAAGGTCTGGCGGGCGGGGGCGTCGATGGCGGAGACCATGCCCAGGGCACAGGCCAGGACGTACACGTGCCACAGCCGGGCCTGGTCGGTGAGGACGAGCAGGCCGAGGACCCCCGCGAGGATCCCCGAGAGGATCTGGGTGGTGATCAGCACTCGGCGGCGGTCGAACCGGTCCGCGATTCCTCCGGCGACGGAGGCCAGGAACACGGACGGGGCGAACTGCAGGGCCGTGACGACGCCGATGGCGACCCCGGAGTTGTCGGTGAGTTCTGTGAGGACCAGCCAGTCCTGGGCGATCCGCTGCATCCAGGTGCCGATGTTCGACACGAGGGCACCGACGCTCCAGACGCGGAACCCGGCGAAACGCAGTGATTGGAAAGTGGGGCTCACGATTCGGCGATCCTGCGCAGGATCCCGGCGGCCTCGGAAAGCATCTGCCGCTCGGCGTGGTCGAGGTCGACCAGACGGCGGATCAGCCAGGCGTTGCGGCGTCGTTGGGTCTCCCTCACCGTGGCCCGGCCGGCGTCGGTCAGACGGATGAGCACCTGGCGCCGGTCCTGGGGGTGGGTGTCCCTGTTCACGAGTCCCTGTTCGGCCAGACAGGACAGCACGCGCGTCATGGACGGCGGTTGGACCCGTTCCCCGGCAGCGAGCGCGCCGGGGGTCATGGTGCCGTTCCGGTCGAGCGCAGCCAGGACGCAGTGCTGGGAATCGGTGAGGTCGGTGTCGGCCTTCTCTGCGCGGAGTCTGCGGGCGGTCAGCAGGAGGGCCACGCGCAGATCGGCTGCCAGCTCGGCCGGGAAGGCGTCGGGCGCCGGCTGGTCGCCGTCCCCCGGAGTGGGATCCTCTGAGTCGGTCACAATAGTTAGCTTAACTCATTACCTAAGGTAACTACCAATGGTCCTTCGTCCCTGCCAGCGCGCTGACCAGGGACAATCCCGCCCGAAGGGGGGCTGTGGCAGGTGCCGACGGGACAGTGCCAACAGGACAGTGCCGACGGGACAGTGCCGGTGGAACCCCTGACCAGTCAGCGGCCGATGCGGCGGTCCAGCCAGGTGACGATCAGTTCGAGGACGCCGGGAGCGATCTCCCCGGGCGAATAGTGCCCGTACACGAGTTGCGTCGGACCGTCCCCGGTGAAGATCCGTAAGCCGTGGTCGGCGTGGGGGACGACGACCATGTCGTGGTCCTCGTGGCGCGAGGCCGCCAAGGTGCGTTCGAGCACCCGCAGGCTCTCCTCGACGGGGATGAAGACGTCGTCCTGCCCGTACAGGGCCAGCAGGGGACAGCGGATGGCCGCGAGCACCGGGACGGGATCGTACCCGGCCACGCGCGCGACGAAGGCCATCTCCTCGGGGGTCGTCCCCGGCATGAACCCGTACCAGGGGGCGTTGTGGCAGGCGGCCTCGGCCGCGTAGACCTCCTCGGGGTGCGCCCCCGCCAGAAGCCTGCGCAGTCGTTCACGCAGCAGGGCCTGCGCGAGCGAGACCTCGTCGCGCGAGAAACCGTGGGCGGGCAGCTGCCGCCCCAGCCGGTAGAACTCCTGTGCCAGAACTCCCACGGCCGGTCCGGAACTCATCACGAGCGCTGCGATGTCGTCGGAATTGGCGGCGGCGAGCGAGGCCACCCAGGCCCCCTGGCTCCCGCCGATCAGCGCGACAGCCTGTTCGTCCACCTCGGGAAGAGCCCGGATGGCGTCCACGGCGACCAGGACCTCCGTGGCGCGGTCGCGGAGGGTCTGCTGGGTCCAGTCCCCGGTCGATTCCCCACAGCCGGGTTTGTCGAAGGCGAGGCTGCCGATCCCGGCCGCGGCCAGGCGGTCGGGCCAGGAGCCTTGGTCGCGCCCGCCCGGACCGGCTCCCTCCACGAAGACGGCAACGGGATGGGGGCCTTGCCAGGCCGGAAGGACGAGGTCGCCCACGAGACGGTCCATGCCGTTCCAGAAGGAGACAGGCGTACGTACCGGAGCAAGCAACACGTCACGGAGTGTAGCCAGTGACATCACGTCCACCCTAGAGATCGTCAGGACTTCCGCACGTAGGGAGCCATTTATTGACTTCGAGTGACGAGACCTCCCGGAAAACGAAGAGCCGGTACCACGGCAGCAGACCACCTGCCTCGATGCTGCCACCGTCCGGTTCCCTCGTCCTGCCCGCGCGGACGCCGGGACGTTGCAAGACCCTGTTCCGAACACTCGCCCGTGCGGGGGGACGGCGCCGATCGGGCGGTTCGGCCGCCCCGGAGGCACTGTCCCCGCCCCGAGGAGCCGATACCCCCGCAGAGCCGGATCGGTGACGGCCTGCGGGAGGTGTGCCGGTGGAGGGTTCTGGACGCCAGGTGCACTACCCGCCCCTGGAACGGCCCGCGATAGAGGCCCTGGACGACGACGGCCGCTGGTGTCCCGGCAGGCTCCACGCCTGGATCCGCGAGGAGAGCGGGTGGTACGCCGTCGTGACCTTCCGAACGGGTCCGGGCCTCCACCACCACCGCCTCCTGCCGGCCGAGCGGGTCCGACAGCGACAGGAGGGGCCGGAAGGACTCCGGGGAAGGTCCTCCGGGCCGGAGGGGACGCCCGACAGCGGGCCCGGCCGGGGCGGTCCGTCGGCCACGGGGCCCGCTCCTGCCGGGAATCGCCCGCACACGCCCGGGGGCAAGTCGGTCGATTTCCATCGTTGAGCGCTGCACTGGCATGATTTGCATATCGTGACACCGGCGGGTGGTGAAACGCCTCTTTTTGTCATTTTCGGTCTAAATATGTTATGACTTCACAAGTAATAGTCAATCGTTCACTCTGCGTGACATCGGCGTTAGAACACGAAAGTGGCTGTCGCCGACGGTCGCCACGTGGCATGCTCCGGCATCGCGGGCGCACCGCCGCGTTGCCCAGTCCCTCTGGAGGAAGCCGTGGCCTGGTTCATCGCCCAGTCCTGGATCATCATCCTGCTCTCGGTCCTGCTGGGTGTCTTCCTGGGATGGCTGTGGTGGGGCAGGCTCTGGCAAGCCGTCCGCTTCAGCGAATCCGAGGCCCTCAGAAGCCAGGCCCGGCAGCACGAGGCCGTCGTCGCGGGCAAGGACACAGAGATCCGCAGGCTCAGGGCCATGATGGACGCCAGCACCCCGGACATGGCCGAGCTCCTGCGCCGTTCCGGGGTCGAGAACGACCTCGCCAAGGCGCAGGCGGCCGAGGCCGAGGCCCGCGAACAGCCCGAGCCCGCCCTGACCCCCCGCCCCACCGAGATCTCCGACAGCGACATCGCCCTGGTGCCCGTCCATCCCGTGGCCGAGGAGCCCGCCGAATCGTTCCCGGCCCCGGAACCGGCCCCCGAGCCGGCCCCCGAGTCGGACCCGGTCGGCCCGAGCCCCGAACCGGCCCCCGAACCGGCCCCCGAGCCGCTGCCGGGCACGGTGCCCACCCCACCGGCCGGGAGCAACGACGACGACCTGGAACGGGTCGATGGCATCGGCCCCCGTCTCCACCAGGCACTGAACGCTGCGGGGATCCGCACGTACCGGCAGCTGGCCGAGGCGGACGAGGACCGGCTGCGCTCTGCCCTGCAGAAGCAGGAGCTGACCTTCGCGCCGACCCTGACCACATGGTCGCGGCAGGCGGCCTTCCTCGCCGCGGGGGACGAGGAAGGGCACAGGACCTTCGCAGCGGGCCTGGTCGCAGGACGCGAGGTCCCAGGTGACGCCCCCCCGGCGGTGGCCCCGACGCCTTCCCCGCAGGGGCCCATCGCAGGGTCCGGCGCCCCCGCCGTCGGCCCTCCCGGTTCCCCGGACCCCGATCCCGCCACTCAGCACCCCACGGGACCGGACCCCACAGGACCGGACACCGCCGAACCGGAAACCACCGAGCCGGACACCACGGAACCGGAAGCCGCCGAACCTGAACGGACGGTCCCGCTCCCCACCCGCCGTTCGCTCGCACGGAACGGCACCGGGAACCCACCCCCCGGCCAGGGCGACCGGGCCGAGCAGGCTGAACAGGGCGACGACCTCGAACGGATCGAGGGAATCGGTCCCCGTATCGCCAAGGCACTGCAGGCCGCCGGGATCGTCGGGTACGCGGAACTCGCCGACAGCGACATCGCCCATCTGCAGGCGGCCCTGGAGGCCTCCAACCTCCGGTTCGCCCCGAGCCTGCCCACCTGGTCCCGGCAGGCCCGTCTCCTGGCCGACGGCGACGAGGAGGGGTTCCGCGCCCTGGCCCGCAAACTCGTGATCGGCCCTGAGACACCGGGGAACAAGTGATGAGCGGCGACGTCACGCCCCCCGCCTCCGGGCGCACCGCGTCAGGATCGGGCGCCCCGGGGGACGAGCGGACCGGCGAGGCGCAGTACTGGGAGCGACGCCGCCGCTCAGCCACCGTGCCGATGGTCGTCGGCCTGATGGGCCTGGCGACGCTGGGCACGGCCCACCAATGGCCCCTGCGCCATGCCCTCGAGAACGACCTGACGGACAGGTCGCGCAAGGCCCTCGACGAGGCCGGGCTGGACGGGGTCCGCGTCGACTTCACCGGACGGGACGCCGTCCTGCACCGGGACGCCGGTTCCGGTGCCGACCTGGACCGGGCGGTGTCGCTCGTGACCAGCCAGGAAGGGGTCCGGGTCGCCCAGGCTCAGACCCCGACGCCCACTCCGAAGCCCTCGCCCTCCGCGAGCCCCAAGTCCCAGCAGGTTCTGAACCTGCGTTTGAGGGACGGAAGCGTGACGCTCTCCGGCACGGTGGCCACCGAGGCCATCCGTTCGACGATCGTCGATCAGGCCGTCACGGCCCTGGGACAGGGACGGGTCGCGGACCGGATCCGGGTGGACGCAGCGACCGACTCCGGCCGGACCGACGGGATCGCCCTGCTACTGGCCTCCCTGGGCAGGAACTGCGACGTCACCGTGGTGATCCAACCCGAGAGCCTGCAGCTGGAGGGCACGGTCGTCTCCCAGTCCGCCAGGAAGATCGCACTGACGGCCGCCGGAATGGTCGCCGGCGATCCCTCCAAGGTCGTCAGCGATCTGATCGTGTCATCGGAGGAGTTGGAGGTCGCGCTCTCCAAGCTGCCGAGGATCGGTTTCGCGACGGACGGCACGGAGCTGAGCGTCGCCGGAGAACAGACCGTTCATACCCTTGCCGAACTGCTCAAGCTGTACCCGACGACGAAGGTCCAGATCAGGGGGTACGCCGACAGCCGAGGACCTGCCGACATGAACTACGCACTCAGCTTCGACAGGGCGCGCACCGTCCGTTTGGCGCTGGAGCGGTACGGCATCGACCGTTCCAGGATGACTGCGGTAGCTTTCGGGGAGAAGGACCCGTTGGTGCCCAATACCTCGCGGGAGAACATGGCGCTCAACCGTCGGGTGGAGATCGAACTCGTTCCTTGAGCGAGCACGAGGATCACCCCACGGTGTGGCGTGATTCCTGACCACGCGTCCTCCAGGGGCGGGGTCTGCCGGAGATCCGGCCGAAGCCCCTCGGCGGACCGGGCCGACGCTGCCTTCGGCGGCGACACGCACCGCGCCGACCCGATCACAGGGGCTTCCCGTAACGTTTCCCGGTGAGAGCGAGTCCGTATCTCGCCGACACGCACGTCGTCGACGACGGGGAGTAGTCGTGATGTGGTCTGTCCTGCGGTACGTGATAGTCCTGTTGTGTGGGGTCCTGATCGGTTGGTGGAACTGGGGGCTGGGACGTCCGATTCCCCAGGCCGTCCGCTCTTTCCCCTCGACACTCCGTCAGACGCTCCGGAAGGTGAGCCGGTTGATCCGGAAGGTTCTCCGGGCGGTGCTTCGCAGGATCCGGTCCTGGGCCCGGTCCCTGTCCCACAAGACCCGTGGCTGGGCCCACACGTTCTCCCGCAGGACCCGGTCCGGGGCGCGCGCCGCCTCCAGCAAGACCCGTGGCTGGGCACGCATCGTCTCCCGCAAGACCAGGTCGGGGGCGCGCGCCGCCTCCAGCACAATCAAGTCCTGGGTCCGCACCGCCCACCACAAGACCCGTGGCTGGGCCATCTCCCTGGCCCGCACGACCGGGGCCGTGGTCCGTGCCGTGGTCGGCTGGATCCTCGCCCTGGTCCGCACCGTGGTCGGAAAGGTCCTCGCCGTGGTCCGTGCCCTGGTCGGCTGGATCCTCGCCCTGGTCCGTGCCCTGGTCGGAAAGGTCCTCGCCGTGGTCCGTGCCCTGGTCGGCCGGATCCGGGCCAGAATCCGGGCAGTGCGCGACCGGCGCAGGCAGCGCAGCGAGCAACGGGCCGAGGTCAAAGCCGCCAAGGCAGCGCGCAAGGCAGCGCTCGCCGAACGGGACAGGGCTGCTGAGACCCAGCGCCGCAAGGTGATCGAGGAGGAACGTCGACGAGTCGCCGAAGCCGAACGGCTGGCGGCCTCAGGTACGCTCCCGCCCTCCCCCACGCCCCTCGGCGGCCCCGCCCCCGGCGCCGTGCAACCGATGGGCGCGGTCGGCCCCGCCGGTTCCTCCCCGTACTGGTTGGGTCCGGCCTTGCCGCTGCCGGCGTCCCGCCCTCCCGCCTACGATCAGAGCCTGCTCAACGAGCTCTTCGGGCAGCCGCTGCGCCCGGGGGACGGTGCGCCGATCCACACGGGCCCGCAGACCTCGACGGCCCCGCAGACCTCGACGGCCGAAAGGCGAGCCCCCTCCTCCGCCACGGCTGCCGACGAGTCGGACCGCTCCTCCTCGCCAGTACCCGAGCAGGGCAGAAGCGCTTCGACGCCGACGGGAACCGGGCGTTCCTGGCCCCAGGGCCCGGTCACCTGGCCCAAGGGCCGCACGGAGCCCTCGCCGTCGGACGGCCCGGCCTGCGCAGAGCCCGAGACCGCCGTCATCCCGGCGGTGGGCCCAGGGGCCTCCCCGGATCCGACACCGGCCGCCGGCCTCCCCGAGGATGCTCGTGCGGCCGGCTCCCGCCGTTCCACCCCTTCCGAGGCCGCCCAGACTCCCGTGGATGCTCCGCCGACCGCCGACGGGGACTCGGAGCCCGCAGTACGGACCTCCTCGGACGGCTTGGGCCCCAGCACCGCGCCGATCCTCTCCCCCATGACGGCACCGCTCGTACCGGCCGTCACCGCGCCGATCCCCCGGCCGGACACGGCGTCCATCGAAGGTCTCCTGGACGCCCCCACCGAGCCGGTCCCCCTGCTCCCGGCCCTGGACACCTCCGACCCGGAACCGGAGGCGGAGCCGGTGGCGGAACCGGTGGCGGAGCCCGAACCGGAGCCGGAGCCGGAACCCGAACCGGAACCCGAGCCGGAACCCGAACCCGAACCGGAACCCGAACCGGAACCCGAACCCGAACCGGAGCCGGAACCCGAACCGGAACCCGAGCCCGAACCGGAACCCGAACCCGAGCCCGAGCCCGAACCGGAACCCGAGCCCGAGCCCGAGCCCGAACCGGTGGCGGAGCCGGAAGAACCACGAGCCGGGGAAGACGGCTCTCGGCAGGACGAAGAAGGCACACAGGTCGTTGACGTCACAGCTCAGGAGGGACCCGTCACCGCGGCGG
>JAUPKJ010000371.1 GCA_030837505.1 Actinomycetota bacterium
CCGTCTGTCTCGAACACGACCTGTACCAACACACCCTGGTGCTCGTCGGGCCTGCGCTCGCGGCAGACGGCGCGAGGTCCCTGCTCTACCACCCCGGTTTCGCCCACGGATGCAGACCGGCAGACCCGGGCGTCCGGTTGCCCGACGCGCCTTCGGGTGCGCTGCCCGACGCCCTGTCCGACGCGCCTTCGGGTGCGCTGCCGGGCGTACCGAACGGCGAACCGGACAGATCGCCGAACAGCGAGGGGACGGGCGCGGCGTGAGCGACCCCACCGGGGCCGCAGGGAACCCGGACGCCCCCATCACCGTGATCGGTGTCGGCGACGGTCCGTTGGACGCCAGGGCCCGCGAGGCCCTGGCCCGGGCCGGCCTCGTCGTCGGCGGGCACCGCCACCTGCACACCGCCGCCGACCTGATCGCCCCGGACGCCGAGACCGTCCCCCTGGGTTCCCTGCGGGAGGCCACCGAACGGATCGGGGCGGAGCCCGGGCCCGTCGTCGTCCTGGCCAGCTGCGACCCCGGCTGGTTCGGCCCGATCAGGACCCTGCGGCGTCTCGGCCGCCCCCTGCGGGTTCTGCCCGCGCCCCCGAGCCTGTCCGGTCTCGCGGCGCTCGCGGGCCTGCCCTGGGACGACGTCGCCACGGTCTCGGCCCACGGCCGCGACCCCCGCGGGGCGGTGAACGCCGCCAGGGCGCTGCCCGCCGTCGCCGTCCTGACCGGGCCGACCCTGACCGTCGCGGAGCTCTCACGCCGTTTGGAAGGCTGGAACAGGCATTTCACGGTCGCCGAGCGTCTGGGACACGACGACGCGCGCCTCACCCGGTGCACTGCCGTCGAGGCTGCGGGCCGGGCCTGGGCCACGCCCAACGTGGTGCTCGTCACGGACCCGGACCGTTCGAGCGCCTCGACGGCCCCCGTCCACGACCAACCCGCGGCCCCGGCCCCCGGCGGCTGGGCCCTGCCGGAGTCCCGGTACGCCCACAGGAACTCCATGGTCACGAAGGCGGAGGTCCGGGCCCTCGTGGTCGCCCGTCTCGCCCCGACCCTCGGCCGTTTGATCTGGGACGTGGGGGCAGGAAGCGGCTCCGTGGCCGTCGAGTGCGGCCTGCTGCGGGCTGCGGCGATCGCGGTGGAGGCCGACGCGGACTCCGCGGGCAGGATCCGCGAGAACGCCCTGGGCCACGGGGTCGACGTGCGGGTGGTCCACGGACGGGCGCCAGAGGCCCTCGCGGACCTGCCGGTGGCCGACGCAGCTTTCGTCGGGGGAGGCGGCCCGGCGGTCGTGGCGGCCGTCGCAGCCCTCGGCGTGCCCCGCGTGGTCGTGGCCTGTGCCGTCCTCGACCACGCCCTGGCCGCCCGGGTCGCCCTGCGCGAGGCCGGGTACGCCGTCCGGGGCACTCAGCTGTCGGCCGCCCGGCTGGCGGAGCTGCCCGACGGCACGGTCCGGCTCGCGGCGCTCAACCCCGTGACGGTGCTGTGGGCCGACGCCGCCGGCGCCCCTCGCGGTGACGCGGGAGGTCCACAGGGGTGTTCCCCGGGAGGCGCGCGGGGACGCGCCCCGGGCGGGCCCCGGTCCGAACAGGAGCAGGAGAGGGAGTGCGGGACGTGAGTATCGGGGTGGTGGCCACGACGGCCGCCGGACGCAGGGGGGCCGCCCGTCTGGCGGAGGTCTGGGGGGAGGACGTGAGGATCTACAAGGGCCCCGTCGCCCGGGCCCTGCCCCGGGCCTTCGCGGAGTGCCGGTCGATCGTCGCCTTCACGGCCTGCGGGGTGGTCGTGCGGATCCTGGCCCCCCTCCTGGTCGGGCGGGACACACCCCCCGGGGACGGTTCCGGGGTGCGGCCCGACACGCGGCCGACCGGGGGCAAGCACGGCGACCCGGGAGTGGTCTGCGTGGACGAGGGCGGGCACCACGCCATCGCCCTCCTGGGCGGACACGCCGGGGGCGCCAACGACCTGGCCCTGCGGGTCAGCGAGGTCCTGCGGACCCGCCCTGTGATCACCACGGGCACGGACAGCGTCGGTCTGCCCGGCCTGGACGACCTGGGCCTGCCGTGTTCCGGGGACGTCGCCGGGGTCGCCCGGGCGATCCTCGACGGGGACGCCGTGCGGCTGGATCTCCGCCGCCCCTGGCCCCTGCCGGCCCTGGGCCGGAGCGTCCGGGAGAACTGCGGGCCGGACCTCCCTCGGATCGTGGTCACCGACGAGGTCGTGCCGGATCTCCCCGACCAGGTGGTCCTCCACCCGCCGGTCCTCGTGCTGGGGGTGGGGGCCAGTTCCGGTGCGCCGGCCGAGGAACTGGCCGACCTGGTCAGCCGGACCCTGGAGGCCCGGGGTCTGTCACCGGCCGCGGTCGGTGAACTGGTCACGGTCGATCTGAAGGCGCGGGAACCTGCGCTGCTCGCCCTCGCGGAACACCTCGGGGTGCGGATACGGACCTTCCCGGCGCCCGAGTTGGCGGGGCAGCCGGTCCCGACGCCGAGCGAGGTCGTACGAGCCGCTGTCGGGACGGCCTCGGTCGCGGAGGCCGCGGTCCTGGCCGCGGGGGCCGAGCTCGTGGTGACCAAACAAACCGCCCCCGCCACGACCCTCGCCGTGGGACGTCTGCCCGTCCGCGGACGGCTCACCCTGGTCGGGATCGGCCCGGGGGCCAGGGACCTGCTCACTGCCCGCGCCGTGAACGCCCTCCGGCGCGCGGGGGTCGTCATCGGCCTGGACCAGTACGTCGCCCAGATCCAGGATCTGCTCCGGCCCGGCGCGCACGTCGTGGCCACCGGCATGGGCACGGAGGAGAAACGGGCCAGGACCGCGGTCGGGCAGGCCCAGGCCGGACGCGAGGTCGTCCTCGTCGGGTCCGGGGACGCCGGGGTCTACGCCATGGCCTCCCCGGCCTTGCAGGCGCTGCAGGAGTCGCTGGCCGAGGGCGGCCCGACCATCGACGTCGAGGGCGTCCCGGGGGTCACGGCGGCCCTGGCCGCGGCCTCCCAGCTGGGAGCGCCCCTCGGCCACGACCACGCCTGCATCTCCCTCTCCGACCTCCACACCCCCTGGGAGATCATCGAGAAGCGGCTCGTCGCCGCGGCAGAGGGAGATTTCACCGTCGCCCTGTACAACCCCCGCAGTCGCGGGCGTTCCGGTCACCTGGACCGGGCCCTGACAATTTTCCGACGACACCGCCCGGGAACGACGCCGATCGGGGTCGTCCGGGACGCCACCCGGCCGGCGCAGAAGATCTGGTCGGCGACCCTGGACACGTTCGACAGCACGGAGGTGGACATGTACTGCCTGGTGATCGTTGGTTCGTCGACCACGACGGTGGTGGACGGGCACATCGTGACCCCGAGGGGGTACCGATGGCTGGGCTGAGCCCCGACGCGGCCCGTCCGTTCGAAACGCCGGACGGGGCCGACGGGTACGAGTGGTTCGAGGTGCCCCCTGAGGGCGAGGGACCCGGGACACTTCCCCCGAGACGGGCCGGTACCCCCACGGCCGGCGGGGTGCACCCCATCGAGCTGCGGTCCTGGGAGATCCTGCGTTCCCGGGTCGACACCTCGCAGCTGCCCCCCTGGTCCAGGGCCGTGGCCGAACGGGTGATCCATTGCACGGCGGACCCGGGCTACCTGGAGGACCTGTGTCTGCAGGAGGAGCCCCTGGCGAGGGCGGCGCAGGCCCTGGCAGACGGCCTTCCGGTCGTCACGGACACCAGGATGGCCGCCGCGGGGATCACGACCCTCGCCCCCCTCACGCCCATCGCCGATCCCGCGGCCGCCCGACTGGCCGAAGAACTGGGCTGCACCAGGTCGGCCGCGGCCATGGTCCTGGCGGCCCGCAGGCTGGGATCAGCAGCGGTATGGGTCGTCGGGAACGCTCCGACCGCCCTGGAGGCCGTCGTGGACCTGGCGACGGGCACCGGGATCGCGGCGGCCGCCGGCCTGCCGCCGATCGACCCGATGCTGGTCGTCGGGTTGCCCGTCGGTTTCGTCGGCGCGGCCCAGAGCAAGGCGAGGCTGCGCGCCAGCGGCCTGCCCTCTGTGAGCAACATCTGCGAGAAGGGCGGGTCGAACATCGCGGCGGCCGCCGTCAACGCCCTGCTCTACGGGGATCCCCTCGCACAGCTGTGACCACGGGACTCCGACGGAGACCTGAGGCTTGTTCCACCAAAGCCAGGAAGAACAAATACGACGGAGAAGGGCACGGAGAAGGGCCATGAGCAACGTGGATGTCACCGACAGGATTGCGCAGACGATCGAGAGGATCCGCCCTCTGGACGCGGAGGCCCTCACGCTGGCCCGGCAGCGCCAGGACCGTCTGACCAAGCCCCCCGGCTCCCTGGGAGACCTCGAGGCCGTTTCGATCCAGTTGGCGGGTCTGGCGGGACAGTGCCCTCCCCCGTTCCCCGCGCCTGCGGCTGTCACGGTCTTCGCCGCGGACCACGGGGTGATCGCGCAGGGAGTGAGCCCCTGGCCGCAGGACGTCACCGTTCAGATGACGCAGAACTTCCTCGCGGGCGGGGCAGGGATCAACACCCTGTCCGCTCAGATGGGTGCGACGGTCGCTGTGGTGGACGTCGGGATCGCCCAGGAGATCGCGCCCTCCGAGGGGCTCATCTCAAGGCGTGTTCGCAACGGTACGGCTGACTTCAGTGTCGAACCAGCGATGACCCGTCAGGAGGCTCTGGCGGCTGTCGAGGTCGGGATCGACGTCGCAGAGTCCCTCATCGGCCAGGGTTTCCGCTGTCTGTTGGTCGGGGACATGGGCATAGGGAACACCACGCCCTCCTCCGCCCTGATCGCGGTCTTCACAGGCCAGGACCCGGACCTGGTGTCCGGCTGCGGGTCCGGGGTGGACGAGACGACCCGGTCGCACAAGGCCGCGGTGATCCGCGGGGCCCTGGCCCTGCACCGACCGGACCCGGCCGACCCCGTGGGGGTCCTCGCCGCCGTCGGGGGGCTGGAGCACGCTGCGATGGTCGGGTACATCCTCGCTGCGGCGGCGCACCGCATCCCCCTCCTGCTCGACGGCGTGATCGCGGGTTCTGCCGCCCTCGTCGCGCGGGCTCTGAGCCCCGCGAGCATGGACGCCTGCATCGCCGGGCACAGATCGGCCGAGCCGGGGCACTCCGTCGCCCTGCAGTCGCTGGGTCTGCGGCCCCTGGTGGACCTCGGGCTGCGGCTGGGTGAGGGTACGGGCGCAGTCCTGGCCCTGCCGCTGGTCCAGGCCGCTGTTCGGACCCTGCGGGACATGGCAACGTTCGAGTCTGCGGGGGTCAGCGAGAAGGACGACGGGCTGACCGTCGGCGGAGGGGCTGTCCCAGCTTCCGGGGAGCGGGGCGAGGACCGGCCCCTGGATGATCCGGCCGCTTCCCGTGACTGAGGCGGGGACCTACGGCGCCCCGTATTTGGCGGGTCTGAGGCTTCAGGGGCGCAGGGTCGTCGTCGTCGGGGGCGGTTCGGTCGCTCTGCGCAGGATACCGGCGCTGTTGGAGGCCGGGGCGGAGGTGCAGGTGATCTCTCCGGAGATCTCCGCGGCCCTCGGGGCCATGGCGTCGGCCGGGCAGGTGGCCTGGTTCCGACGTCGGTTCGCGCCGGGCGACCTCGCCCGTGCGTGGTACGCCCTGGCGGCGACCGACGACGCCGAGGTGAACGCCGCGGTGGCCGCGGAAGCTGAGGACCTGCGGGTCTTCTGCGTACGCGCCGACGACGCCGAGGGCGCCACCGCGGTGACCCCCGCGAGCGGCACCCGGGGGGACGTCCGGGTGGGGGTCCTCACCGGAGTGGTCACCCGTTCCTTCTCGGCTCCCGCCCTTCGGAGGGACCCTCGCCGGGCGGCGCGGATCCGGGACCATCTGGTCCAGGCCCTGAGTACCGAGGTCACTCACCCGGCGGAACGCGTGTCGGCGGAGGGGGGCAACGGTGCGGGTCCGGGGTCCGTGACCTTGGTCGGGGGTGGCCCGGGGGCACCCGATCTGATCACTGTGCGGGGAAAGGAAGCTCTGTCCAGGGCCGACGTCGTGGTCACCGACCGCTTGGCACCCCTGGAACTGCTGAGCGATCTGCCGGAGACCACCGTGGTCGTGGACGCGTCCAAGCTTCCCCGCGGCCATTTCATGGCGCAGGAGGCCATCAACGATCACCTGGTGCGGTACGCCCTCGAGGGGTACGCCGTCGTCCGTTTGAAGGGCGGAGATCCCTTTCTGTTCGGGCGGGGGTCCGAGGAGGTCGCTGCCTGCACGGCTGCGGGTGTGCCGGTCACGGTCGTCCCGGGGGTGTGCAGCGCGCTGTCCGTTCCGGGTCTGGCGGGGATCCCGCTGACCGAGAGGGGTGTGGCCCACGAGGTGACGATCGTCTCCGGTCATTTGCCGCCGGGACATCCGCGTTCGCTGGTCGACTGGTCTGCTCTGGGCCGACTCAAGGGGACCGTGGCGGTGCTCATGGGGGTCGAGAACCTGCCGGCGATCGCTCGGGAGCTGATGGCCTCAGGAAGGTCTGCCCATACTCCGGTGGCTGTTGTCTGCGACGGCAGTCTGCCGAGCTCACGGACGGTGCCGGGGACGTTGGGAACGATCGCTGAGATCGCTGTTCTGGCTCAGGTCGTTCCGCCGGCAGTGGTGGTCATCGGACCTGTTGCGGGGCGGATGGTTGATGCGGGGCAGATGGTTGATGCGGGGCGGATGGTTGTTGCAGGGCGGAGGGCTGCGGATACTCCTCCGACCGGCCGATGAGCCGGCGGCCGGCCGGAGGAGCCCGTGACCCCGGGCCCCAGGGGTCAACGCGGTTCCTCGGGGGAACAGGCCCGGGGCGGGTAGGCGGCTGTCAGCCGATCAGGTGGTCGAACTCGCCCTGCTTGGCTCCGTTGACCCAGGCCGCGAACTCCGCGGAGGTGAAGCGCAGGCTCGGGCCGTTGCCGTGCTGCTTGGTGTCACGGACCTCGATCTGGCCGGCGTGACCCCGGACTTCGACGCAGTTCCCCCCGGTGGGCCCGGAGAAGGAGGACTTGATCCATGCAGTCGTATCGATCATGACAGGTACTCCTCGAGTGAGATGGATCTCCGATGGATGGACGAGAACACCTTTCGGTATTCCGCTAGTTGGCTCTCTTGTTCGAGGTACTGGCAGCCGACGTGGGTCTCCAGATAGACCACGGCGGGATCGTCCGGGTCGTCGAAATCGAGGACGGTGAAAGCGCCGAGCATCGCAGGGTGCGCGCCGGAGTCCCAGGTGATGACCCGCAGATCCACCTGATCCCGGCGGGACATCTCCCGCATCCGTTCGATCTGTGTCTCCATCACGGCCGGTCCACCGACCGAACGATGGAGGACTCCGGCGCTGATGATGGCGCCCACCTGGGTGGGCGTTGTTTTTTGGAACACGGCCCGCTGTCGTCTCATGCGCATGTCCACGTACCGACGTTGTCGGGTGGGGTCCTGGGGCTGGATTCCCGTGCAGTAGACGGCCTGCGCGTACTCTGGGGTCTGGAAGAGCCCGGGGACCAGTTCAGGTTCGTACACCTTGATCTGTGCTGCTTGACCCTCCAATCCGAGGTAGAGCCCGAACCAATCGGGCATGACACCGTCGTAGTCTTCCCACCATCCCTGCTGGGCGCTGCCGGCAGCCATTTCCATGAGGATCTGGGTGGTGGGTTCGTCGGCCCCGTACAGCCAGCACAGAGCACGGGCGTCCGCGACCTTGACCCTGGTCTTTCCGTTCTCGATCCTCCACAGCTTCACTGCGGAGGCGAGTTTTGCCGCCTCGACGTCCGCAACAGTTTTTCCCGCCCCTTCCCTGAGATGACGTAGACGCCGTCCGAGCTGGCGCCGAACGATGGTCGAGCCGTTCAGGGCCATAGGTTCACCCCCGCATGAAACATTTCATGTCGAAATATCCCTACCGGACAACCCGTCTCTCGGATTCCGTGGCGGATCAGGACGCCGATGAACACATCCATTTCCTACCACAAAGTTCACGACTTACCGAAACAAGCAACCTCAATCTTTCATCGTGAAAGCCTTTCATTTAGAAATGTTTCAACCTTTCGAAATGAAAGGTTGTGCGGACTCGGAGCCCCCGAGATCCTGTTCTCACAGAACGGTTCCAACCAGGCCTGGCCAGCAAACGACCCGATCCGACTCGGCCAGGTCGGCTCGATCCGATCCGGCCAGGCCAGGCTAGGTCGGCTCGATCCGAACCGATCAGGCCAGGCCAGGCCAGGTCGGCTCGATCCGGTCCGGCCGGGCCAGGTCGGCCAGGTCGGCTCGATCCGGTCCGGCCAGGCCAGGCCAGGTCACGCCAACCAGCTCGGCCGGGTCGATCCGGCCGGCCGGAGAGTTCCGGGACACGCACCCGGCTCCCGGAATTGGAAGCACGCCGTCGGAACGGCGCACGGCGGCTCCCACCCGTACCGGGGTCAGCCACCATGCAGGCCCCGGAGGCGGTGCACGCTCGAACGGGCTCTGCCGCGCGCCACCACAGTGCGCCACCGCAGTGCAGGACGCTCGAAGAACAGAACACCCCTCCGCGTCGACGCCTGAAGGACCTGGAAACAATCACCTCCTGCCGAATACTCAAATTCATCGAACACTCAGGTGCTGATATGCGATGACGAAATCCGCTCGACGAGCGATGCAAATTCATCGAAAGACACACGGAAACCGATGGGGACTATGGAAAACGATGACAAGAGAATCCCGCTGACCGACTGTTCGAGTCAGGAGCACTGCACCGGATGTCCAGGCAGCGCGCAGCACCCGGAATCCTCCGAACACTTCACAGGAAAGGACAGTTCCACGTTCCTGCAGCCGGGAGCTCCCGAGGGGACCGACCAGTTGTCCCTGCTGATGGACCTCGTACACATCGGAATCGAGCGGACCCAGGCCGCACGTCTCCCGACGATCTCATCCACGAGCCCGAGCAGGACGGACCCGGAGCAGTGCTCGCAAGAAACTGCTCACGGCGAGGTACCCCATGGCACCCGCAGCCCGTAGAGCTCGCTGTGATCACAGCGATGGGGGAATTTCCCGGTGGCACCTTTCGTCGACCATCGACCCTTTGGTCGTCGACGAAGGCCACTTCCCCGGCTCCGGATCCACGCCATCTCCCTGTGGAGCAGGGGATCCGATGATCCCGATGGCTTCCGAAGCTTCTGGAGGAGAGGTTACCCCGAAACCCGCAAGTGCCGCTGGGGCTGTCCACAGACCTCGATAACAATCCACAGCCGACGCTCCGGCCTGTGATTAACCCTTCGCCCCACCACCCACGATCCGAGACCCCTGAGGGGAACTGAGATGTCGGCATCCACAAGACCGCTGGTCGTCGGCGTCGTCCAGCACGACCCGAAAGCCGACGAGCTGCGACGCAGCAAGCAACGCGTGGCTCTGGCCCTGTACGCCCGCCGAGAGGGCTTCGCCCTGCATGAGACCTACGAACTGTACGGAGACCAGGACCGGGACGCCCCTGTGATCTCCGATCTCGGTGAGGTGATCGCGGCTCTCCCGATCACCACGGTCCTCGTCTGTGGTCCCGTCGAGACCGACCGCCTGGGGCTCTCGAATGTTCACAAGGCCCCTGAGCCCCTGCGTCTGCTCCCTCTCACCCAACAAGACCTCCGGTCCTAGGACCTGTCCCGAGATCTCGTCGGGGGCGGACACCGGGGGCGCGGTCGGTTCGGCAGCCAGGCCACAGGAAGGGCCGGCGGTGGGTCGGCCCCGACGCGGACGCCGCAGGCTGCGAGCCCCGCGCAGCGCCGACATCCGTGGGCGAGACAGGTCATCGAAACAGGTCCTAGAGGCTCTTCCCGATCCCTGGAGAATCCCGTGCACCCCAGCGACACCCGCTCCCAGCGTCCACGCTCCGTATCCCTCCCACCGCGAGACCGACGGGACACCCGTTCCTCCCCACGCAGCCGCGCCCGGCCCTCCGTGCACCGGGCGACCGCCGACGAGCTGCCGTTGCTCGCCGCTCTCATCTCCAACTCCTGTCTGTCCCTGGACCTGTTCCGATGGATGGAACCACGCCCCGAGGAACGCCGCTGCTTCATCAGGACCTGGGCAGCTGCCGAACTGCGCCAGGCGCTGGACACCGGTCTCGTCGAATACCTCCCGGGCTTCGCGGGAGTGGCGGTCTGGTTACCCGTTCGCCTGGAGCCCCTCTCCGCCGGCCCGGGGAGCCCCCCGTCCACAGGGCCCATGGCCTGCGGCACCGGCCCACAGGAACTTCCCCGGCCTTCGACGGCGAACCGGGCTCGCGCCTGCGCCGTCGCTCCGAGGACTCGTTCGGCGACGGGACACCCGATCGGCAGAAGAGCTGCCCGCTTCGCGTCGTACCAACTTGCCCGAGCGCAAGCGCATCCCCAGGACACCCCCCACCTCCATCTGGCCTGGCTGACGGTCCACCCCGTGCACCGCAACCGAGGACTGGGCAGTGCCCTGCTCAGACATCGCCACGAAGAACTGGACTCACAGTTGCTGCCCTCCTACCTGGAGGCCCCCGGTCCGCGAAGCCGCAGATTCGCGCTGTCCATGGGCTATGGCGACTGCGCTGAGCCCATGGTGCCCGCCCATTCCCGGGAACCCGTGCATCCCATGTGGCGCTTCCCCGGGTCCGGCTACCCCGACAGGACCGCAGCCGGCCGAATGCCGGTCTCCGGCGCGTCCACGGCCGGGGCCCCGGTCGTCGAACTCCCCGGTCCCGAGTCCGACAGCCCGCGAGATAAGTCGTGAGAGGACGGTTCCCCGGCCGACTACGGCAAGAAGGAGCCTCGTTGTTCCGCACGACACCCTCGCTGCTGGGGGGGTCCAGATCGGTGAGGACCCACAGCGACGGCTACCCTGCGTATGTGTCCAAGGTTCTGTTCACTCTTCCAATCGGCGATCGCGTCGGCATCGCATTTTCCGGTGGCCTCGACACCTCCGTGGCAGTGGCCTGGATGCGCGAGCGAGGCGCCATCCCCTGCGCCTACACCGCCGACATCGGGCAGTACGACGAGCCGGACATTGCGTCCGTGCCGGGGCGGGCAACGCAGTACGGCGCCCAGATCGCCCGTCTGATCGACTGCAGGGAGCGCCTCGTCGAGGAGGGGCTCATCGCCCTCATGTGCGGTGCTTTCCACATCCGCTCCGCAGGGCGGACCTACTTCAACACCACCCCGTTGGGGCGTGCCGTCACCGGCACCATGCTCGTGCAGGCCATGAGGGAGGACGGGGTCGACGTCTGGGGAGACGGCTCCACCTTCAAAGGCAACGACATCGAACGCTTCTACCGGTACGGACTGCTGGCCAACCCCCAGCTGCGGATCTACAAGCCCTGGCTCGACGAGACCTTCGTCAAAGAACTCGGCGGCAGGACCGAAATGTCCGAATGGCTTGTGGCGCGTAACCTTCCCTACCGGGATTCCACGGAGAAGGCCTACTCCACGGATGCCAACATCTGGGGTGCCACCCACGAGGCCAAGCGGCTGGAACACCTCGAGGCCTCCATGGACATGGTTGACCCGATCATGGGAGTGGCCCATTGGGACGACCGCATCCACATCCCCGCCGAGGACGTCGTCATCGCCTTCGTCGAGGGACGTCCCGTTTCGATCAACGGCACATCGTTCGACAGCCCCGTTGACCTGGTCCACTTGGCCAACCGGATCGGCGGGCGCCACGGCCTGGGCATGTCCGACCAGATCGAGAACCGGATCATCGAGGCCAAGAGCCGCGGGATCTACGAAGCGCCCGGCATGGCCCTGCTGCACATCGCGTACGAACGGTTGGTCAACGCGATCCACAACGAGGACACCATCGCCGCGTACCACGACCAGGGGCGCCGTCTGGGCCGCCTCCTGTACGAGGGACGGTGGATCGATCCCCAGTCCCTCATGCTGAGGGAGAGCCTGCAGCGGTGGGTGGGATTCGCCGTCACGGGCGAGGTCCGACTGCGGCTGCGCAGGGGCGAGGACTACACCGTGCTGGACACCACGGGCCCCGGCCTCACGTATCACCCCGATCGTCTGAGCATGGAACGCATCCAGGACGCCGCTTTCGGGCCTCACGACCGCATCGGGCAGCTGACCATGCGCAACCTCGACATCGCCGACTCCCGGCTGAAACTGGAGTCCTACGTGGGCCAGGGCGTCCTCGGCCGTTCCACGGGACTGGTGGGACAGCTGGAGTCCGGTGGCGCCGACCCCGTCGCCGAGTTGAGCGGCAGCGGAGACTCCAACCCCGTACAGCTGGACAACGCGGCCCTGGAGTCCGGCAACGACTGATCGACGTGTCCTGCGCACCGGCACCCGTCTGTGCACCGACGCCCGTCGGCACACGGGACACGCCGGGGCACGGGACACGCCTCACAGGCACACAGACTTCGGGTCCCACCGGAAGATCAAATCCGGCGGGACCCGTAGTCTTTTGGCACTCTGCCACTGTGGGCTCAGGCGAGGACCTCGCAGGAACTCACCTGGCCGACCGTCACCGGGGTGGTGCCGGCTGGAACGACGAGAGCACCTTGACGTAGTTGCTGCGTTCGAACGCCTCGGGGTCCTCGGCGCTCGCAGTGCTCACGCTGCCACGCAGCTGATCCACCGAGGTGTACTCCCTCTCGGTCAACCAGTCCCGCAGACCGTTGAGCATCGTCCTGACGTGTCCGGGGCCCTTCTCCAGCACTGCGGAGGTCGTGCAGGCCACATTCGCCCCGACCAGGAGCGCCTTGAGAACGTCCTGGTGGGAATGGATCCCCGACGTGGCTGCAAGATCCGTTTCCGGCAGTTGGGGCCGGAGGATCCCCAGCCAACGCAGCGGCAGCCGCAGCTCCGCCGACGTCGACAGCTCCACCCGCGGCCGGACGGCCAAGGTGTGCAGGTCGAGATCCGGGGCGTAGAACCTGTTGAACAACACGAGCCCATCGACCCCGGCGTGCACCGCCCGAGCCGCGAAGTGCGGCAGGGACGAGAAGTACGGCGAGAGCTTCAGCGCGAGAGGCACGTTCACGGCCTCGCGCACCTCGCGGATGACGTCGAGGGAATTCTCCTCGACCTCGGCCGCCGTGAGTTTCGGGTTCGCTGCGACAGCGTAGACATTGAGCTCGATCGCGTCGGCCCCGGCGTCGGCCATCATCGTGGCGTAGCGGGACCACGACCCGGTGCGGGCCGCGTTGACGCTGGCGATCACCGGGATCGACAGGCGCTGCTTGGCCTCCTGGACCAAGCGCACATGCCGTTCCGGGCCGAGCTCACCGAAGTCCGTGGACGGGAAGTAGTCCAAGGCCTCCGCGAACTGATTCGCACCCTGTTCGAGAGCTTCGTGCAGGCTCAGTTCCTCCTGCTCGATCTCCTCCTCGAACAGGGAGGGGAGGACGGCGGCCCCGACGCCCGCGTACTCCAGCTCCAGCAAGGACTCCACGCGGCCGGTCAACGGACCGGCGGAGGCAATGATCGGCGATCCCAGGCGCAACCCCAGGTACGTCGTCGAGAGGTCAGGGCTCATCAGGCTTCCTCTCCGGCGGGAGCTTCTTCCTCGTGGGGGACGGTCCGTCCGACCCCGGCCAGCTGAGAGTAGTAACGGAACTTCTCGTCGGCGTCGGCCTGGGCCAGCGCGATGAGGCGCTTGCTGCGCTCGGGATCCGTCCTGGCCAGCATCGAGAATCTGGTCTCTGCGAGCAGGTAGTCCTTCACCGGGACCGTGGGCTTCTTGGAATCCAAGGTGAACGGGTGTGCCTCGGAGTCCTCACTGGGACGGTAGCGGTACAGCGGCCAGTAACCGCTCGCGACAGCCTGCTTCTGGTGGCTCATCGAGGTGGACATCTCGATGCCGTGGGCGATGCAGGTGCTGTACGCGATCACGATCGACGGCCCCTGCCAGGCCTGGGCCTCCAGGAGGGCCCGCACCGTCTGCTGCTCGTTCGCGCCCATCGCGATCTGCGCGACGTACACGTCGCCGTAGGACTGGGCGATGAGGCCCAGGTCCTTCTTGGCGCTGTTCTTGCCGGAGGCCGCGAACTTGGCCGTCGCGCCCCGGGGAGTCGCCTTGGAAGCCTGGCCACCGGTGTTGGAGTACACCTCGGTGTCGAGGACCAACACGTTGATGTTGTGCCCGGAGCTCAGGACGTGGTCCAGACCCCCGTACCCGATGTCGTAGGCCCAACCGTCGCCGCCGATGATCCACACGCTCTTCTCGACGAGTTCGTCGGCGAGGGACCTCAGATGGCGCAGGGGGCCTTCCAACCCGAGACCTGTCCCCGAGCCGCTCTGGGCGATGACGCCGTCCAGAACCGTCTTGAGCTGTTCGACCCGCTGGCGCTGGCGGGCGATCCCGCCCTCGGTGGTCATGTCCGCCGACAGCAGTTCGTCGGCCAGCCCCTCGCCGAGGACGCCGCGCAGCTGTTCGACGTAGCGGCGGGCCTCGCCGTGCTGCTGGGCCCAGGCCAGTCGCAGACCCAGACCGAACTCGGCGTTGTCTTCGAACAAGGAGTTCGACCAGGCCGGACCACGGCCCTGCGCGTTGCGCGCATACGGGGTGGTCGGCAGGTTCCCGCCGTAGATCGAGGAGCAGCCCGTGGCGTTCGCGACCACCATGCGGTCGCCGAAGAGCTGGGTCAGGGTCCTGATGTACGGGGTCTCACCGCAGCCGGAGCAGGCCCCCGAGTACTCGAACAGCGGCTGGAGCTGGGACACGCCCTTGACGGTGTCGTGCCGCACGGCTTCCCGGTCGATCTCGGGCAGGGACAGGAAGAACTCGAAGTTCGGACGTTCGAGGTCCCGGTGGGTCATCGCCGGTTCCATGGTGATGGACTTGTGCTTGGCCTCCGTCTTGCTGCGGGCGGGACACACGTCCACGCAGACCCCGCAGCCGGTGCAGTCGTCCGGAGCCACCTGGACCGTGAGGCGGTGGTCCTTGAGTTCCCGGGAACGGTACGCCTTGGACTGGAAGCCCTCGGGAGCTTTCGCGAGCTCTGACTCGGGGTAGACCTTGATCCGGATCGCGGCGTGGGGGCAGACGATCGCGCACTTGCCGCAGTCGATGCAGATGCTCGGGTCCCAGATCGGCAGTTCCTGCGCGATGGCGCGTTTCTCCCACCGGGCCGTGTCGGTCAGCCACGTGCCGTCCACCGGCAGGGCGCTCACGGGGAGCAGGTCGCCCTCGCCCGCGAGCATCCGGGCGGTGATGTTCTTGACGAAGTCGGGGGCCTCGTCGGGCAGCGGCGGCAAGCGGTGCAGGTCGCCGGCTGTCGTCTCGGGCACCTTGACCTCGACCATCTCCTGGATGGCCCGGTCGACGGCGGCGAAGTTCCTGTCGACGACGGTCGCGCCCCGTTTGCCGTACGCCTTCTGGATCGAGTCCTTGATCCGGGCGATCGCCTCGTCCTGGGGCAGGACCCCGCTGAGGGCGAAGAAACAGGGCTGCATCACGGTGTTGATGCGCGTGCCCAGTCCGACTTCCCGGGCGACCTTGAAGGCATCGACCACGAAGAAGCGCAGCTGCTTGTCGATGATCTGCTGTTGGACCTCGACCGGCACGTGCTCCCAGACGTCCTCGACCGGGTACGGCGAGTTGAGCAGGAAGCTCGCCCCGGGCTTGGCCAGTTCCAGGACCCGCTTCTTCTCCAGCAGGTTGAACTGGTGGACGGCCACGAAGTCCGCCTGGTCGATCAGATAGGTCGAGCGGATCTCCTTGCTGCCGAACCGCAGGTGCGAGACGGTGACGGAGCCGGACTTGCGGGAGTCGTAGACGAAGTACCCCTGGGAGAAGTCGTCGGTGCCCTCACCGATGATCTTCACGGAGTTCTTGTTGGCGCCGACGGTGCCGTCCGAACCGAGTCCGAAGAAGACGGCGGAAACACCCTCGGTCTTGACCTGGAACGTGTCGTCGAGGTCCAGGGACAGGTGCGTGACGTCGTCGTGGATCCCCACCGTGAACCGGCTGCGCGGTGCGGGGGCGTCGAGTTCGTCGTAGACGGCCTTGACCATCGACGGCGTGAATTCCTTGCTCGCCAGCCCGTAACGGCCGCCGATGAGGACGTCGGCCTTCCGGCCGGCCTCGGTCAGCGCCAGCGAGACGTCCAGGTGCAGGGGCTCTGCGGGAGCGCCCGGCTCCTTGACCCGGTCCAGCACGGCGATCTTCTTGACGGAGGCGGGCAGCGCGTCGAGAAGAGCCTGTGTCGGGAAGGGGCGGTACAGCCGCACCTTGAGCAGGCCGACCTTCTCGCCGCGCCGGTTGAGCTCCTCGACCGTCTCCTGGGCCGCGCCCACGCCCGACCCCATGAGGATGATCACACGGTCGGCGTCCGGGGCGCCCTCGTACTCCACGAGGCCGTAGTGCCGTCCTGTCCGGACGGCGAACTCGTCCATGACCTCCTGCACGATGCCGGGGACGGCGTCGTAGAAGAGGTTGCAGGCCTCGCGGGCCTGGAAGAAGGTGTCCGGGTCCTGAGCCGCTCCGCGCAGGGTCGGGTCGTCGGGGGTCAGACCGCGCGCCCGGAAGGCCAGCACGTCGTCCTCGCGGACGAGGGCACGCATGTCGTCGGTGTCCAACAGCTTGATCTTGTCGACCTCGTGGGAGGTCCGGAAGCCGTCGAAGAAATGCAGGAAGGGGACGCGGGCGCGCAAGGTGGCCGCGTGGGAGACCAGCGCCAGGTCCTGGGCCTCCTGGACCGAGGACGAGCAGAGCAGGGCCCACCCGGTCATCCGGGCGCTCATCACGTCGCTCTGGTCACCGAAGATCGACAGCGCGTGGGTCGCCAAGGTTCTGGCCGCCACGTGGATCACGGTCGGGGTGAGTTCGCCCGCGATCTTGTACATGTTCGGCAGCATGAGAAGAAGGCCCTGGGAGGCCGTGAAAGTCGTCCCCAGAGCGCCCTTGGTCACTGCCCCGTGCAGGGTGCCGGCAGCACCGCCCTCGGACTGCAGTTCGACCACCTCGGGGACGCTGCCCCAGATGTTGGTCCTGCCGACCGCCGTCCAGGCGTCAGCGAGTTCTCCCATCGGCGAGGCGGGCGTGATCGGGTAGATCGCCACAACCTCGCTGAGGGCATGCGCTACCCGTGCGGCAGCCTCGTTTCCGTCGATGCATGCCCACGTCTTGTCCATGTGTGCCTCCACGGTGCGCCCGTGCCCGGCAGGCCGGTCGATGTTGGCCTCACCGTAGGTCCGGTTCGTTGCAGAAACAGGTCACAAGGTCCCGGGCGCGGACAACCATGCTGTGTCTGCCTGGACTGCCGATTGTTCGTAACATTTGCGACCAGCAGGAGGTGCGACGAGGAGGAGCGAACCGTCATTGGCTGCTTGAGCCTCACTGTCGTGGGGTCCTCCTGCGTGGTCGCCCGGGGTGTTCGTCCGGGGTGTTCCTCCGGTGCCCTCGGCTGGACCGGTCAAGGGTCACCTGACCGTTCAGCTCTGTCAGGAGCTTATCGCTGTCGAAGGAGACCTCCGGTCGGGCTTCCTCACACCGGTGGGCGCGGTCCCCCTGATGGCCGAAACGATGGCCCTGGCGCCGCACTGGAGACGTGACGGTGCCGCGCCAGGGACGTGACGGTCGAAAATGGTCGTTCCGATAGTTTCAGGACACCGAGCGCCCCCAGTTCCGAGCGCTGTCCCCCGACGCGGGCGTTCGGGCGTGCCCGGTCGGCCCGACCGTCCCGGTCGGCCCGGTCCGGAGACCCTCAGGAGATTCGTCAGTACCAGCCCGTGGACTGGCTGTGCGCCCAGGCGCCGCAGGGGTTCCCGTAACGTTCCTCGATGTAGTTCAGACCCCATTTGATCTGGGTGACGGGGTTGCTTCTCCAGTCGGAGGCCACGCTGGCCATCTTGCTGCCGGGCAAGGACTGCGGGATCCCGTAGGCCCCCGAGGACGCGTTCGTGGCCTGATAGTTCCAGCCGCTCTCCCTGGTCCACAGCATGCTGAGGCATTCCCACTGGCTGTTGCTCCAGCCCCGCTCCTGGACCATGATCTTGGCAATGGACTTCGGATCGCGTTGCGCGTTGCGCAGGGCTTCCTCGCGGGCCCGCTGACGGGCGAGTTCCGCCTCCCGGGCCGCCTTCGCCCGGGCGGCCTTCTCCGCAGCGGCCTTCTCAGCGGCCGCGACCCGCTGTTTCTGCAGTTTGTTGTTGGTCGACTTGATCGTCCGGACCTCGTCCTGGACGTTCCAGTCATAAGTCTCGTGCGGGGTGGGGGAGGCGAGGGACTGTCCGTCCCCCGACCCGTTCCTGGCGAAGGTGTCGCTCGCGTTCCCGGGGGCGAACGGCAGGCTCTGTCCCGTGACCGCGATGTACCCGACACCGACCAACATGGCCATGACGCCGATCCGGGCCGAGTTCATGCCGATCGAGGAGGCGGAGCCACGCGAGTCGCTCGCAGTTCTGCGGGGTTTCACCTCGATCGAGGCGCTGTCCTGGCCCGCGAGGACTCCGTCGTTGCGGCGCAGGTCCCGCCTGCGGGGCAGGGGGGCGCAGGTCAGGCCCGAGGGCGGGGTGACGGCCTGGAAGAGGTCGCTCTCCGCCTGCGCGATCGCTTCCTGGTCGTCCAGGCCCATTCCGTACTCGGGGACCCGGATCGGCGCGGTCGAGGGCAGAGGGACGTTGAGGGAGATCCCACCGGTCCCGGGATGTTCGGAACGGGCGTCGGTCCCGGGCAGGGGCCCCTTCACCGGGCCGGACCCCTGACGGCGCAGGTCCCGACGGCGCGGATAGGCCGCCGGAGCGCTGGAACGCCGGTGCTCGACGGGGGGTGCGGCGTCGAAGGGGGCCGCGATTCCCGCGGGGGGGGACGGCGGAGCCGGACGGGGGGAGTCCCGATGTTCGAGGGCGGCTCTGCGTCGGTCGCTGAGCTTGGTGGTGTTCTTGGGGCGCTCCGGTGGGCGCAGGGCGTCCCTGGCCCCCGGGGAAGGCTGCGGTGCGTAGGGCCGCGGGCTGTAGAGCCTGCTGGGGTTGGGGGGTTCCGGGGCGGCGGTCCCAGGGGAAGGTCCGCCCGTTTCGGACTGCCGAAGCCTCAGATCCCTGCGGGAGATCACGGCTCGGCCCGTAGCCCCCCGCCCCGTGGGCGGGGCCTCCCGACGGGGCAACGGCCGCCCGTGGGGGTCAGGTGAGAGCAACAAACCGAAGGAGAGCTCTGGGGAGTCCGAGCTGACCTGAGGCGCGACCGCACGAGGGTCCCGCGTCGCAGTTGCTCGGCGTCGGGAGGGGGCGACCGGAGTACTCACGGTGACAACTTGGTCCGTTTACCTGCTGGTGACAACCCCCTGAAGGGACAGTCTTGAACAGAATCTTGACCAAAGAATCACACATCGCAGCCACCCGATCACCTTGAGTAAAATTCTGGACGGATCGTAGCCGTCCATCGCGGTTTCTGTGAGTAGTCTTTCAGCGTCCAACATTATGACGGCCAAGTAAAAGAGACGATCGGACGGCCTCCCGGCCGTTCCGAGAAACCGAAGGGAACGTCCGAAAGTTCCCTCCGACACAAACCGACACGTAACCAGCGAACGTTCCGTGACCACCAGTACACGAAAGGGCCGTGACATGCGACACGCGACCCGCTCCACCAACGACGGAACCCGTCTGCCGTTCGACCCGATCGCCGAGGCCCGGCGTCAGTGGGTGGACCACGGGTGGCAGGAGACCGCCGAGGGGATGGCCGCAGTGACCTCGGTCCTCCGTGCCCAACAGATCCTGCAGCTCCGGTTGGAGACCGCCCTTCGTCCCCACGGGCTGACCTTCGCCCGCTACGAGGTCCTCATGCTGCTGCTGTTCAGCAGGAACGGCTCGCTGCCCATGTCACGGATCAGCGAACGTCTCCAGGTGCATCCCGCCAGCGTCACCAATGCCGTCGACCGACTCGAACGGGCCGGGCTGGTGGACCGCTCGCCCC
>JAUPKJ010000056.1 GCA_030837505.1 Actinomycetota bacterium
CAGGACCTCCAGTGGTCGGCCCGGCCGGGGGCAGTCCTCCCCCGGGTTCCCGCCGGTGTCCTCGTCGCAACCCGCGAACTCGTCGCATCCTGCGAAGAAATCCTGCCCGGGTTCCCGGCCCGGATGTCCGGCGGGGTACGCGGGGCGGTCACCGGCCGGGCCGGGGCTCGGAGGATGCACCCCGGCCCACCAGCACGCCAGGTCCTCCAGGTGTCCGTGGCTCCGGCCGCGGTCCGACAGCCACCGGCGCAGATCCTGTGCCCGGCCTGTGTCGGCGCCGGTGACGAACGTTCCGAGGCGTTCCAGATCGACCCCGCCCGCTGTCCCGGACCGCACGCGCTCGCTCGGGTCCGGCCGGTCCGACCGTCCCGACCGGTCCGTGTTGCACGGGTCGCCTTGGTCGCCCGACCGATCCGAGTTCTCCGGACCGGGCACGTCGTCAGGGAGCCGTCCCCCGACGAGCCCACCGGACGTGTCACGCGAGTCGGGCACGTCACCCGGACCGGGCACGTAGCCGGAGTCGGGCCCCTCGGCCGGGCTCACAGCGGGCCGCCGTCGGGCAGGGGCGCGGGAGCGTCGGACAGATCCAGGGGAACGGCGCGTCCGGCCACGCACAGGAACACCCGTTCGCTCTCGTCGGCCAGGGCCGCGTTCAGTTTCCCGGCCAGATCCCGGAAGCGGCGGCCCGCGCTGGTCGCGGGGACCACCCCCGAACCCACGTCCTCGCAGACTGCCACGACCCTGCGTGCGCTGCCCCGCCAGGCGACCCGCATCCGTTCCATCTCCTCACCTGTCCTACCGGCCCAACCGGGTTCGTCGTCCCACGCCCCGCTGCGGTGCATGGCCTCGGCCAGCCACGTGCCCACGGAGTCCAGCAGAACCGGTGGCCCCGGCTCGCGCAGCAGGCCGGGCACGTCGCAGGACTCCATCGTCGTCCACCACGGCGGACGCCGGTCGCGGTGGGCCGACACCCGCTGCGCCCACTCGGGGTCGTCCGGGCCGGGCACCGGGCCCGTGGCCGCGTAGACCACCTGCGGTTCGGCCGCGAGCATCTCCTCGGCCAACGCGGATTTCCCGCTCGACGCGCCTCCCAACAGGATGGTGCGCAGCGGGGCCCGGGGAACTTCCCCGGGACCGACTCTCCGGGGACCGGTCAGGGCCGCGCCGTCGGGCAGCACCTGCGCCCCCCACGGGGCCAGGGCCCGGGCGAGCCGCTGCGGGCCCGCTCCCTCATGGCTCAGACCGGCCGCGACCACCCGCGCCCCCTCGCGCAGAGCCCCGGCGGAGCGCAGGCGCGACAGGCGGTGCCCGAAGGCCGCCGGATCGGCGCGTCCCCGCGTGTCCCGGCAGTCCAGGACGGCGATGTCCAGGTCGGCCCCCTCCAGAGCTTGCAGGGTTTCTGCGGGCAGGGGCCCGGTGTCCGGGGCCCACAGGATCCGCACGCCGGGGGCGACCGCCACGAGCAGGGACAGTTCCCCGGACGGCGGTGCCGACCAGGACGCCGTCGGCGGGCCCGCAGGCAGAGCCACGACCCGGACGCCGCCGACCTCGGCCCGTTCCCCCGGACGCAGGGCCCCGGTACCGGCCGGTCCTCCGACGCGGATCGGACCGGGAACTCCTCGGAGGACCTCCGCGGGCGCCTGCAGGCGTCCCCCGCTGTGTTCCGGCTCGGGCGGAAGGCCCTCCAGGACCAGGTCCGGACCGACGGCGAGCGCCGAGCGCACACGGACCGTCCCGGGTTCGACGCAGCGGCGGCAGCGGCACCCCGGGACGGGCCACGCAGCGCTCGCGCTGCCCAGGAGGGTGACGTGATCCACGCCTGTGAGCGTACTGGGGTGCCGCGACGCTCGGGCGGCCCCGGCCGGGACCCCGTACGGTTGCTGGCATGAGCAGGTGGACATGGAGATACGTGGGTCAGGCCGGGGCTCCCGTGGAGGACCCCTGCGAGCAGCCCGAGGACGGTTTCGACGGCAGGGCCGAGGCCGAGGCCTGGGTCGGGGAGATGTGGCACGACCTGGTGGACGAAGGGGTGGATCAGGTCTGGCTGTTGTGCGACGGCGAGGACGTGTACGGGCCGATGAGCCTGCACCCGGAGAAATAAGGGGACGGTGCCACGCGCTTCCTGCTGTCCGGGGGGGCCGCCCTGGAGGTGTGTGCGTCCTCCGCTCAGCTGGTGCAGCGTCGGCCAGGCACAGCGCAGCGAACAGGCGGGGGGAAACGGAGCGGGAAGGGGAAGGGGATGTGAGGCGAGGTCGACGGCCCTGTCGACGGCCCGGCCCTGGAGCCGTACCCGACACGCCCGTGCCGGGAACCGCAGCGCCACGTCGAATGGTTCGGGCCGTCCGGGCACACCGGGCGCGACATCGGAAGCACACTCGTTCCCTGGAGAAAGGTGCCGACGCCATGACTACCCGAGTTACCGATCCCACGCGGCCCCGGGCCGCAGCTCGCCTGCCCATCGTGGCCCTGGCCGTCGTGGTCGGCCTGGGCAATTCTTGGGCCGCCGCCCCGCCGGCG
Source organism: Actinomycetota bacterium (assembly GCA_030837505.1). Classification (GTDB taxonomy): domain Bacteria; phylum Actinomycetota; class Actinomycetes; order Actinomycetales; family Kineosporiaceae; genus JAUPKJ01. The sequence goes on from JAUPKJ010000056.1 coordinate 2,518, forward strand.
TCGGCGTCCACCACGACGACGCCCCCGTCGGCGCCGCCCCACGCGGGCATTTGGAGGATCTGGCCGCTTCCCACGATCCCAGACGCGTTCCCGAGCGGTGCGGCCTTCATCGATGGCACGGACGGGTCACGGACCTTTGCCGGCAGTTGCGGTGACCGTGCCGCGCTGTGGCGCGACGGCAAGGTCATCAACCTGGGTGTGTCGGGGACCGCGCTCGACGTCAACCGTCATGGCGACGCCGTCGGATTCCAGATCGACGATCAAATGTCCATGCGCGCGGCCTTGTGGCACGAAGGCGTCACGACGTGGTTCGCCGGGCCGCCCGGGATGGGCGCGTCGCATGCGACCGGCGTCAACGATGCCGGCTTGGTCGTCGGCTGGGCACAGGTGCCGGACCCCGCGCGGGCCGGCGGCAGCGTCCACGCGATGGTGTGGTCGACAGCTTCCCCGTCCGCGTTCCAGGACCTCGGCACGCTCGACGAGAACCCGACAGAGACTGCTTTCCTCACCGGGGTGTCCGAGGACGGCACACTCGTCGGCTACACGGTCAACCAGGACACCTTCGTCGAGCGTGCGGTCATCGGGACAGCGCGGACCGGCCTGCACGAGTTGTTCGGCACAGTCCCTGGGTTCTCCGTGCAGGCCCTCGGTATCGCTGGACGCTTCATCGTCGGCGCCCAGATCCTCCCGAACGGGACGGTGCAGGGACTGCTCTGGGAGAACCGGCGCCCGCGGGCGCTTCCCACCCCACCGGGCGCCAGCGGCGCGGAGGCGCACGATGTGAACAGCCACGGCACCGCGCTGGGGAGTTCCTGGGTGGACGCCCTGGTCTGGCCACTCGGCGCCACGCACCCGATCGTGCTCCCGAAACTGCCCGGAACCGACCGCACGGTCCCCTCAGCGATCACCGAGGACGACGTGATCGGCGGCATCGCTTCCACCCCGGACATGTTCACCGTCCCCGTGACGTGGTCCCGCCGCTGACCCGGCCACGCGGCCGACCGGCCCTGCGGTCGCGGTCCCGCACGGCCGCCCCGCAGGTCGAGCCCACGGACGGGGCGGCTCCGTGAGCGGTGTGGCGCCCCGCCGAACCGAGGCGCGCCGGCCCCGGTCGGTGCGGACCGACCGGGACTGATCGCTGGGGTGGGTCTCAGCAGGGACGGGTGCGCGGGGTGGTCTCGGCGGTCTTCGCCGGATCGCTCACGACGACGTCGCCGAGGATCTCGTCGATCCTCGTCATGAGTCCCTCGGGGATCTTGACCCCGCTGGCCAGGACGTTCTCCTGGATCTGCTCGGGCCGGGACGCGCCGATGATCGCGGCGGCGACGTTGGGGTTCTGCAGGGTCCAGGCAACCGCCAACTGGGCCATGCTCAGGTCGATTTCCTCGGCGATCGGGCGCAGCCCCTGGACGGCGCGCAGCACGTCGTCCTTGAGCAGCCAGTCGATGAACCGGGCCCCGCCCTTGTCGTCGGTCGCCCGCGTGCCGGTGGGTCTGGGGGCGCCGGGCTGGTACTTGCCGGACAGGACGCCCTGGGCCACCGGGGACCAGACGATCTGGGAGAGCCCGAGTTCCTCGCAGATCGAAACGACCTCGTCCTCGATGACCCTCCACAGCATCGAGTACTGCGGCTGGTTGGAGATCAGGGGGACGTGCAGTTCCCTCGCGTAGGTGTGGGCGGCCCGGATCTGGTCGGCTGTCCACTCGCTCACGCCGATGTACAGGGCCTTGCCCTGCCGCACGATGTCCGAGAAGGCGACCATGGTCTCCTCCAGCGGCGTCTCGACGTCGAACCGGTGGGCCTGGTAGAGGTCGACGTAGTCGGTGTTCAACCGACGGAGTGAGCCGTTCACCCCCTCCATGATGTGTTTGCGGGACAGCCCGCAGTCGTTGGGGCCCGCGGGGCCGGTCGGCCAGTAGACCTTCGTGAAGATCTGCAGGGTCTCGCGGCGCTGCCCTCTCAAAGCTGTGCCCAACACCTGTTCGGCGAGGGTGTTCGCATAGACGTCCGCAGTGTCGAAGCTGGTGATCCCTGCGTCGAGGGCTGCCCGGACGCAGGACGCGGCGGTGTCGTCCGCGACCTGCGAGCCATGAGTGATCCAGTTGCCGTAGACAATCTCACTGATTTTCAAGCCACTGCGGCCGAGGTAGCGGAATTCCATGTTCAGAACCCTACGTCCCGTCACTGGTGGTCGCCCTTCCACAGGTCACCCCCGGCGTGCCGGGAGAACGGCCGACCCGGCGCCGACCGTCCCACCACCGGGCGTTCCGGCCCTCCCGGCGCCGCCGACAGGGCGAGGCCCGAACAGGAGTTGCCCCCCTTACAGAAGGGCCGGCTTCAGAAGGGCCGGGAACCGACGAAGGGCGGGGAGACCACGGTGCAGCGGATCTCCCGGCCCCGAACCCGGACGACCGCTTCGTCCCCGTCCTGCACGGCCGCGTCCAGCAGGGCCAGGGCGATCCCCCGGCGCAAGGTCGGGGAGAAAGTGCCGGAGGTGGTCGTGCCCACCGAAACGCCGTTCGCGAACACCGGCAGGTCGGGACGCAGCACCCCCCGGTCCAGGGCGAGCAGCCCGCGAGCGCGACGACGCGGCCCGCGCCGCCGTTGTTCCACGAGGGCCCGCCGCCCCCGGAACGCCGGTTTGTCCCAGCCCACCGCCCAGTCCAGGCCGGCCTCCACCGGGGTGATGTCCTCGGACAGCTCGTGCCCGTGCAGGGGGTAGCCCATCTCGGTGCGCAGGGTGTCCCGGGCCCCCAGCCCGCAGGGCAGGCCGCCCCTGTCGATGACGGCCGTCAGCAGCGCGTCCCACAGGTCCGGGGCCAGGTCGGCGTCGGGGAGGAGTTCGAACCCGCGTTCCCCCGTGTAGCCGGTACGGCAGACGGTGACGTCGCCCCCGCCCCACCCGGTCTGTGCGAAACCCATGTATCGCAGGTCGCAGGGCAGGCCCAGGGCCTGCATCACCTGGTCGGCCAGGGGTCCCTGGACCGCCAGGACCCCCAGGTCGGCGTGCCGGTCGGTGACGAAGACCCCGTCGGGGGCCCCGGCCGACAGTTCCCGGGCCACCCGGGCAGCGTTGGCGGCGTTCGGCACGAGCAGGAGGTCCTTCGCGGACCGCCGGTAGACAATCAGGTCGTCGAGGACGCCCCCTCGGGCCTCGTCGCAGCACAGCGTGTACTGGGCCCGCCCGTCCGCAATCCTCCCCAGGGCGTTGGTCAGGCACCTGTCGACGTGTTCCAGCGCCCCCGGCCCGGTCACTGTGATCTTGCCGAGGTGGCCGACGTCGAACAGCCCCACGCGCTCGCGGACGGCGGCGTGCTCGGCCAGGACCCCGCCCCCGGCGTACTCCAGGGGCATCTGCCAACCACCGAACTCGGCGAACTTGGCGCCCGAGGCCGTGTGCCGTGGGTACAAGGACGTCAGACGGCCGTCCGAGGCGGGGCTCCTCCGGGTGGCCGGGTCGTTCGGAACGTTCGTCGGACCAGTTGTTGGCTCTCCCACGCCGATCAACCTATCCCGGGGCTCGCTCACCTCGAACCCTGGTGGGCGTCGCACTAGCATCGGCGGGAGCGCGCCGGTCGGGACCCGGTCGGCGGGCTCAGAGCAGTGTTTCAGCCCGGCCACCCCGGCCCGGCCCGTTCCGATCAGAAGGACAGCAGTGGCCACACTCTCGATCACCATGCAGGATCCGTCCACCGTTGCCGCCGAGGCCCTCGTGCTGGCGGTCGTGTCCGACACGCAGGGGCCCCGGCTGCTCCCGCAGGGGCCACTTCCACCGCAGATCCGCGCTGCGGTCGAGGAGAGCCTGGAGACCTTCGGCGTCACCGGGGCCACGGGCGAGGTCACGCGGGTCCCGGCGCCCCAGCAGCTGCAGGCCCGGGTGCTCGTGCTCACGGGGATGGGCCCGGCGCAGGACGACGTCACCGGGCCGTCCCTGCGCAGGGCCGCCGGCGCGGCCACCCGGAACCTGAGCGGCCTGGACACCGTCGCCCTCGCGCTGCCGACCGGTGACGCCGACCGGGCCGCCGCCGTCGCCGAGGGTGCCCTGTTGGGGAGTTACCGTTTCGATCGGTACCGCAGCGTTCCGACGCCCGCGGCGAAACGGCCCGTCAGCGCCGTCACGGTCTGCGTCGAGGGGGTCGACGAGGCCCTCCTGGAGGGGATCGTCACGCGTTCGCAGGTCCTCGTCTCAGCGGTCCACGACGCCCGTGACCTGGTCAACACCTCCCCCGCGGACCTGTACCCCGAGACCTTCGCCGCCCACGCCGTCGAGGCCGCGCGGGGCCTGCCGGTCGATGTCACCGTCCTGGACGAGAACGCGTTGGCCGAGGGGGCCTACGGCGGGTTGATCGCCGTGGGCATGGGCTCGGCCCGCCCGCCGCGTCTGGTGCGCCTGGACTACTGTCCGCAGGCCGCCCGGCTGCACCTGGCCCTCGTCGGCAAGGGGATCACCTTCGACTCCGGTGGCCTGTCGCTGAAACCGGCCAAGGGCATGGAGAACATGAAGAGCGACATGGCCGGGGCCGCTGCCGTCCTCAACGCCGTCCTGGCCGCCGCCCGCCTGCAGGTACCGGTGCGGATCACCGGTTGGCTGGCCCTCGCGGAGAACATGCCCTCGGGCACGGCGCAGCGCCCCTCCGACGTCATCACCATCCGGGGCGGTAAGACGGTCGAGGTGACGAACACCGACGCCGAGGGGCGTCTCGTCCTCGCAGACGCCCTCGTCGCGGCGTGCGAGACCGGTCCGGACGCGATCGTCGACATCGCGACCCTCACGGGGGCACAGGTCGTGGCCCTGGGCAACCTCATCAGCGCCGTCATGGCCAACGACGACGCTTTCCGCGACCGGGTGTGCGAGGCTGCGCGGGCCGCGGGCGAACGGGCCTGGCCCATGCCGCTGCCGCCCGAGATGCGCGCTTCCCTCGACTCGTCCGTGGCCGACCTCGGCAACGTCGGGGACCGCGCGGGGGGCATGCTGGCCGCCGGGCTGTTCCTGTCGGAGTTCGTCGCCCCGCCCGCCGGAGCCGAGGGAACCGCCGGAGCCGAGGGGGCCGCCGCTCAGGCCCCCGACGGGTCCGACGGCGAGCGCCCCTCGATCCCGTGGGCGCACATCGACATCGCCGGTCCCTCCTACAACACCGGTAAGGCGCACGGTTGTACCCCTGTGGGGGGAACGGGCGTTTTCGTACGGTCCCTCGTGCGCCTCGCGGAGGACTTGGCCGATCGCGGGCTGTGAATGACGTCCCGGTCGGGGCGGGATCATCCCGGCCCGGCCGGGAAAGAAACGCCAGCGGTAGGGTTCAACACCGCCGGCAGGGTTCAACGTCGGCAACAGGGTCTTCGGTGCGCCGTGGGTCCCGCGTGCCGGTCGGCGGAGTACGGTCGGTCGTCGGACGTCCCCGGCCGGCTCGAAGCCGGCTCCCGGGAACGACAACGGCCTGATCAGAACCGACCTCACCCATATGGACTCGACCGTTCGGCCGACGATCGCCGCCGTGAACCCCTTCGGGTCAAGTGGTGATGCACGGTGCCGAAAAGACCACCGTGGCCCTGTCGACCGCGATGGCCCAGATCACAATGTCACCGGAGGTTCTTGTGCACCGCACCGCGCACCCCGTCGCGCCGTCCGCCGCAGCGCCCCAGCGCCGTAGTCGGGCCCTCAGGCTCGTGGGCGCCGTCCTGCTGGGTGCCGTGGCAGCGTTCGTGTTCCTGGCGACCGGCTCGGCAGGCCACGGGGGCTCCGACCTGATCGCCGAGAAGTGGCCCTGCTCGGCACGCTTCTGATTCCCGCGTCACCGCAACGGACCGCCCTGCCGCCGAGCCGTCGGGCGCGGCGCCGGCGATTCGGCGTGCCCGCCCCGCGTCGCAGGTTGCTGTCCGGGCACCGGCACCGGCACCGGCACCGGCCAGGGGGACCACGCACGATGGTGCCCGCCCCGCGTCGGGGGGCGGGCACCATCCTCAAGCGTTTCGGCCCCGTCCGTTTCGGCCCCGTCCGTTTCAGAACCTGCCCGTTTCAGCCCCCGTCGGCCAGACGGCGGGCCTTCTTCTCCTCCAACCGCTGCCGGGCGTTCCAATCGCGCATTCGTTGGGGGTAGCCCACCAGCTGGACGTCGTACACGGGAATCGCAAGCTCCTGCGACAGGTATCCCAGCAGTTGCGGGTTGTGGACCCGGCGGCGGGTCCACTCCCCGGTCGTCGCGATGAGCAGAACCGTCGGCGGTGTCACCGAGGTGACGGGTTCGACGAAGGCCTCGACCCCCGCCCTGGTCCTGACGAACTCCTCCAGGTGCTTGCGGACGTCGTCCGTCTCCTGGCGGCGCACGTCGGGAGCAGCTGACTTTCGGCGTGGGAACCATCCCATTGACGTACCTCCCACAGACCGGTTCGTTGAACGTGCTCTGGAGTCCCTCTTCCCAGCCTGTCATCTTCCTGCGCGGCGTCAACTGCGTGGGGCGGATCTGCTGCGCTCGGCGGTCCCGGGAGAGCCCCGATCCGGGTGGGCGCCGGGCCGAGGCCGTGTTGGACGGCTCCCGACGTGAAGTACGCCGGAGGGAGTGTCAAGATGAACGGGCCCAGCACGACCCCCTTCAAGGAGCCCATCGTGTCCGACCCCCAGAACCCGCCGGTCCATGATCTTGTGGTTCTCGGCGGTGGCAGTGGCGGATACGCCGCGGCCCTACGAGCCGCAGAACTCGGGCTCTCCGTCGCCCTTGTCGAACGGGACAAGGTCGGAGGCACCTGCCTGCACCGCGGCTGCATCCCGACCAAGGCCCTCCTGCACGCTGCGGAGCTGGCCGACGCCGCGCGCGAGAGTTCGCGTTTCGGCGTGAACGCCCACCTCGAATCGGTGGACATGGCCGGGGTCAACAAGTACAAGGACGGCGTCGTCGCCCGTCTGCACAAGGGTCTGCAGGGCCTGATCTCCTCCCGGAAGATCACCTACCTCGAGGGCGAGGGCAGGCTCGTCGCCCCGGACACGGTCCAGGTGGGGTCCACCCGGGTCACGGGCCGGTCGGTGTTGCTCGCCACGGGGTCGAACTCCCGTTCGCTGCCCGGTCTGACGATCGGCGGCAGGATCATCACCAGCGATCAGGCGCTGGGGCTCGACCGGGTCCCCGAGAAAGTGATCGTCCTGGGGGGCGGCGTCATCGGGGTCGAGTTCGCCAGCGTGTGGCGGTCCTTCGGGGCCGAGGTCACGATCGTGGAGGCCCTCGACCGTCTCGTGCCCATGGAGGAAGCGGCCTGTTCCAAGGCCCTCGAACGGGCGTTCCGCCGACGTGGGATCGCCTTCAGAACGGGAGTGCGGTTCTCGCAGGCCGAACAGTCCTCGCACGATGTCGCGGTCACGCTGGAGAACGGCCAGACCCTCCGGGCCGACCTCCTGCTCGTCGCGGTGGGCCGCGGCCCCAACACGGCCGGCTTCGGCTACGAGCAGGTCGGCATCGCCATGGACAGAGGTTTCGTCCTCGCCGACGAACGGCTGCGCACGAACGTTCCCGGGGTCTTCGCCGTCGGGGACATCGTCCCCGGCATGCAGCTGGCCCACCGCGGCTTCGCCCAGGGCATCTTCGTGGCGGAGGAGTTGGCCGGCCTGTCCCCCGTGCCCCTGGTCGAGTCCGGGATCCCCCGGGTCACCTACTGCGAGCCGGAGGTCGCCTCCGTCGGCCTCACCGAGGCCGCCGCCCGGAAGCAGCACGGTGACGACGGTGTACAGACCGTCGAGTACAACCTCGGGGGCAACGGCAAGAGTCAGATCCTGGGCACCACGGGCTTCGTGAAACTCGTCCGGCAGAAGGACGGCCCCGTGGTCGGGGTCCACATGGTGGGCTCCCGGGTCGGCGAACTCATCGGCGAGAGCCAGCTGATCGTCAACTGGGAGGCCTTCCCCGAGGAGGTGGCCCAGTTGATCCATGCCCACCCCACCCAGAACGAGGCCCTGGGCGAGGCCCATCTGGCCCTCGCGGGCAAACCGCTGCATACACACGGCTGACACGCCGTTCCTCCTGTCTGCCCGAGCGGACAGGACCCGACCCAGACAGACTGACCTCGTGGCCGGCGGCAGCCGGGACGATCGCGACGAAGGAGTACCGGGATCCATGTCGGAATCCGTACAGATGCCGGCCCTGGGCGAGAGCGTGACCGAGGGCACGGTCACCCGCTGGCTGAAACAGGTGGGTGACCGGGTCGAGGTGGACGAGCCCCTCGTGGAAGTGGCGACCGACAAGGTCGACACCGAGATCCCCTCCCCGGTCGCGGGAGTCCTCGAAGAGATCCTGGTCGAGGAGGACGAGACCGTCGAGGTCGGCGCCGACCTCGCCCGGATCGGCCAGGGGCTGCCCCGCAGCGGCGGCACCCCGAACACCTCCTCCTCGAACGGCGCTGTGGACGGCGACCGATGGTCCGCCGGATCCCAGCGGTCCGGACCTCCCGAGCGTTCCGATCAGCCCGTTCCTGCGCCCTCCTCCGCTGCCGCTGCCGCTGCCGCCGGACAGTCCGGCACTCCCTCCGGTGAAGGCACGCCCGTGGTCATGCCGGCCCTGGGCGAGAGCGTGACCGAGGGCACCGTCACCCGGTGGCTCAAGGAGGAGGGCGACACGGTCGAGGTCGACGAGCCCCTCGTGGAAGTGGCGACCGACAAGGTCGACACCGAGATCCCCTCCCCGGTCGCGGGAGTGCTCCAGCGGATCCTCGTGGCGGAGGACGACATCGCCCAGGTGGGCGATTCCCTCGCGATCCTCACCCCTCCCGGGTCCCGGCCCTCAGCCCCAACCTCCTCGGCCCACGCCTCCGCCACACACGCCTCCGCCACACACGCGTCCACTGCCCACGCGTCCGCGACGCCGGCACCCTCTGCGCCGGTGTCGCGGTCCCAGGCGGCCCATTCCCGGAGTTCCCGGGCTGCTCCCAACGATCCTTCGGTCTACGTGACCCCGCTGGTGCGCAAACTCGCCGTGGAGAACCGGGTGGACCTGTCCAGGGTCCGCGGGACCGGGGTCGGCGGCCGCATCCGCAAGCACGACGTCCTGGAGACTGCCGAAGCCGACCGGGCAGCCGGCGTCGCCGCCGGGAGCGGCCGTTCCCCCGCCGCGCAGCCCCCGCAGACCCACCGCGCCCCGACCCCGGTCGTCTCGGCCCTGCGGGGCACGACCGAGAAAATGTCCCGTCTGCGTAAGGTCATCGCCCAGCGCATGGTGGAATCCCTGCAGGTCTCCGCGCAGCTGACCACGGTCGTGGAGGCCGACGTCACCCGGATCGCCCGCCTGCGGGTCCGGGCCAGGGCCGAGTTCGAGTCCCGCGAAGGGGTCAAGCTCTCGTTCCTGCCCTTCTTCGCCCTCGCCGCGGTCGAGGCCCTCAAGCAGTACCCCGTCCTCAACGCCAGCGTCGACGGCGACACGATCGTCTACCACGCCGACGAGAACCTCGGCGTCGCCGTGGACACCGAACGGGGTCTGCTCGTCCCGGTCATCCGGCAGGCGGGCGACCTGAACATCGCCGGCCTCGCCCGCAAGATCGCAGACCTGGCCGACCGCACCCGGAACAACAAGATCACCCCCGACGAGGCGACCGGCGGGACCTTCACCCTCACCAACACCGGCAGTCGGGGTGCCCTGTTCGACACCCCGATCATCAATCAACCGCAGGTGGGGATCCTGGGCACCGGCACCGTCGTCAAACGGCCCGTCGTGGTCACCGGCCCGGACGGCGAGGAGACCATCGCCGTCCGCTCCATGGTCAACCTGGCCCTCTCCTACGACCACCGGATCGTCGACGGGGCCGACGCCGCCAGATTCCTCATGGCGATCAAGCAGCGGCTGGAGGAGGGCGCCTTCGAGGCCGACCTCGGCCTGTAAGCGGGGCGGCCTGTGAGCGGGGCCGGCAGCAGGGCTTCGGACAATGTCTTTCGCACGCCGTGTCGCCGTGCCGGTCCGTCCAGGACCGGCCACGATGGTCGCATGCGTGTCGTTGTCACCGGATCGACCGGTCTGATCGGCAGTGCCCTCGTGCCCGCCCTGCGGGAGGCCGGCCACGACGTGGCCCGCCTCGTGCGCAGCACGCCCCGGGCCCCGGACGAGTTCGTCTGGAACCCGGCGGCCGGCACGATCGACCCCACAGCGCTCGCGGGGGTCGAGGCCGTGGTCAATCTCGCCGGGGCGGGGATCGGGGACCGCCGGTGGACCGAGGCCCGACGTCGCGTCATCCGAGATTCCCGCGTGCTCGGCACCAGGACCCTCGTCCGGGCGTTGCAGGCCGGTGACCGGCCGCCTCAGGTCTTCCTGCAAGCCTCCGCGGTCGGCTGGTACGGCGACCGCGGCGAGGAGACCCTCACCGAGGAATCAGCCCCGGGGCAGGGGTTCCTCGCCGACGTCGTGAGGGCCGTCGAGGCCGAGACCGAGCCCCTGCGCGCTGCGGGCTCCCAGCTCTGTGAGGGAACCCGGGTCTGTCTGGCCCGGACCGGGCTGGTCATGTCCCCCACCGGAGGGGCTTTTGCCCCGTTGCTGAGGCTGATCCGGCTAGGACTGGGCGGCCGCGTGGGCAACGGCCGACAGTGGTGGCCGTGGATCACCCTGGACGACGAGGTCCGTGCCCTGCTGTTCCTCCTGGAGGGATCGGCGGCCGGCCCGGTCAACCTCACCGCGCCGCGCCCCGAACGCAACGGCCCCCTGATCGCCGCCCTGGGACGGGCCGTCGGCAGACCAACCCCACTGCCGGTGCCCTATCCCGCCCTGCGTCTGGCCGTCGGCCAGTTCGCGCGGGACATCCTCGCCAGCCAACGGGTTCTCCCCGCCCGTCTGGTGAACGAGGGCTTCGAGTTCCGGCACCCCGACATCGCCGATGCCGCCGCCTGGATCACCGGAAAGCCCTGACAGGTCCGGAGGTCGGAGTAGCGTAACGTGCTGTCGATTGACCTTTTGGTCTGTTTCGTTCGCGTTGTCGGGGGTGGGTCGTGGGGACGGTGGCCGGGGCAGGGTCCGTCACGGGAAGGTCTGGTCCACGGGGACGGTCGTGTCCGTGGACGCGCTGACCCGGGCGGCGTCGAGCACCCTCAGGACATGGACGGCGTCGAGCGGGTTCACGGGCATCGCCGCCTGCCGGACGTCCCCCGAGGGCAGCGCCAGCGCGCGCAGAACGGTCCGGTAGAAGTCCACGGGGTCCCCGGGCTCGACGGGGACGGGGGTTCTTTCGGTCCCCGCCACGATCCACCCGCAGTGTCCGGGGGAATCCTCGAAACCGCCGAACGCCGCCTGCTCACCGAAGAACTCCGTGACAACGTAGGCGCCCCCGCCGCAGAGCACGCGCGTGCGCGGGCCCGGCGCACCGGCCAGGGTGGCTGCCGCCAGGTGGCTGCGCACCCCGCCGGCGTGCCTCAACGACAGGAACGACTCGTCCTCGGCGACCGTGGTCCTGGACGCGATCTCCGCATGGACCGACACCACCGGTCCGAACAAATGGACGGCAGAATCGACCAGGTGCGTCTGTAGATCCAGCAGGATCCCACCGCCGTCGGCCGAGGGAAGGTTCTCCCGCCACCGGTCCTTGGGCACCGGACGCCACCGTTCCCACCGACGTTCGAAACGATGGACCTCCCCGAGAGTCCCCTGGCGCACCAACCGCCGCAAAGTCAGGTTCTCCGGATCCCACCGCCGGTTCTGGAACACCGTGAGCGCCACCCGGGTGCGCGCCGCCGCCGCGACGATCCGCGCGGCCTGGTCGGCGTCCACTCCGAGGGGCTTGTCCACCACCACGGGGACCCCGGCCTCGATACAGGCGAGCGCCTGGTCGGCGTGCACGCCGCTGGGGGAGGCCAGCACGACGAGCCGGGGACCGGCGCGCAGGGCCGCGTCCAGGTCCGGCACGATCCGCGCCCCCGGCAGGTCCCGCGCGGCCCGGGCGCTGCGGCCAGGGTTCCCGGTGACGACGAGGCCCGGTGCCGCTCCCGCCGCCCTCAGGAGCTGGGCGTGGAACTCCTGTCCCGCGCTGCCGTAGCCGACGAGGGCCACCGGGGCTTCGTCATTCATTTGTCCTCCTCAGCGTTCGGAACAGGGCCGGGCGGGGCCGGAACGGTGTCCGGCCCGGACGGCAACGCGAGGGGGGCAGGCCGGCGGGGCCACCAGACCCCGTCCCCCCAGTCGTAGGTGAGGGCCGGGACCAGAAGCGACCGGACCACGAAGGTGTCCAGCAGGACCCCGAAGGCCACGATGAAGGCCGTCTGCGCCAGGAACAGCAGCGGCAGCACCCCGAGGGTCGCGAACGTGGCCGCGAGCACGACGCCGGCGCTCGTGATGACCCCGCCCGTGACCGTCAGCCCCGTCAGGGTCCCCGGGCGGGTCCCCTGCCGGAAGGACTCCTCCCGGACCCGGGTCATCAAGAAGATCGAATAGTCGATGCCGAGAGCCACCAGGAACACGAACCCGTACAGCGGCACGCTCGGCTCTGCCCCCGGGAAGTCCAGGACATGGTTGAACACCAGGGCGCTGACCCCGATCGTCGCCCCGAAACTGAGCACGTTCGCTCCCAGCAGCAGCAGCGGCGCGGGCAGGGACCGCAGCAGCAGCATGAGCACCAGGACAATGACCAGCAGCGTGACGGGGATGATCCGGTTCCGGTCGGCGCTCGCGGTCCGTCGGGAGTCCAGGTTCTGGGCGGTCCTCCCGCCGACGAAAGCGTCCGGGCCCACGTCGTCCAGGGCGGTTCGCAGGCTCTCGACCGTCCGGTCGGCGCTGGGCGAGTCGGCGGGTTCCGTCAGGGTGACTTCGATCTCCACGCGCCCGTCCACGACTTTCGGGTCGGTCTGTTCGCCCGCCGGGCCTGGCGCGGCGTCGTCGCGGCCTGTCACGGACAGGGCTGCGACGCCGGGGGTGTCCGTGATGATCTGTTCCAGACGGGTGAGGTCCTCGGCGGGGCCGATCACGATGGTGGGATCGCCGGAGCCGGCGTCGAAGTGCCGGACGAGGGCTTCCTGCCCGGTCACGGATTCGACCTCGGTGAGGAAGAAGTCGGTCTGGGCCGTGCCCTCAGCTTCGAACAGGGGCAGGCAGGCGGCGAGGACGGTCAGGACGGCGGCCGTGGCGATCCAAACACGCCGGGGGTACGCGCCCACGGTTCGGGAGACTTTCCCCCACAGACCACCGGCCGCGGCGTTCTGGCTGCCCACGTGCGGAACACCCGGCCAGAAGATCCAGCGGCCGTGTTCGCCGGAGGACAGGCGGCCGGGCAGGAGGAGCAGGCCGGGCAGGAAGGTCAGGG
>JAUPKJ010000372.1 GCA_030837505.1 Actinomycetota bacterium
CTCGACGGCGTGCTGTTCATCGACCGTCTGGATCGCGAACAGCGCAAACTTGCCCTCAAGGCGATCAGGGACGCCCAATGGTCCGGAGAGCCCGCACCCGCGGTCAAGGTCAGCCCCCACCCGACCTTCGGCCGGGCCCTGTGAGGACCGCGTCCCGCCCGCGGCGGGGGGCCCACCGATGAGACTGCTCTTCGCCGGCACGCCCGAGGTGGCCCTGCCCTCCCTGGACGCCCTGGCCGCCTCCCCCCACGAGATCGTGGCCGTGCTCACCCGGCCGGACGCGCGCGCGGGCCGCGGGCGTCGTCCCGTGCGGTCCCCCGTGGCCCGGTGGGCCGACGAGCGCGGCGTGGAGGTCCTGACCCCCTCGCGGGTCGGGGACCCCGGCTTCCTGGACCGCCTCGGGCAGCTGCAGCCCGACTGCTGTCCCGTCGTCGCCTACGGCGGGCTCATCCCCCCCGTGGCCCTGGACGTTCCCCGGCACGGCTGGGCCAACCTCCATTTCTCCCTGCTGCCGGCCTGGCGGGGGGCGGCCCCCGTGCAACGGGCCCTCCTCGCGGGGGACGAGATCACCGGGGCGACGACCTTCCGTATCGAACAGGGCCTGGACACCGGCCCGATCTACGGCGTCCTCACCGAGACCGTCCGGCCCCGGGACACCGCGGGCGACCTGCTGGCCAGGCTCGCGGACGCCGGGGCCGGCCTCCTGGTCGCCACGATGGACGGCCTCGGGGACGGAAGCCTGCGGGCCCTTCCGCAGTCCGCGGACGGGGTCAGCCACGCACCGCGCCTCCAGGTCGAGGACGCGAGGGTGGACTGGTCGAAACCGGGCATCGCCATCGATCGCCTCGTGCGCGCGTGCACCCCGGCCCCGGGCCCCTGGACCCTTTTCCGCGGAAAGCGGCTCAAGATCAGGTCTCTGTCCCCCGAGAGTCGTTCCTGGCCCCTCCCCCCTCGCCCCCTGGCCCCGGGGGAGATCTTCTTCGATCATGTCGGGGTGCGTGTGGGCACCGCCGGCGAACCGGTCGGCCTGGGCGAGGTCCAGCCCGAGGGCAAACGCGCCATGGCGGCGCAGGACTGGGGCAACGGCGTACGTCCCGCCCCCGGGGAGGCAATGGAATGAACAGCCCGACACGATCCTCCGAGGGCAGCCCGGGGCAACCGGGGTCGGCAGGGTCGGCAGCGCCGGCGGGGTCGGCGATCCGCACCGGTCAGGGAACGGCCGGCGGACGACGTCCCACCGGTCGGGCGCGCCCGACCCGCCGCGTGCCCGTCGACCCCGCCCGCAAGGTCGCCTACCGGACCCTGCGGGCCGTGGCCGAGCGCGACGCCTACGCCAACCTCGTCCTGCCCTCCCTGCTGCGCCAGGAAGGTCTGCACGGCCGGGACGCCGCCTTCGCCACAGAACTGGCCTGCGGTGCCCTGCGGGGAAAGGGCACCTACGACGCCGTCCTGGCGGTCTGTTCGGACCGGCCCCTGGCCCAGGTGGATCCCCCGGTGCTGGACGTGCTGCGTCTGGGCGCGCATCAGCTGCTGGGCACCAGGGTCCCCGCGCACGCCGCGGTCGCCGCAACGGTCGACCTGGTCCGTTCGGAGCTCGGGGGCTCGGCAGCCGGTTTCGTGAACGCCGTCCTGCGCAAGGTCTGCGCCCGGGGTCAGGACGCCTGGCTCGCGCGGATCGTCCCGCCGGACGCCGACGAGGACACCGTCCTGTCGCTGACGACCTCCCACCCGGGCTGGATCGTACGAGCCCTGCGCGACGCCCTGCGCAGCGACGGCCGTGACCCGCAGGACCTGCAGGGAGTCCTGGCGGCCAACAACATCCGTCCGCAGGTCGGGGCGGTCGCCCTGCCCGGTCTGAGCACCGTGTCGGAGCTGAGGGCCGCCGGCGCGCACCCCGGCACGCTGTCGCCGCTGGCCGTGACCCTCACGGGAGCTCCCCACGACCTGTCGGCCGTGGCGCAGGGCCGGGCCAGGGTCCAGGACGAGGGCAGTCAGATCGTCGCCCTGGCCCTGGCCGCCTCCGAACTGATCGGCCCGGACGGGGGACGCTGGCTGGACCTGTGCGCGGGGCCGGGGGGCAAAGCAGCCCTCCTGGGCGCCGTCCTGGCCCGGGCCCGACACGGCGGCGACCTGCCGCCCGACGCGTGTCTCCTGGCCGTCGAGAACGTCGAGCACCGGGTCCGCCTCGTGCGCGGGGCGATCGAACCCCTGCTGAGGGCGCACGCGGGCACGGTGGAGGTCCGTCACCTGGACGGCAGGGAACTGGTCGACGAGGTGACCGACCTGTACGACCGCGTGCTCGTGGACGTCCCCTGCACGGGGCTGGGGGCGCTGCGCCGCCGGCCCGAGGCCCGCTGGCGCAGGACTCCCGCGGACCTGGCGTCCCTCGGACCGTTGCAGCGGTCCCTGCTGGACACGGCCCTGCGGGTCGTGCGGCCGGGAGGCGTCGTCGCCTACGTCACGTGCTCGCCCCACCCGGCCGAGACCCGCCTCGTCGTGGCCGATGCCCTGCGGGGCCGCGAGGACGTCGAACTCCTCGACGCGCGCCCGGTCGTGGCCGAGGTGTGCGGCAGGCCCGTCCCCGGGCCCGAGCAGGGGCACCCGGACCTGCAACTGTGGCCCGACCTGCACGGGACGGACGCGATGTACGTGGCGCTGCTGCGCCGTCGGCCGGTGTCGGAACGGTCGGGGCGATGAAGGCGACGGCGGGGTCGAGCCCCGCGAGCCCTGCGAGGACGGCGAGCCCCGTGAGGATCGAGATCGCGCCCAGCGTCCTCGCCGCGGACTTCAGCCGGCTCGCCGAGGAACTGGCCCGGGTGGCCACGGCCGACCGGGCCCACGTGGACGTCATGGACAACCACTTCGTCCCCAACCTGACGATCGGCCCGGCCGTCGTGGAGTCCCTGGTCCGCGAGAGCCCCATCCCGGTCGACTGCCACCTCATGATCGAGGACCCGGATCGTTGGGCCCCGGTGTACGTCGAGGCGGGGGTCAGGGACGTCACCTTCCACGCCGAGGCGGCCAAGGCCCCGGTCCGGCTGGCCCGCGAGCTGCGGGCCCAGGGCGCCAGGGCAGGGCTGGCCCTCAGACCGGCGACCCCGGTGGAGCCCTACCTCGACCTGCTGGAGGAGTTCGACCTGATCCTGATCATGACGGTCGAACCCGGGTTCGGCGGGCAGAAGTTCCTGGACGGGACCCTGCCCAAGCTCCGCCGGACCCGCGACGCCGTCCGCGCCTCCGGCCTGGAGATCCAGCTGCAGGTCGACGGCGGTGTGGGCCAGGACACCGTCGCCCGCTGCGTGGAGGCCGGCGCGAACGTCCTGGTCGCCGGCACGGCGATCTTCGGAGCGCCCGACCCGGCCCGCGCCGTGGCAGAGCTCCGCGCAGCCGCCGAGGCCCACCTGCCCTGAGCCGGCCTGCCCTGAGCCGGCC
>JAUPKJ010000373.1 GCA_030837505.1 Actinomycetota bacterium
GCAATTGGCGGGTGACGTTCCGGTTCGTCGATGGCGATGTCGAACTTGTCGACTATCAGGACTACCACTGATCAGGAGGTGAGAACCGTGATGAAGAATCCGGTACATCCAGGCGAAATCCTCCGTGAGGACGTCCTGGCAGGGCTCGACTTGAGCGTCTCGGAGGCCGCGTCCCGTCTGGGGGTTTCTCGCGTGACCTTGAGCAGGGTGCTTCACGGTCATGCTCGGGTGAGTCCGAACCTGGCCGTACGTCTGGAGGAGGCCGGCGTCGGCACGGCCCGCGCTTGGCTGGCCATGCAGTCCGCTCATGATCTGGCCACCGAGCGAGCCAACGAACGACCGAAGGTGAGCAGGCTCGACTCCGTCGCCTGAGGTCTCTTTCTCAATGGTCCGCTCCCCGGCACCGATGACACCCAGGACGGCGCGGGCCTGGGACTCGGGCGGGAACTCTGCGGCCAGGGCCCGCTCTCCACTGACCAGCAACGCAGACGTGGCGTCCGGCACGACGTCGTCCAGATACTCCATCGCTCCCAGCCCGTGGTCCCACTCGTCGAGCACCAGGGGCAGTCCTCCCGAGACGAGGTAGGCGTCGATCGCCTGGGCCGGGGGCAACTGCACCATGTCGGCCACCTCGGCCGGATTCAACGGCGGGATCACCATCTCGGTCGCACGCTGGTGGAACGGACGGCCATAGCCGTTCAGGGCCTCCATCATCGCCAGATCCGACCCGATCCCGATCAACAGCACCGGACGACGGGACAGCTCCTGCTCTCGGCGTGGGCCTTGGTGAACTGCTCCAGGGCCTCGCCCACGAGTGATCTGCGACTTGTCGAGATCGTGGCGGCAGACCATGTCCAGGTCGTACTCGTCGTTGCGGTGGATCAGCCGGGTTACGGTGCCCAGCCTCATGGACCCCTGCGGGTCCATGGCACCGTCGGTGTCGGAGTCCGCCCAGTAGCTCCGGAGGAAGGTCGAGGTGGTCGATGAGGGCTTGTTCGAAGGCGGGAGGGTCGGTCAGGACGTCGGTGAGGGTCTTGGTGAGGTCGGCGAGGTGTTCGCGGGCGTGGTAGTAGTCCACGATCTGGGTGGCGGCCAGGAACTGCTGGTCGGCGATGGTCCAGATCCATTTGGCGCCGTCGCCGAGGACGATGGGTTGGCGGATCTGGTCGAACCCGCGGCGGTGGTACTCGGCCTTGACGTGGACGGCGAAGGCGGCGGCGGGTTCGAAGGTGGAGATGTAGCTGGCAGAGCCGGGGTCCTGGACGGGGTCGCCGGTGTCGGGGTCGCTGCCGGACTGAGTAAACAGGCAGCCGATCTTGACTTCCCGGGTTCCGGCCCGTCTACCGTTCTTGGCGGGGTCCTTGCCGGGGCGGCCGGCGCATTCGCGGGGCAGCATCGGGGCGCCGGTGCCGTCCAGGACGAGGTAGCACAGGTCCGGGCCCTCGGTGCTGGCCCCGGGGACAGGGCCGGGCGCGGTGTGTTCGGCGTGCTCGGCGGTGATCAGGTCGCGGGCCCGCCCGCCCTGGGCACGGGTGGTGCGGGCCAGGGTGGAGGTGGAGGCCAGGTCCAGACCGGTCAGGTGGCGATGAACCGTCGGGAGGGGTCATACGGCATCTCGGCACCGGCCAGGGCGCAGGCGCGGGCCAGGCCCGGGGACAGGCTGGTGCCGGCCACCCCGAGGCGGTGGTCCAGCGGCGCGAAACCCCGTTTGCAGGTTGCGCAGTGGTAGTAGCCGCGGCTGGTGGCGATGGCGCCCAGCAGGGTGCGGACCGTCTCGGCGCGCCGGGCCACGGCGGGGACAGTCGGCGCGGGCCGGGGCGTGGGCGCCGGCCCAGTCCACGACCCCGGACAGGGCAGCCAGCCCGATCTGGGCGCCTGTCTGCTGGGCCGCGCGTTCGATCGCCCTGGTCGGCCAACGCGTTCAACGCTTCCCGCTCCTGCGGCCCGTCCTCGCCCTGGTGCCCGGGCTGGCAGTTCAGCCCCCTTTTTCCCCGCCGGCAGCGGGGTCGGCGGCACGCCTGGGCCGGCGTGCCGGTGGTCCCACCCGTGCCGTGCACAGGACTTCGTTGATCTCGATGTACTCCTCGACCAGCGCGGCGAACTGGGCATAGTTGTCCAGCTCGCCACGGACCTGGTCGACCTGCTCGACCGGGACGTACTGCCCACGCGAGCCACCCGGACCCTTGACGGTGCGGGTCCATAACCCACGAGGGCCGTGTCCTTGCTCAGCGGGACGGGCGCACCGGCAATTGGCTCGACCGCACTTGCGGTAGCCCACCTGCAACGACCCGCGCCGGAACTGCGGCACCGCGGCGATGCGCTCCAGCACCACCGAACGCAACTCCTCAAGCTGACGCACCGTCATCGCCGAGTAGTCCTTGCCCATGCCGCCTCCCGAGCCTGATTAGGTAGTAAACAATCAGACTAGAGAACGACCTGCCCTAACGCGTGGACGACACGTCCATGACTCACACCCCCGACGCTCGGCCGCTCGGAACGGACGACGGTGAGGACCCGCCCAGCAGACCCCGCTCCGATGCTCGGACCCTGCCCACACCTTCCGCCAGGTCATCATGAGGACCCTCTGGTGCAGGTCCGCGGCGTCCGCCCGCACGGCGCAGGGCCACGCCGGGC
>JAUPKJ010000374.1 GCA_030837505.1 Actinomycetota bacterium
CGGTGACTCCCGGGGCGGCGCGCCACCGCGGGTCACACGAAACGGCTGCTGCGGACCGGCCCGGGGGACCACAGCTGGTCCCGGTTCCCCGAGCCCACGGCCCACAGCGAGGACGCCCGGGCCGCCCAGGCCAACAGGTCCTCCTCGGCATCGCCGAGGGCCAGGTCCTCCCCGGCCGTGGACGCGGCCACGAGGTCCGCGGCGATGGCCTCATCGGGGCGGTCGTCGGCCGAGGTGGTGACGGTGCTCTCGCCGTCGGGGGCCACCTGCAGGCCCGGTTCCCAGGGCGCGACCGAGATCTGGTGGAGCACGCC
Organism: Actinomycetota bacterium; assembly: GCA_030837505.1. Classification (GTDB taxonomy): domain Bacteria; phylum Actinomycetota; class Actinomycetes; order Actinomycetales; family Kineosporiaceae; genus JAUPKJ01. The sequence continues at coordinate 315 of JAUPKJ010000374.1, forward strand.
GCTGAGGTCCGGTGCGATCACGGGCGGGTCGGTCCAACAGGTCGCGTGCTCGAAGAGGATCTGTTCGCGGGCCGTCCGCAGCCCGCGGAGCACCGACACGTCCAGCCGTCGCAGGTCGTAGGCCACGACGACGACGTCGGTGAGCTCAGGGGCCCACTCGACCGTCGGAAGCCTCCACAGACGAGCCGCGGCCAGGGCCAGGATCCGGCTGGAGCGCTCCGGCAACAGTGCGACGGATGTACCGGTCCGGCCCGCGGCCGTCAGGGCGGCCCCGGCGCGTTCCAGGATCAGCCTGCACCCCGACGGGGTCTCCTGGTGGTAGGCGAACCGTCCGGACATGCCCTCCTGGGGACCGAAGGGGCTCAACCGGAGCAGGAGACCGCCGTTGAGGGTGAAATGCCACCCTCGCAGGTCGGCCCGGCCCAGGGCGTCCGAGGGGTCGGCCGGGGCCGGGCACAGGGTGTGCAGCTGCGGTGTTCCCTGCAGGAGCTGCGCCCGTTCCAGCATTCCGGTCAGACGCGCGAGCTGGCGCCCCTGCGCCTCGTCCTGGGGCTCGGCGAACTTGGTGTGCCACTGGCGGGCGCCGTTGACGTCCCCGGCCAGCAGGCAGTTGAGCACCAGCAGGTAGCGGCCTGCCCACTGGCCGGCGGCCTCGCTGCCCGCGAGGATCCTGACGCAGTCGGTGTACCGCTCCTCGGCCGACAGTGCGCAGGCCAGTTCCATCCGGATGGCGTCGATCTGCGGTTCCTTGCCCAGGGCCGTCAGCAGGGCCGGGACCGCCAGGAACGAGACGCCGCGCTCGCCGCAGTCGTACCCGTACTGGTACAGCACGTGGGCGTCCTCGGGGGACTCCCCGACGGCCCTGGCCGACAGTTCCAGGTTGTGGAAGCCCATCTCCCCGGCGGCCCTCTCGACGATCTCCGTGGTCTGCTTCCACAGGTCACGGTGATCGATCAGGATCGAGTCGGGCAGCCCTCGCAGGGCGCGCACGGCGGCTGCGGGCTCCCCGTGCTCCAGCGCGGTGCGGGCCTGCTCCAGGGCCGTGTGGATCCTGAGCGCGTCCCCGGCCGCTGGCTCGGTTCCGTCGATCGAGCCGTTCATCGTGGTGCCCCTCTGCTTTCCTCGTGGTGGATCCCGTGACCGTCGTTGACCGCCGCCGGACTCTACCGTCTGAGCCCTTCGACCTTGTCAGCCCGGCTCGCCGGGGACGACCGGAGGAGGGCGGGATCCCGGGCGCGTAAGATCTGGCGGGACCGGGCTCGGCCTCCGGGCCCCGTTGTTTCCTGCACCGTTGTTTCCTGCACCGTTTCGTTCTGCACCGTTCGTTCTGCACCGCCTCGTCCCGCGGGGCGATCTGCCTACCCTTTGGAAAGGACCGCTGTGTTGCGCACCCACGAGGCCGGAGCCCTGCGCGCCGGCCACGCCGGCCGGACCGTCACCCTGACCGGGTGGGTGGCCGGCCGTCGGGATCACGGCGGTGTGGCCTTCCTGGATCTGCGGGATGCCTCCGGCGTGGCGCAGGTGGTGGTCAGGGACGAGGCCGTTGCCCACAGTCTGCGCAACGAGTACTGCCTGCGGGTGACCGGGGACGTCCGGATCCGTCCGGAGGGGAACGAGAACCCCGCGATCCCCACGGGCGAGATCGAGGTCGTCGCCGACGAGTTCGAGGTCCTCAGCGAGGCCGAGACCCTCCCGTTCCCGGTGAGCGAGCACGTGGAGGCCGGCGAGGAGATCAGGCTGCGCTACCGCTACCTCGACCTGCGCCGCCCGGTCCCCGCAGCGGCCCTGCGCCTGCGCAGCGAGGTCAACCGCCTGGCCAGGGAGGTGCTCCACCGGCACCGGTTCGTGGAGATCGAGACTCCGACCCTCACCGCCTCGACCCCCGAGGGGGCCCGGGACTTCCTCGTGCCCGCGCGGCTGTCGCCGGGCAAGTGGTACGCCCTTCCGCAGAGTCCGCAGTTGTTCAAACAGCTGCTCATGGTCGCGGGAATGGAGCGGTACTACCAGATCGCCCGCTGTTACCGCGACGAGGACTTCCGGGCCGACCGGCAGCCGGAGTTCACCCAGCTGGACGTCGAGTTGTCCTTCGCGGAGCAGGACGACGTCATCGCCCTGTCCGAGGAGATCCTGTCCACCCTGTGGAAGCTCGTCGGCCACGAGATCTCCCTGCCGATCCCGCGGATCACCTACGCCGACGCCATGGCCCGGTACGGTACGGACAAGCCCGACCTGCGTTTCGCTCTGGAACTGGCGGACTGCACCGACTACTTCTCCGACACCTCCTTCCGCGTCTTCCAGGCCGAGTACGTGGGGGCTGTGGTCATGCCCGGGGGGGCCGGCCAGCCGCGTCGGACCCTGGACGCCTGGCAGGACTGGGCCCGCCAGCGCGGGGCCAAGGGTCTGGCGTACGTCCTGGTCGGGGCCGACGGCGAACTTGCAGGACCCGTGGCCAAGAACCTGTCCGACGCAGAACGCGCCGGGCTGGCCGCCCGCACCGGGGCCGAACCGGGGGACTGCGTCTTCTTCGCCGCGGGGCCGCGTTCTTCGTCCCGTGCCCTGTTGGGGGCCGTCCGGGGCGAGATCGCCCAGCGGGTCGGTCTGATCGACGAGTCCGTGTGGTCCTTCGTCTGGGTGGTCGACGCCCCGCTCTTCGAGGCCGTCGAGACCAGCGAGGACGTCGCCGTGGGCAGTGGGGCCTGGACCGCCGTCCATCACGCCTTCACCTCGCCCAAGCCCGAATGGATCGACACCTTCGACAAGGACCCGGGCAAAGCCCTGGCCTACGCCTACGACATCGTGTGCAACGGCAACGAGATCGGTGGCGGTTCGATCCGTATCCACCGCAGGGACCTCCAAGAACGGGTCTTCGCCGTCATGGGGCTGGACGCCCGGCAGGCCCAGGAGAAGTTCGGTCATCTGCTCGACGCCTTCAAGTTCGGCGCTCCTCCCCACGGTGGGATCGCCTTCGGCTGGGACCGGATCGTGGCGCTGCTCACCAGGTCGGAGTCGATCCGCGACGTCATCGCCTTCCCGAAGTCCGGCGGCGGGCTGGACCCCCTGACCAGCGCCCCCACCCCGATCACCCCTCAGCAGCGCAAGGAGGCCGGGGTCGACGCCGTCCCCGACCCGCGCTGAGAGCGACCGGACGCCTCTCGGGTCGATGACAGCAGGGTGATGACAGCATGGTGAGGTGAATCATGTGCGTCCGAGACGTCGGGCCTCGGCCCCTCGCCGTTCCTTCCTGCCGGTGTTCTTCTCCTTGGCCGTCCTTGCCTCGGCGGTCCTGATCCCCGTGACGATCGCCCGGACCCAGGACGGGGACGACCCCGATCCGGAGCCGGCGGTGCGGACGCCCTCCGGCTCACCGGTCGCGACCCGATCGGGAGCCGGCCCCTCGCCGAGCGCGACCTCGGACTGTGTCGAACAGACCCTGGAACGTCTGAGCCTGCGGGCGAAGGCGGGCCAACTCATGGTCGTCGGGGTGCCGCTCTCGGATCTGGGCAGCGGCGTCTCCCTCGTGCGCGATCATCACGTCGGCGGCGTTTTCCTGGCAGGGCGCAGCAAGGCTCCTCTCGCGACGATCGCCGCCGATGTTGCCCGCCTGCAGAAGACGGCCGGCGCCCAGGACGGTCTCGGGCTGCAGGTGGCTGTCGATCAGGAGGGCGGCCAGGTCCAGTCCCTGCAGGGCCCCGGGTTCACCGACATCCCGACGGCCCTGGCCCAGGGCGGGTGGACCGGGGGGAAACTCACGGCGACCACGAGGACCTGGGCCGCGGAGCTGGCCTCCGCCGGGATCACGTGGAACCTCGCCCCCGTGGGCGACACGGTCGCGGCGTCCGACAAATCGAACAACCCGCCGATCGGGCGTTTCGATCGGGAGTACGGGGAGAGTCCGCAGATCGTGGCCGAGCGGGTGGGGCTCGTCGTGGGGGCGTTGCAGGAGCGTCGGGTCATGGCGACGGTCAAGCACTTCCCCGGGCTGGGGAGGGTCAGCGCCAACACCGACACCTCCACCGGGGCCGTCGATGCCCGGATGACCATGGATGATCCGGCCCTGCTGCCGTTCCGACGGGCGATCGAGGCCGGGACCTCGGCGGTGATGATCTCCTCGGCCAAGTATCCCCAACTGGACGACGATTCGATCGCGGCCTTCTCCCGGGTGATCGTCACCGATCTGCTGCGTACCCGCCTGGGCTTCACCGGACTGGTGGTCTCCGACGACCTGGGGGCCGCCGACGCCGTCTCGGTGGTGTCGCTGGAACAGCGGGCCACGCTGTTCGTCGCCGCCGGGGGCGACGCCGTCCTGACCGTCCGGCCCCAGGACGCCGGCCCGATGATCGAGGCGCTGGTCTCACGGGCGAAGGGCAGCCAGGAGTTCAGCGACCGGATCCACGAATCCGCCCGAAGGATCCTGAGGGCCAAAGCGCGTTCCGGGTTGCTCACCTGTCGGTGACGCCGCCCCTGCGGCTACCGTGATCGGGGCAATGGCGGACGATTCACGTACGGTAGGGACAACGGGTAATGAACCGGACGCGGAGCGTGTGTCAACCTGTCGGCGACGTCGGGGCAGGGGAGGGGAGGGGGCAGCTTCCAGGCATTACCCTCAGGGGATACCAAAAAGCCTAAGACATCATGCCCGAAAAGATGTGATAGGAGGTGCTTTTGTCTGAAATTAAGACAAGTCAATGTGTCTAGGGAATCGTCACATGCCCTAACCTTGTGTCAATATTCAAAATCTATCGTGTGTTTCGATGATCCTCGGGGTTGCCGGTATTCCGACACGGCAGGTTGTCCATACGGTCGGCATATGCCCAACCTTGCTGCCGTCGTCGCGCGAAACGTCCGCGCCGAACGCGCCCGCCACGGCTGGCGCCAGCGGGACCTTGCCGAGCGGATGGGATGGTCCGTCGGCATGGTCTCCGATACCGAGTCCGGTCAACGCCGGATCGGTATCGAGGACATGCCAGTCCTCTGCCGGGCGCTGGAGGTCCCGCTCCTGACCCTGCTCGCCGGAGCCGATCCGGGTGATCTGCAAGCGCTGAGGTTGCCCGGGGTCGGGTGAGACTCGTCCCGGCCCCGATGCGCCCGGCGGGTCCGGTGCGCCCGGCGGATCCGGGGCCGGCGCGGCCCGGCCGCTGCCGGGAACCCCGCGCCGAGCACGTACGCTGATCTGCGTGAACGACCCGGACCCACTGGGACCCGCACAGGACAGGGTGCTGACCGTCCCCAACCTGCTGAGCCTGCTGCGGCTGCTGCTCCTGCCGGTCTTCGCCGTGCTGCTCGTGCGGGAACAGGACGGCGCGGCCCTGGCCGTGCTGGTCCTCAGCGGTGCGACCGACTACTTCGACGGGATGCTGGCCCGCCGCTGGAACCAGGTCTCCCGGGTCGGGCAGTTGCTGGATCCCCTGGCCGACCGGCTGTACATCCTGTGCACCCTGATCACCCTGGCGGCCCGGGGTATCCTCGGCTGGTGGCTCGTGGCTCTGCTGGTGGGACGGGACCTCGTGGTCTCGACGACCATTCCGCTGCTGGCCCGCCGCGGGTACGGGCCCCTGCCCGTGCATCTGCTCGGCAAGGCGGCGACCTTCAGTCTGCTGTGCGCCTTCCCCCTGCTGCTCCTGGCCGACGGCGACAGCCCGGCCGCGCTCGTCGCGCGCCCCTTCGCCTGGGCCTTCGTCGGCTGGGGCGTTGCCCTGTACTGGTGGGCCGGCTGGCTGTACCTGCGCCAGACCGCGCGGCTGACGCGCCGTACGACCTGACGCGCCGTACGACCTGACGCGCCGTACGACCTGAACGGCCTCCTCCTGGCGCGAGGGGACACCGTGGCGCGCTGCGGAGAGGTCCGTGGAAGGATGACCAGAGATGACGGGCAGCGAACCACGGACAGAGCGCGGACGGACCCCGGGAACCTCCCGGAGGGCCACCGCGCCCGAAGGACGCCGTCCGGACGCCTCCATGTCGTTGCTGCTGGGGGCCATGGAACAGCCGCTGGACCCCGGGTACCTCGAAGCGGCCCGGCTGCGGGGGGAGAACGGGCCCCCGCCCTCCCCGCACCCGGTCTCCTGGGTCGTGACCGCGGTGGTCGCCCTGCTGTGCGGTCTGCTGGTGACCGCGGCCATCCTGCACCTGCGCCGTCCCCAACCGGAGGCCGTCAGTGTCAGGACGGAGCTGCGCAAGGAGATCGAACGGCGCGACGCCCGGCTGGACCGGCAGGAGCAGACCGTGCAGGAGCTGCGCTCGCAGATCGACCGGTTGCAGCGCAGCGCCCTGGGGAAGGACGACGCCGATCTGCAGGCGAAACTCAACGCCCTGTCCCTGGTCACGGGGGAGTCCCCGGTCAGGGGGAGCGGCCTGGAGATCGTCATGGACGACGCTCCGACCGACGACGCCGCCGTGGGGACGGACCCCCGGGACCAGGAGGAGGCCGACCAGGGCCGGGTCCTGGACCGTGACCTGCAGACGGTGATCAACGGCCTGTGGGCCGCCGGCGCCGAGGCGATCGCCGTGAACGGCCAACGGTTGACGGCGCTCAGCGCCATCCGCTCCGCCGGACAGGCCATCCTCGTCGGCTTCCGGCCGCTGGTCCCCCCGTACAGGATCCAGGCTGTCGGCGACCCCGACGTGCTGCACACGCGATTCGCCGACAGCTCAGCAGGTCCTTACCTGCAGGGTCTGCAGACCAACTACGGGATCCGGGCCCAGCTGACGGCCCGCGGCCGGATGACTCTCCCCGGGGCGTCCTCCCTCGTGCTGCACGCTGCCCGCCTCGGAGACGACCGGACCTCGCCGTCCGGCGCGGTGTCCACCGACAGCCTTCGCAAGCACCCCGGCCGGGAACCCGGCCCCGGAGGGGAACCGACCCCGAGACCATCGGAGGTGTCACCGTGATCGCCGCTCTCGGCCTCGCCCTGGGGATCATCGCCGGACTGGTGTTGCATCCCACCGTCCCCGTTGTGCTCGAACCGTACCTGCCCATAGCCGTGGTCGCCGCCCTGGACGCGGTCTTCGGCGGCCTGCGTTCCCTGCTCGACGGCATCTTCGACGACCGGGTCTTCACCGTGTCCTTCCTGGCCAATATCGTGGTCGCCGCCCTGATCGTGTACTTGGGGGACCAGCTGGGGGTGGGCGCGCAGCTGTCGACCGGCGTCGTCGTGGTCTTCGGGATCCGGATCTTCTCCAACGCAGCCTCCATCCGTCGTCACATCTTCAAGGCCTGACATGCCACGTCCCGACCAGGAACCCGATCAGGAACCCGACCAGAACCCGGGCGAGCCCCTGCCCCCGGACAGGTCCCCGTCCCCGGACATCGCGCCCGATCGGACTCCCCCGTCCGCCCCGGCCGAGGACGAGGACCCCTCCCCGGAGGGCGAGGCCGGTGATGCTGCGGAGCCGGAGGGACCGGTCCCGGACGACGGGCCGGCGATCCTGCCCCCGGCCGACGCGGCCGATCCCCCGGAGCTCCCCCCTGCCCCCCGACCGGGAGGGCCGTCGAGGACCGCGGGGACCGATGTCCCCGACGCGCAGGGCGAGGTCGATCCGATCGGTGAGTTCCTCACCCCGCAGGTTCAGGTTTCCTGGGACCTGCCCCCGGCCGAGGACACGGCCTCGGACTGGTCCCAGGGGTACCTCGGGGAGGACTACCTCGGGCGCTCCGCTCCGCGTCCCGTCCCGTCGACGAGCACAGCTTCCCGGCAGGCTCCCCCGCCCGTCGGTTCCCCGCGTCCCCGTTCCCAGGACCAGACTTCCCAGGACACGGTCTCCCAGGACACGGCTTCCCAGGACGCCTCGGAACCACCGGACCCTCAGGGGCCCGTCGCCGGTTCTGCGCTGTTGATCGTGCCCCCCGCCGCGCCCCCGACCGCGGACTCGGCCAGGGCCCGGCTGAGGCACGCCGTGCGTCCGCGGGCCACCCGTGCCCAGCTGTTGGCGGGGGTGCTGTGTGCTGTCCTCGGGTTCGCCCTCGTGGTGCAGGTCAAACAGACCCAGGAAGCCGGGCTGGACTCGCTGCGGCAGGCCGACCTCGTACGGATCCTGGACAACATCACCCAGAATTCCAATCGCCTGGACTCCGAGGCCCAGAGTCTGCAGGACACTCTCGAGGAACTCCGGACGGGCTCCGACCGTTCCTCGGCGGCCCAGGTGGCAGCCCGCGAACGCCTGAACAACCTCGGCCTCCTCGCCGGCACCCTGTCGGCCATCGGGCCGGGGATCGAGCTGGACATCGTCGATCCCCAGCACACCGTTGCGGCGGGGATCCTGCTCAACACGGTGCAGGAGCTGCGAGACGCGGGCGCAGAGGCCATTCAGATCGAGGACGTCCGCGTCATCGCGAGCACCTCGTTCGTGGACACCGACGCCGGCATCACGGTGGACGGGACGGGGGTCACCGCTCCGTACCACGTGGTCGTCGTCGGGGATCCTCAGACCCTCGCGGCCGCGCTCAACATTCCGGGCGGGGTTCTGGAGGTGTTGCGTTCGGAACAGGCCACGGGAAGCGTCACACAGCGGCAGAGTCTGACCGTGGACGCTGTGCGCAAACCCATCACTCCCCGCTTCGTACGCCCGGTGCCCACGCGCAGCGCGCCATGACGGGCCCCGGCCTTCGGGCGCACCAGCCCCCTCGAAGCGATCCGGCGGCGTCATCGTAGGGTTGAGTAGGGTTGAACGGGGGCAGCGCCCTCTGACCGTCCGCCACGACCGGCCTGGAGCACCATGTCCGAGAACGATTGCCCTCCCGAACTCCTGTACACCTCCGAGCACGAATGGGCACAACCCCTTCCCGACCGTGTTCGAGTCGGGATCACGGCGCACGCGCAACAGGCTCTGGGCGACATTGTCTTCGCCGGTCTGCCCGAGCAGGGACAGGCCGTCCGGGCCGGTGAGCCCTGTGGCGAGGTCGAGTCCACGAAGAGTGTCAGCGACATCTACGCGCCCGTCGACGGCGTCGTGGTGGCCACCAACGATGCCCTGGGGGATGCTCCCGAGCTGATCAACACCGACCCCTACGGGCAGGGCTGGTTGTTCGAGGTCGACCCCGCGGACGCCCAGGCCGTTCAGGGACTCCTGACTGCCGACGAATACCGTGAGACCCTGGGGTGAGACAGAACGCACGACCCGAACGTCCCTGTGACCGACTCGCCCAGAGACCCGGCTCACCCGCAGAATGGGGACAACGCGAACCGAAGGGTCCGGGTTACCACCCTGCACCGGGTCACCGGACTAGGCTTTCGCATCGATCCCACGGAGCCGGTGAGTGATGGACTGGCTCCGTAACAGGACGAGGAGGCGCGTCATGTCGGAATCCCCACCGGGCACAGGGCCGGACCCGGCGAACCCAGGTACCCGGGCGTTCTCTCTCAAGGGTTCCACGACCGGCGGCAAGGCGTCCGGCGCCGACACCACCATGTCCTTCGGCGCCGTCCCACCGCTGGAGGCGGAGACCACAGAACCTGCTTTCACCGACTCTGCGGCGATTGGCAATCTCCCCCCGGGATCGGCTCTGCTCGTTGTGCAGCGCGGCCCGAATGCGGGCTCGCGTTTCCTGCTCGACCAGGACCGGATCACGGCAGGGCGTCACCCCGGCAGCGACATCTTCCTCGACGACGTCACCGTCTCGCGCAAGCACGCGGAGTTCCTGCGACGCGAGGGACTTTTCGTCATCCGTGACATCGGCAGCCTGAACGGCACGTACGTACGCCGGGACCGGATCGACGAGGCCGTGCTCCGGGACGGCGACGAAGTCCAGATCGGCAAATTCCGGATGACGTTCCACGCGGGCCCGGAACAGGCCGGAGCCGGCACGGGACGGTGAACGGGGCCGTGGCGGACCCGGCGTCGGGACGGCGGGAGGACCCCGCGCCGGTGTCGAGCACTGGCGTGGGGCGGTGAACGGGCCGTGGTGAGTTCGGCGTTGGGGCGGCGGGAGGAACCCCGCGCGTCGATGAACATCGGTGAGGTACTGGGACTGCTGCGCCCGGAGTTCCCGGACGTGACCCTCTCCAAGATCCGTTTTCTGGAGGAGCAGGGCCTGGTCGAGCCCGACCGCACCCCGGCCGGGTACCGGAAGTTCTCCCACACCGACGTCGAGCGCCTGCGCTACGTCCTGAGTGTGCAACGGGACCAGTACCTGCCGCTGCGTGTGATCCGCGACCACCTCGAAGCCCTCGACGACGGCCGGGAGACCGCGCCCCTGGCGGGCTCGCCGAGGCTGCCCCGGATCGTCTCCGAGGCCCGGCCCGTCGTCCCCGAACGTTTTTCCGCCGCCCCCGATGTGCGGATCACCCGGCAGGAGCTGCTGGAGGTCTCGGGGATCGACGACGATCTCCTGACGGATCTGGAGTCCTACGGCCTCATCACCCCTCACCGGGGGGAACACCGCTACTCCACCGAGGCCATCTGCGTGGCCCGGGCCGTGCGGGACCTGACAGCCTTCGGGATCGAGCCCCGTCACCTGCGCCCGTTGCGAACGGCCGCCGACAGGGAAGCCGGGCTCGTGGAACAGGTCATCGCGCCCCTGCGCCGTCAGCGCGGTCCCCGCTCGGCGGCCGGAGCGCAGGAAGCAGGCCGTGAGATCGCCGCTCTGCTGGTGAGACTGCACGCGTCCCTCGTGGCCTCGGCCCTGGACCGCGACGTTCTGTGACCAGCGTCTCTACCCTCCGGGACGTCCTGACGTTCCGGTTGCCCTCCGCTGTCGGCGGTGAAGAGGTACGGTTGCAGAGTGCGTGAGCTCGACGTCATCGGTGTCCGGGTCGAGATGCCCTCGAACCAACCGGTCCTGCTGCTCCGGGAGCGTGGTGGTGATCGGTACCTGCCGATCTGGGTCGGTGCGGCTGAGGCGAGCGCCATTGCGTTCGCCCAGCAGGGGGTGGTCCCTCCGCGTCCGCTGACCCACGATCTGATGCGTGACGTCATCGTCGCGCTCGGTCGGCAGCTGGAGGAGGTGCGGATCATCGCCATCCAGGAGAACGTCTTCCACGCCGAACTGGTCTTCGACGGCGGGCTCAAGGTCAGCTCCCGGTCCTCCGACGCCGTCGCCCTCGCCCTGCGCATGGGCTCACGGATCGTCGGGGCTGACGACGTCCTGGAGGCCGGCGGGGTGTCCGTGGCCGAGGAGGACGAGGACGAGGTCGAGAAGTTCCGCCGTTTCCTGGACCACATCTCCCCGGAGGACTTCGGCGAGGATGCCCCCGGAGAGTCCCCCACCAGCTGAGAGCGACCGGCAAGGGGTTCGGGCGTTCGCCCTCGGACGCCTCTTCGGACCCTCTTCGGACCCTCTTCGGACACTGCCCCGGACCGGAGGACAAATCCGGACGGGAGCCGTGCAACCATGGGGCCTCAGGAGTGAGGACGTCCGGGGAAAAGCAGAACGTGACGATCGTTGCGGTACGTGCCCGGCAACGGGTTTCCGCGACACGCCGGTCACCCTGGGTCTAGGTATCGTTGACGCTGGCAGGGCTCACGCCTACCGTCGTCAGAAGAACGTCCTCGACGTGGTCTCTCGGGCAGCCAAGGCTCGCGGAGACCCACCTGGTTGGGCCGGGACCCACCTGGTCGGTCCGGGGACGACGTGACGGGAGGTCGGGCGTGAGCGGCACCGGTGACGCCACGGGGAGCGTCAGACGTACCACCCCGATCCCCCCCAGGGCCCAGGGTCTGCTGTTCACGGACGATCTGCCCGTGTTCGACGAGGACCTGGGCTATCGGGGACCGATGGCCTGCAAGGCGGCGGGGATCACCTATCGACAGTTGGACTACTGGGCCAGGACGGGGCTCGTGGAGCCCGGCGTGCGCTCGGCCAGCGGGTCGGGCACCCAGCGCCTCTACAGCTTCCGCGACATCCTCGTGCTCAAGGTGGTCAAACGCCTGCTCGACACAGGAGTGTCCCTGCACCAGATCCGCGCAGCAGTGCATCACCTGCGAGAACGGGGCGTGGAGGACCTGGCTCAGATCACCCTCATGAGCGACGGCGCGAGCGTGTACGAGTGCACTTCCCCGGACGAAGTGATCGATCTGGTCCAGGGCGGTCAAGGAGTGTTCGGGATCGCGATCGGGCGGGTCTGGCGCGAGGTCGAGGGCAGCCTGGCCCAGTTGCCGGCCGAACGCCCGGGACAGGAACCCGCCGAGGACCCCGACGACGAGCTGGCCACCCGCAGACGGACCCGCGCCATCAGCTGACCGGCCCCGGCCCACCGCGCGCGAGGATCCGCCCCGCCCACCGCGAGGAACAGACCCGCGTGAGGACCAGACCCGGCGCCGAGCCGCGCGTCAGGGCTCACCGTCCGGTCGAGGACCCTCCTCGTACGCCGCTTTTCCCGCCGGAACGCACCAAACGGGACAGATGGATGTCGAAGCTCTGGGCGAGTTCCTCGGCGGCCTTCCCCGGCCAGGTGTGAAGGGGCTGGCTGGCACCCTGGGCCTGCTGCAACGCGCTGCGCTCAGCGATCACCGGGGTGAGGACCAGCGGCCCGAACATCTCGGTCAGTTCCTCCACGCGGAAGCGGTGCTCGGGGGATCTCTCACGGAAACGGTTCACGATCACGCCGAGCGGCTGCAGTTCCTGGGCCGGGCCCCGGCGCAGCTCGTCGATGGCTTGGAGAGCCCGGTCGGCCGCCGTCACGGAGAACAGGGCCGGCTCAGTGACGATCACTGCCCTCCGGCTGGCCACGAGCCCGGAACGGGTCAGCGTGCCGAAGGACGGCGGGCAGTCCACGAGCACCAGGCGGTAGCCCTCCACCGGGGCCAGGGACTCTGCGAGGCGGTGCACCGCCCTGTCCGTGGGGTGCGGACCGTCGAGGGCCGCGCTGTCGGACGATCCGCAGAGCACGTCCAGGCCACCGTCCGGGGCCCACCCGCTGGGAACGATCATTTGTTCGAGGTCCCGGGGCCGGGAGGAGGACAGGACCTGGGACACCGTTCCTGCGCGCTCGGCGGGTACGTCCAGGGCCGTGGTCGCGTCGGCCTGGGGATCCAGGTCGACGACCAGAGTGGACAGGCCGCGGTGGAGGGCTGCCGAGGCCAGACCGAGAACGACGGACGTCTTACCGACGCCGCCCTTGAGACTGCACACACTGACGACGATCACCCTCAGACGGTACAACTCCCGGGACCGCGACCCGACCGGACGCGCGGGTGTCGCCCGTGCACCGTACCCTGCCTGGTGTGGCAGATCCCGTGACATACCGCCCGCGTACGGGGGAGATCCCCGAATCCCCCGGGGTCTACCGCTTCCGCGACGAGCACGGTCGAGTGATCTACGTCGGCAAGGCGAAGAACCTGCGTTCCCGTCTCACGTCCTACTTCGCGGACCCCGCGAGCCTGCACCCGCGGACCCGGAGCATGGTGACCACAGCCGCCGGAGTCGAGTGGACGGTCGTGGACACCGAGGTCGAGGCCCTCCAACTGGAATACACCTGGATCAAGGAGTTCGACCCCCGCTTCAACATCCGGTACCGGGACGACAAGTCCTACCCCTACCTCGCCGTGACCATGTCGGAGGAGTTCCCCCGGGTCCAGGTCGTGCGGGGGGCCCGGCGTCGGGGGAACCGTTACTTCGGTCCGTACACCCACGTGTGGGCGATCCGGGAGACCGTCGACCTGCTTCTGCGCGTCTTCCCGGTCCGCACCTGCAGCAACAGTGCCTTCCGCCGGGCGGAGCGGACCGGCCGCCCCTGCCTGCTCGGAGACATCGACAAGTGCTCGGCACCCTGCGTGGGCCGGATCGACGCCGCAGCGCACCGTGCCCGGGCCCGGGACCTGTGCGACTTCATGGCGGGCCGGACGCGGCGCTTCGTGCGCGACCGCGAGGAGGAGATGCACGCGGCCGCCGCCGCCCTGGACTTCGAACGGGCCGCGCGGCTGCGCGACGACCTCACAGCTCTGCGCCGGGTCCTGGAGAAGAGCGCCGTCGTCCTGCCGGACGGTACGGACGCAGACGTCTTCGCCCTGGCCGAGGACGAGTTGCAGGCCGCGATCCAGGTGTTCCACGTGCGGGACGGGCGGATCAAGGGCCAGCGCGGCTGGGTCGTGGAGAAGGTCGAGGAGGCCGGACCCGCGGAACTGGTCGAGCACCTGCTGCAGCAGGTCTACGGGGACGAGGCCGGGGGCGCGGTGCCCCGGGAGATCTTCGTGCCGCACGAGCCACCGGACCTCGAGAGGATGATCCGCTGGCTGTCGGACCGTCGGGGCTCGGCTGTAGCGGTCAGGGTTCCGCAACGCGGTGACAAACGCGCCCTGCAACAGACCGTGGAGAAGAACGCTGTCCAAGCCCTCACGCTGCACAAGTCCCGCCGGACCGGTGATCTGACGGCCCGCTCCCAGGCCCTGCGGGAGCTGCAGGAGTCCCTGGGCCTGGACCGCGCGCCCCTGCGGATCGAGTGCTTCGACGTGTCGAACCTGCAGGGCACCCACGTCGTGGCCTCCATGGTCGTGCTGGAGGACGGTCTGCCCCGCCCCTCGGAGTACCGACACTTCCGCGTCCGCGGCACCGAGGGGGTCGACGACACGGCCTCCCTGTACGAGGTCCTCACCCGGCGGTTCCGACACCACGGGCCGGACGCCCTGCCCGACGCCTCGCCGCAGGCCTCCCCCGACGCCGACGGGGAGCCCCCCGGTGGGGCCTCCCGGGAACCGGCCCGGCGCGGCCGGTTCGCCTACCCCCCCGACCTGTTGGTCGTCGACGGCGGCCGCCCACAGGTGGACGCGGCGGCCCGGGCCCTGGCCGATCTGGGGATCGTCGACGTCTTCGCCTGCGGGCTGGCCAAGCGCCTCGAGGAGGTGTGGCTGCCCGGCGAGGACTTCCCCGTCGTCCTGCCCCGGGGCAGCGACGGACTGTACCTGCTGCAGCACGCGCGCGACGAGTCCCACCGGGTCGCGATCAGCTACCACCGCAAACGTCGCGGGGCTGCCCTGACCGCCGGAGAACTGGACGGTGTACCCGGCCTGGGGCCCGCCCGCCGGAAAGCCCTGCTGAAGGCGTTCGGGTCCGTACGCGCCCTGCGTCGGGCCGACACCGACGCGATCGCACAGGTCCCGGGGATCGGACCCGTCCTGGCCAGGACGGTCGTCGAACACCTCGCGGCGCGCGAGAAGCGGTCGGCCGTCGACACCTCGACAGGTGAAATCATCGACCCGGACGGCGCATGAGAACCTGGCCGGGGCAGCCGGACGACCCGAGCCCGAGCCGTACCGGACGGACAGGAGCCGGTGATCCGGAACGGAAAGGAGCACCGACATGACCGAAACAGAACGGACCGGCCCCCCTCAGACACAGCAGGGAACAGACCAGGTCGGCCGGGAAACACCACAACAGGAGGTCCTGGTCATCACCGGGATGTCCGGGGCCGGTCGTTCCACGGTCGGGGACGTGCTGGAGGACCTCGGCTGGTACGTGGTGGACAATCTGCCTCCCCAGATGATGTGTTCTCTCGTTGAGACGACACGCACCCGGGGAACACAGCTCTCCCGGATCGCCGTCGCCGTCGACGTACGGGGCTGGACCTCGTTCGAAACCCTCGACAGGGCAATGGCAGACCTGCAGAAGGCCGGTGTGCGCACCCACCTGCTGTTCCTCGACGCCGTCGACGACACCCTCGTCCGGCGTTACGAATCGGTCCGCCGCCCCCACCCCCTGCAGGGCGAGGGCCGGATCCTCGACGGCCTGACCCGCGAACGGGCTGCCCTCGCGGAGCTGCGGGGGACGGCCGAGACCGTCATCGACACCTCCTACCTCAACGTCCACCAGCTGTCGGCCAAGGTGACCGAGGCCTACGGGGACAGGGCCGGCCCCCTGCTGCGCCTGACCGTGATGTCCTTCGGGTTCAAGTACGGCCTGCCGCTGGACGCCGACCACGTGGCGGACGTGCGGTTCCTGCCCAACCCGTTCTGGGTCCCCGAACTGCGCCCCCGCACGGGGCTGGACTCCTCCGTCAGCGACTACGTCCTGGAACGCCCGGGGGCGACGGAGTTCCTGGAGAACTATCTGCGGGCCCTGCGACCGGTCCTGGCCGGCTACACCCGGGAGAACAAGAAGTACGCGACCCTGGCGATCGGCTGCACCGGAGGCAAACACCGTTCCGTGGCGATCAGCGAGGCGCTCGCGGCCAGGCTGCGTTCGGAGAGCGTCAGCGCCAGCACGGTCCACAGGGACATGGGAAGGGAATGATGGCGGGACCCTCGGTGGTGGCCCTCGGGGGCGGACACGGTCTTTCGGCCTCACTGTCGGCTCTGCGCCACCTGACCGACCGTCTCACGGCAGTGGTGACGGTCGCGGACGACGGCGGTTCCTCCGGGCGGCTGCGCAGGGAGTTCGGTGTCCTGCCCCCCGGGGATCTGCGCATGGCGCTGTCGGCCCTGTGCGACGACAGCGAGTGGGGCAGACTCTGGCGCGACGTCCTGCAACACCGGTTCGACAGCGATGGCCCGTTGGACTACCACTCCACGGGCAACCTCCTGATCCTCACCCTGTGGGAGCTGCTCGGCGACACCGTGTCGGGCCTGGACTGGGTGGCCCGCCTCCTGGGGGCACGGGGGAGGGTCCTGCCGATGGCGGCGGTCCCGCTGGACATCGAGGCGACCGTGGTCGGGGTCGACGAGAACGACCCGGACGAGCTGACGACGGTCCGGGGACAGGTGTCCGTTGCGACGACCCCGGGCCGCGTCGTGGGCCTGCGGCTGGTCCCGCAGGACCCCCCCGGCTGCCCCGAGGCCGTCGCGGCGATCCGCGACGCCGACTGGGTGGTGATGGGACCGGGCTCGTGGTTCACCAGCGTCCTGCCGCACCTGCTGGTCCCCTCGCTCGCCGAGGCCCTGCAGGAGACCAAGGCCCGCCGCTGCGTCACGATGAACCTGAGCACCCAACCGGGGGAGACCGACGGCTTCAGCGCAGAGGCGCACCTGGAAGTGCTCGCCACCTACGCCCCGGAGCTGCGGATCGACGCCGTCCTGGCCGACCCCGCCACGGTCGAGGACCCCGTGAGCCTGGCCTCCCTCACCGAGGGCCTGGGAGGATCCCTGCTCATGCGCCAGGTGTCCCTGGGCGACGGCACAGCCCGCCACGACCCCCTGCGCCTGGCCGCCGCCTACCGCGACCTGTTCGAAGCAGTCCTGGGCGACGTCTGAGGGTCCTGTCCGAAGAGAAGAAGCGACGTTTCTGGCCCACCGGAGCTTTTCAGTGCGCCCCCTGTCGCCGGACGTCTGCCCGAAACGACCTGGTTCGTTTTACGGTGGGAGGAACAGCTGCCGCAAGCTGACGGGAGTCGGCATGGGCCTGTCCAGCAGACGAACCGGCTCCGGCCGGACACAGTCCTTCGTGCGACTTGCGACATCCCAGGAATCTGGCCTGGTCCGGGACCTGGACAATCGGTGCTTCCCCCCGGACCACAGGGATCTGCAGAGAGCTGAACCCGGCGAACTGGAGTCCGGGGTCGAGGCCGGGGATGTGCGAGTCCTCGAACAGGACGGCCGGCTCGTGGCCTATCTCCACGCCGACAGCACGGTCCCCGGAAGAATAGAGATCGCCGGCATGGCGGTCCTGCCAGAACTGCAGGGCCAGGGACTGGGAACTCGTCTGGTGGAGAGCTGTCTGTCCCTCGTGGAACCCGGCGCCCGCCGGACGGTGGCCATCGTGACGATCACCAGCCCTCGAAACCTGCGGATGCTGCACATCCTGCTGAGGCACGGATTCTTGGTCCGCTGGTTCCTCAAAGATCATTTCGGTCCGGGACGGGATCGTTTCGGACTGCAGCTGGCTGCCGTGGAGAACTGGGAGGCCGACGATGGGGGAGAACAGCTCCTCGTTCCGGTGAGTCGCCTCGAATTTCTCTGCCGCAAGGTGGAACGTGAGGGCTGGACGATCGTTGCCTTGGCTCGGACGTCGGGGACTGTGCTTTTCGTCCTCGCCCGGTGCCGAAATGACCTCTTTCCTCCTTCGGCAGCTCCGCCGGGGCGGTTCTCGGGGAACGGGAGATCTCCCTCACCCGGCCTCGGGGAGGGGAAGGACCCCAGCGGGCTTCGACTGCGGAGTCAGGACACAGAACGCGCGAAACCTTTCGGCCAGAGATTTTCTGAGTGAAATGTAATGACGAAGGCTCCTTCTGGGGCGGAAGTTCTTCCGTGAGTCCAGGGAAAACTCGGTGACGATTCTCGTCGGAGGGTAGGGTGCGGAGAATGACGGAGGCAGTCTCGGGGCTTGTGAACACGGACGACGACGTGCGGCGAGCCGAACCGGCGAGTCCACCGAAGGGGGCCGATCTTCCTCGGGGAGGGGACCTGGAACCGGACCGTCCCGATGGGGTCGGGAAGAGGCACAACTGTGACGTCGAATGGGAGGATTTCGATTCCGGTTCTTACTGGAACCACAACTACAGATCATTGCGTGAGGACGACCGGGAGATCATTCGTACCGTCGGGTCGTTCTTCCGGAAATGTTTCCTGGGTATTCCGACCGATGGGCTGTCCGGCGTGGACGTGGGATCCGGCACCAACATGTACCCGGCTCTGGCCATGCTCCCGTGGTGCGAGAAGATCGAGTTGATCGATCACTCCGTCAGGAACGTGGAGTGGTTGCAGTCCGAGGTCTCCTCCCTGAGATCGACCTGGCGACCGTTCTGGGACGAGCTGTGCTCCGTCGGTTACGAGCGCAAGGACTTCCCCAGGGTTCGCGCGGCGATCGCCGGTAGCACCAGGGTCGTGCGGAGCAATGTCTTCGAACTCACGGAGAACACGTACGACATCGGGACCATGTTCTTCGTCGCGGAGTCGATGACGGACGACGAGAACGAATTCGAGAAGGCCACGGAATGCTTTCTTCGTTCCTTGAGACCCGGGGCCCCCTTCGCCGCGGCCTTCATGGACAGTTCCGAAGGGTACGTCGTCGGTGACAAGCTCTTCCCCGCGGTCCACGAGGTGACGAAGACCAGGGTCGAGAACGTTCTCGCCGGGCTGGTCGCCGACGGCGAGGTGACGGTCGACAAGATCCGAGTTCCCCCGACCGATCCCCTCAGGGACGGGTACGAAGGTATGCTCATCGCGGTGGGCAGGACCCGAGGGAATCCCTGATCTGTGAGATTCCTCTTCGCTCGGTCCCGAATGGTTCGGTCCCGAACAGTTTTGTAGGAGGCGTGACCCGTGTCGCTCCAGGTGCGGGAACAGACACTGGACATCTGGCGGTCTCTGATCGACTTCTCGTACCGTGACGGGTCCTGGTCGTGGGAGGACCGGCAGGGAAGCAATTCGATCAGTGATGCCGAACAACTGCTGTGCATTCTCTACCCCGCGACGAACATCCCGGTTCTCCGGATCGACGACCCGGACGAGACGGCTCCGGATGTACTGTGGGCGCTCCACGGGTTGGGAAACGACCTGGACGCCCTTCGCGTGTTCACGGACGTCCTGCTGGAGTACATGGAGAGGCACCGGCTCCCGGACGGTGCCCCGGACTTCTCCGCGGGCAGCTACCTCGGCTCCTGCGAGATCGACAGAACGGCGATCACCCCGGAGCAGCTCCGGCTGGAGGTGGTCGACTCCTACTCGATGTCCATCACCCTGTGTCTGAGCGTCCTGGGCTACGTCCAGAAACTCGGGACCAAGACCACGAGCCGCCGGACGGCCGAGAAACTGGGTCGTCTGAAGGATCTGACATCGCGTCGGCTCACGGGGGCCATGGAGGGGATGCTGAGTTCCTTCTCGGTCCACGTCTTCGATATCGGATCGGAGCCGGGCGACAACCTCTGTGCCATGGTCAATCAGACAAACGATTCCAACGACAGGGTGGTGGGGGAGAGACTCGCCCGCAGTCTCAAGGAGATCCGGAGCAGCCTGCGTTCGGAGATCGCTCTGACCCGTGGGCGCAGCAGTGTCGTGGAAGCCTTGGAGAACGATCGGAAGCTGTTGGAATGCGGCTGGTCCTGGGGGCCGGTGCAGAGCAGTTCCCTCGAGCGGGACGGAAACGGATCATCGGTCTCCTGCTTTGCTGAGGATCTTCCCTATCTGTACTTCACCGGGGTCGCGCTCGACGGCATCGAGGACCTTTTCTCCCCGAGAACACAGGTCCTCGGGCTGCTCGACGACCACCAACAGCGAATGTCCAGCGCTTTGCAGCTGCGATGGCGTCTTTGCATGAACTATTGGCAACGCGTCGCGACCTTCGGAACGGGACGCTGGCCGATCGAGGACCTTCCCTGGCGGGCGACGGACGGTGTGGAATCCGATCACTTCACGCTGCTCGTCACCTCGATGATGGTTCAGAAACTGCATGTGGAGAAAGCAGGGACGTCCCAGGCCGTCCGCTTGGGGAAAGTCCTGCAGGAATTGGCGGGTAGAGGACTCATCACACGGCGCCCGGTGGCCGGTGATTCCGCCATCGGATTGCACGAGCCCGGCACCCGAGTCGTTCTCAGAGGAGGTGCGGCCCTGGGACCGGAACTGACGTGGACCATCACCAGTTTCTCCACCACGCTCTTGAAAAGGACGATCCAGACCGCCTCCCTCGTGAGGGAGGCCCAGGACAGGGATCCCCTGGTGACGCTGGGCAACGAGATCTGGAGCCATTTGCTGGGCCGACGTCTGGAGGAACGGGGAGGAAGGGGACTGTGGGACGATCCCCGTGGAGTCTTCGACCTGAAGGGTCGGAAGTGGGAGGCCCCTTCCTGGTACCACACCCAGAGGGCCTGCGAATGCCTGGTCTCCGCGGCAGCGAGCTACACCGCGTCCTCCCCTGTCAGTGCGCAACTGATCCGGCTGGCCAATGAGTTCCTGGCGGAGGCCGAACACATCTTCGAGCAGGAAAGGCTGTTCGGCAGCTGGGGGGGCGCGTCGGGGACCACAGCTCCCGGGACGGTGGCCCCCGTCCAAGCGATCTCCGCGACATTGGATCGTGCGAGGGACCTGCGCAACACCCGTCCGGGAACGGCCGTGACTTTGTTGCAGGGCGTCCTGAAGGAGCTCGAAGTTCTGGCCAGGCCGAGAAGCCGGTCTCTGACCGAGGACGCACTGTGATCGTCTTTGCGATCTCCGACAAAGGGGGCACGGGGCGTTCCGTGACCGGAGGCAACATTGTCTATCGTTCTGCCCTGGCGGGCCACGACAGCTGCTTCGTGGATTTCGATTTCGGATCACCCACCGCAGGCACCATCTTCGATGTGCATGCCCTGGGGCGAGGTACCGAGAGCGGCCGGGGAACCCAGTCCCTGCTGTTGGGAAGCTCCGAAGCCTCGGAGTCGCTGGAGCTGTGGACGGCCTCGGACAGTCTGGGGGGCAGACCTCCCGGCGCAGGGAGGCTCGTGCTGTTCCCCGGGGACAAGGGCGGCAGCGAATTCAGCATCGACACGAACACCGTCCGGCGATGCGCGAGATTCCTGGGCAGACTCCTGGAGGAGTACGAGCTGTCCGTCGTGGACCTGAGCGCCGGACGTTCCTACGCCGTGAGACTGGTCCTGGAGGCCACGGCCGACTGGGGAGGATCTGCGCAGACCCGGTGGCTGGTCTTCCACCGTTGGACCCGCCAGCATGTCGTCGCTGCCCATGGCTTGATCCACGAGGCGAGAGGAATTCTGCAGACGGCCGAGGGCTGCGGACACGACAGGAACGAGACCCTGGACAGCCTGCGAACCGTGAGGACCGCAGTGATGGATCCCGCTACTGCTGACCTGTCTGGTCTGTCGGGAACGCAGATCTCGTGGTTGCGGGAGCGTCACCACGATCTGCAGATTCTTGCGGGAGAACTCGGACTGGGGCGGACCCGGACGTTGGGCATCGTTCCGCTGGATCCGATTCTGCACTGGCACGAGCAGATCCTGACCGAGAAAGCACTTTACGAAAGTCGGATCGCCTCCGTCGGAACCGTCCAGGCCTTCCAGGAACTGGCTTCGGCTCTTGTCGACAGGGCAGGGTGGGAAAAACTGTGAACATCCACGGGGAATATCATGAGAGCAGCGCAGAACCCGTCACGCGCTCTGTCGGTCTGTCCCACCTGTCCATCGAGCTGGGGCACCTTTATCCCGAGGACCTGGCGGCAGGACGGACACGCCTTCGCGAGCTGTTCGAGGACACGGCGCCGTGGGAACAGGCTGCCCGCCGAACAGTGAGGATCATGGGAAGACGTCCACGGATCAGTACCTGTTTCCTGGTGGACGACTACTTCGGGAACATCCCCGGACCGAGGGAACTCGTCCCCCGGATCCTGGGGGCCGCCGAGGAAGCCGGCGTGACCATCGACTACCTGGCCCGTGAGGCTGCCTGCGCTCAGGTCCCCGTCCCCGACCCCGGCCCCGGCCCCGGCAACGGGATCTCCCCTGCGGACATGGCCTCGGCCCTCCTCGTCGACGAACCGGTCCCCGGGACCCTCGGAGTCCGTCCCCCCGCCCGGGAATCGGGATGGCTGTGCAACGGGTCACGGGGGACCCCCCGGGATCCGGTGGCGGCAATGGACCCGGCCTCGGTTTGGACACCCCCTCTGCAATCCTCTGCCCGCCTGCATTCGATCTTCGTGGACGTCCAGCTGTGGGACGAGAAGAACGGCGTGAGGACCTGGTCCTGTCCCATGCTCGCGGCGACCTGGCAACTGCTCAGGCTCGGTCTCCTGCGCGACCGGGGACGAGCCCCGGTCCACGCCGAGCCCCCGCCGACCCCCTGGCCGGCGGAATGGCGGGACATGCCTGCGATCAGCAGGCTCCGTCCCACAGCGGACCCGTTCTGCGCCTACAGGACCTTCTCGATCCTCTCCCCGCGCTTCCTGATCGTGGAGACAGCGGTCAGGACGATCCTGGAACAGCTGTGCCAGGACCCCGACGTGGTCCAGCAGCTCGAACGCCGATCCGGTGACGAGGGATTCCCTCTGCCCGCTGAGCTGACGGATCGGGTCGGCTACGCTTTCGCCGGAAGTTCGGATACCGACCCGCCCTGACCTACAGCTCAACCCTGACCCACAGCTCAACCCCGACCCACAGATCAACCCTGGCCAAGAGACCCTCCCCGGCCCTCCGACCCGCCCTGGCCCTGCGACCGGATCCGGTGCACGTGCGGTGACCGAACAGGGGATGACCACTGCGGGACCTCGACCGGTTGAGCGACTTCCCAGAGCGACTCGAAACGCCGCGAACGCCCTCTCACCCGTTCGATGTCCAACACGAGTCGAGTGGTGACGATGGCAGGTCTGCCCTCCGTGTCCATCCTCGTGGCAGGGGTCGTCTCGTAGCTGATCGCTCCGTCGAACACGACGAAGTCGAAGATGAGGTTCTTGAGGTTCAAGGGGACCATGGTGCTCTTCAACTCGCGCACCTCGACCCCGGCGGCGCGCTGGGAGACACAGATCTGATGGAAGTCCTCGGGATCGATGTCCGGCAGATCATCGAAGACGAAGATCCTTCTGATCCGAACGCCGCGGTCCGAGGCGACTCGTTGGAGATCGAGGTAGCGTCCGCCGAGGTCATTCATCCAGAGCCCTCCCTCAAAATTCGCTGAGCCGGCGTCGACCGTTGCCAGGCTCGTCGCATCGATCGTGGACCTGGCGTTCTTGGTGAGACCCAGCAGCCACTCCCTGTCCTCGCCGTCGTAGAAGATCTCCTTTCCCTCGCCGAGAGATCTCAGGAGAAAAGTGACGCGCTCGATCTCGGCGTGGGCGAGGTCGAGCACGAGGGGATGACTCCTTTCGCTCACCGCGCTCGCAGAACGCAGGACCCCGGTCAGTGATTCGGTGCTCAACACTGCTCCGTCGATCGAGGACATGAGTGAAGTGGCCTCGCTGATCCTGGAGAAACATTCCACGACCGAGGTCCGGATGGCCGTCAGACACTTGTTCTGCTCCTCCTCCAGCTCACCGATACGTTTTTCGAAGTCGAAGAGGAACTGCGCCAGGAGGGTGAGACCACCGATCAGGGTGCTCAGGACGATCTGTTGTGACAGCGGGACGTCCAGGGGGCCGTCGAGTATTTCGGAGGAGATGAAGGTCAACGATCCGGTGAGAAGGGTGAGCGCGATTTTTCGCGTCAGGGTGAGATTCTCGGCGCGGTCCTTCGCCGAGAGCCTCGGCCCGGTGCAATCCGTTTTTATCACGGAAGCCTGACCGAACGGATCCGTGGGACCTCACCGGGCCTGCGCTCCGGACCCGGACCGATTTCCCGCAGCAGAGTCTGGTCACGGATCTGACGTACGGTGTTCTCCCACTGCTGCGCGAGATGGCACCGCTGATCCAGCGCCGCCCAGTACTCACGCAACCGGTCGTCCAACCGGGCGGCAGGCATCCAGAGATGAAGGAGATGATCAAGTATCGGTGCGAGGCGTGCGAGGACGGACTCCCGGTCCCGCCGTCCGATCCCCGCCCGGTCGACCAGACCGACCACGCAGGACAGCAGCCAGTCGTGCAGTGCCAGGTCCTGGCAGAACTCGGGCAGCAGGGGCAGCAGGTCGGGCGGGGCCTGCAAGGACACGGTGCGCAGGCCGTCCTCGTGCACGCGGAGGACGATCCGTCCGGTGCCCGGTTCCGGTGACGCCGTCGCAGCCCACCTCAGCCTGGTTCGTCGGGCGGTGAAAGGGACCCGTCGGTCGAGGACGACGGACTCCTGGACCCTGTTCATCCATTGCTCGCAGACGGTCCCCGGGTCGAAGGGACATCCGCTCTCCTC
>JAUPKJ010000375.1 GCA_030837505.1 Actinomycetota bacterium
CCGGGGCGGGCGGGGCGCCGTCGCCCGCGGCCAGGCCGATGAGCAGGTGTTCGGTGGAGACGTACTCGTCGGCCAGCTCCCGACTGAGGTCGCCCGCTGCGGACAGGGCCTGGTACAGGCTTCTGGCCGGCGTGGGAGAGCCGACGGCTGCCCCGCTCGCCCGGGGCAACTCCCCCAGGAACGCCTCGCCCGCGGCCGCCAGGCGGGCGGGGTCGGCGCCGACGGCGCGCAACAGGGCCGGGGCCACGCCGTCGGGCTGTTCCAGCAGCGCGACCAACAAGTGCGCCGGATCGACCTGGGGATGTCCGTCGGTCGCGGCCCGGCGCACCGCCGCGGCCATTGCTTCCTGGCTACGAGTGGTGAGCTTGAGGTCCATGCGTTGCCGTCCTATCGGTCTCGTTCGCCGGTCGTTCGCGGGTCGCCGTCGTCAACGACCGCGAAGTTGAGTCTATTCCACTCAACCTTCGACCGCACCGAACGACGCCCCCGGGGGCCGACTGCGCACTCGCCGACATCACCCGTCCCACCGCTGCCCATGGCCAGCAGACACGCACCATCGGTACTGCAGCCGCGGAAGCACTGGGTCTATCACCCTGGATCCGAGACCCAGTAAACGCCCACTCCGTCATCAACGTGATAAATATCACATCGTGACATTTATCTCTTTTTGTCGCTTCCTGATTCCTTGACGGCTTTCGATATGTTATATAACTTATAACCGGTTGATGATCATCTTGGGCATGAACCGGATGCAATCGAGACTGATTCATTGGCTGCCCCCTCACGAATCTTCAGCTGTCCGTAGCCGGAGTACGACTGTGATGGTCCTCTGCGGCTCGATCTCATCGCATTCCCCGTCGTTCCCCGCGGAAGGGCTTCTGTCCATGGCCGATCAGATGGTCCTCAAAGCACAGCAGTGGGTCAACAAAACCTATGGCTCGGTGTCCGGGTACAACCCGTGCGCAGAGAATGGTTACACCGGATGGCAGACCATCCATTCATTGACCCGTGCCCTGCAACACGAGCTGGGCATCACAACGTTGTCGGACAATTTCGGACCGACCACGTGGAGCCGACTGTCGACCTACGGCAAGGTCGGGATCAGCTCCGGTAACGCCAAGATGCGAATAATTGCCGAGGCGGCCCTGTACTGCAAGGGCTACAGTGGCGGAAACATCGACGGAGCATTCGATCGTCCGACCCAGGCCGGTCTGACCGCAATGGCACGGGACATGGGATTCGATCCGGATACTCTACTCACCGATGTGAAGCCGAAGGTATTCAAGGCGTTACTCACGATGGACGCCTACGTCGAGACCCGTCACGGCAAAGCCGCCATTCGCACCTCCCAACAATGGCTCAACAGGACCTTCATAGACTATGGCCAGTATTTCATCGGTCCCTGTGACGGACATTTTTCCCGCAACGTTCAGACCGCCCTGGTCCTGGCTATCCAGTACCAGCAGGGCATGACCGACAGCCAGGTCACCGGATCGATCGGTCCGGCGACCATGTCCGGGCTGCGCACCCAAGGGTATGTGAGTACAAGCAGCGGATCAGCGACCTGGACCCGGCTGTTCCAATGTGCTCTCGCGTTCAATAACTTCCTCAACGAATGGGGTGGTTCCGGTGGCTCTTTCTCCGATAAACTTGCTACCACGGTGCGGCGCTTCCAAGCGTTCTGCACCTTGCCCCAGACCGGTGCCGGCGATTTTCAAACCTGGATGTCCTTGCTGGTGTCCACAGGTGATCCCGACCGGAAAGGGAAAGCCTGTGACTGCATGTTACCACTGAAAACCACGAGTGTCCTGGTACTGAAGAACGCCGGCTACGAGCTCGTCGGCCGCTATCTCACCGGTGGGACCAACAAGATACTGACGAACTCGGAGATCGCCATCATCCTCGATGCTGGGATGTCGTTCTTCCCGATCTACCAGGTCTACGGTAATGGGGTCCAATATTTCAGCTACGACCAGGGCTCGGAAGCGGGGCGGGCTGCCTGCGAGGCGGCTGCCGGGTTCGGTGTTCCCTCGGGGACCGTCATCTATTTTTCGGTCGACTACGACGCGGTCGATTCCGAGATCGCCGGCTTCATTATTCCGCACTTCCAAGGGGTCGCCGACGCTGTCGCTGCTTTCTCGACCCGGTACGCAGTGGGTGTCTACGCCTGCCGAAATGTGTGCAGCCAATTGCATGACGCCGGGTTGACCATCCGCAGTTTCGTCAGCGGCATGTCGACCGGTTACAGCGGGAACCTCGGTTTCGCACTGCCGTCCAACTGGGCTTTCGACCAGATCAAAAATTTGACGATCAACGGTGTCGAAATAGACAACGACATCGTTTCGGGCCGTGACCCCGGAGTAAACAGTGTTGTTCGCCCCCGAGATCCCAACGATGCATTTTACACCTTCTTGATCTGGTTGGAGGCACGCGCCGGTCAGTGGCGTGAGAAAGGGCACACAAAATTTTCCCGAGCTGAGCTGGTCGCCCAGTTCCTACGGCTACTCGATCCCGTCAATAACATTATCAAAGACCTTATCATCGATGACTGGCATGTTTCTGACGACGTCTTTGGTACTTTCGACAGTGATTTTATTGACTTTGTCAAGAGCTACGAAAACATGCCAGCGATCATCGACCCATGTGACAGGTACTACCTGTGGGACAGTGACTTATCCCACTTCGGAGCATCCTTCGGGGCGGTGGTCACTCATGGAATATTTTCCGATCTCAGGGTGTCCAGCATGGTCGACTTCGGTTCTTGGGGCGGCGACCTACTTAGTGTGCTCGGGCAGTGCGAGGATTCTGGAGTGTCCGATTCCGATGCCAGGAATTACGCTTATAAACTGATATCCTCCTCTGACAGCAGTACCTTCTTCGGGCTGAGCGACTTTTTCGCGGACGTCGATGCCATGATCATCGGAATGCGGTGCCGTAACAATTCCTCACTATTGCTGTCCGATCAGTTCAAGAGCCTCTACGCGAACGCCGGGTCATCCAAGGCACGCTTCAAAACCTTCTTTGATATCCGATTTGGTTCGGACAAGTCAGTGATTCTGACGGCCGCTCAGTCAATGTTCTGTTCCATTGAGGGAGACAGGGCCGAGATCATTCGAAACGCCTTCTGGTTCAAGGATTTCGGAAGCATCACCTGCCCCTCCCCCACCGCAGTCTCGGAAAAAGTCCGAAACGGTGTCGCTCAGGCATTCCAAGATCGATTTCTTGAATTCGTCAGCTGAGTCTTCCCAAACCGTGACAACCAGCCTGCGAACACCAGATCGGAGACGACCATGAACTCAGAACCTTCCCGTCGACAGCTGTTGACTCTCGGCGGGGTCGTGTTGGGCGTCGGCTGCGTAGAGTTGGCTCTCCCCAACGGCTCCGCTCTTGCAGCGCTTTCCGAGCACGGAACGGGCCAGATCACTCTCGAGGCCCTGCCGACTCGTCCAGTGCCGGTGCTGTCACCGGACGGGACGGCACCAGCGGCTGTTCCTCGCCAATTGGCAGTGAAGGTCATCAACGAAGGAGTCACTCTCCCGCAGGGCACTCAGATGACCATTTCCTTCTCGGAGAGACTCTACGCCGTGATGATTCCTCCGATGATCTTCTTCGGGGGACGACGCGTGAAGACGACAGCTTCCACCTCCCTCGACGCGACCACCGGATTAACCGACTGCGTCATCACTTTCGGAGAGCAGATCCCGCTTAGGACGATCGATTCAGGTGATTTGATCGCGCTGTTGGGGACGGTGAATCCCTGCCGATTCCCTCTCGACCTGACGCGACCGGTAGCCCCCACCGCAAGTATACGAGCGACCCCCCGCAGCCCAGCGGCTCACTGCGAACTGCGTTCCCCCCGGCCCTCGTCCTTCGGGGGCGCTGTCACTCCATGGGGAGTCGCTGTTGCCGCTGGGTGGGACCGCCACGTGTGGGGCGAGGACGACAGGTACTACTATTACCGCCCCGTTCGGGTTTCCCTCACGGGGGTGGGGCCAGGGAAGTCCCCGGCCGCCGAATTCATGATTATCACTGACCCTCGCGTCGTGACAAACATGTCCGTGGTCTCTGCCAGGCTGAACAACAGGAGCTACTCCATCGCCGATATCGCGGTCGCCGCGCAATCATCAACTGACACCATCCGGCAGGTGCACTGGCGGACCCCCGTCGAGCTCGCAGCCGACGACCGTTTGGACGTGGAATTGAAAATGACCGCTGGGAACCCCACCGGTCCTTTGTCAACGATCACGCACCCGGAAGTCTCTGCAGCAATGATCAACATAGCTGCTCGACAGACCACTCGCATGTCGGTGGCTCGGACAGACTCCGTCTGGCAGTAATGCACCACAGGCCCATCGGCCGGTTTACCACGACAGCGGATGCTTTTTGCACAAAAAGGTGTTCACCAGGAGATTGGCGTTACCGACCTGAGTTCCGTGATGAAAGCCAAGCACTGGACAACCGACGACCTGCGTGTTCGGTCGCCGAACGGAATCCGGGGCTGTGTTGTCAGGCCCAGATTGCAGCGCCGGGTAGCCCGGAGGAGTCTCACCTCCGGGCTACCCGCCAGTAATCTGGTCAAGATGGTCGCGATCGATATGTCCACTGCATTCGGGGCGTGACCTCACCAATTCTGTGGGAGGTCCTGATCGGTTTCGTAACGATCTCTGCGGAGATCCTCACAGCGGGTGAGGTCGTCCGGCCGTTGGTGCGTGAACCGGGTTGACCGAGCCAATCGGCAGCTTGGACCCAGCCCGCATCCTGACCGGAGTGGGGGTCACTTCCTCGCACCGGGTAATATTCCTGCTCTGTCTCATAAATGCGAAAAGTGGTGCTACCTGACCACGTCGGTCCCAGGCCGCCGTCGGGACACAGGCCACAGCCACCGGGCTCCCGTTGACGGTTGACCTGTTCGAAAGCGTCAGGACTCGGTCACCGGTCCCAGTCCTGACCGGGATCGGCGACCGAGGCACCATCCACCCCGGCGAAAGGGCTCACCGTGTGGGACAAAATCGTTGGCTCCGTAGTGTTGAGTCTGCTACCGGTGTCGCTGCTGGTGTTCTGGGTACTGTCCTGGTGGGGCGACCGACGCCGATGGCGCCTGTGGTTCCTCCTGGCAGGCCCGGCAATCGCAGTCAGCGTCGTCCTCCTCGGCTTGTACCTGTTCAAGCAAGAACCCGGGAGTCTCCCGCCATCGAGATGTAGATTGGCTCTGGATGATTGCCATTACGATTCTGACAATAGCGACATCGGTCTGACGACGATTCTTGACGGAGTCGCGGCCTTTCTGGTGACGCTTCTCCTGAATCTGGTCACTCTGATCGTCGAAATCATTCGACTGATCCGCAGAAGGTACCGCCGGATCCACGCTCCGAGAACACCCGAAAGCGGTGTCCCCCTACCCCCGACAGATTCCGAACCGACGAACCACCCCGCTCCCTCCCGTCGACCGCTGCCCCCGTCCAGGACGACGTGACACCGCCTCTGCGAGTCGGCTGCGGCGGTCCCTGCCGACCAGGCTCACCCGCGAGAACCTCACCCGCGAACCCGCACGGCCCGTCCGTCGGCGGCCCCCCACCGCACGCGGGTCTGTCGGAACGATCTATCCAGTTGATACCCCGCCCCGGTACCGCTACCTTTCCCCGGTGATTCCTGGTTCTCCTGATGACACGCCGAACCCCGTCCCCGGGAACTCCGATCCCTGGGCAGCGCCCGCAAATCCCCCCTCGCCGGCAGCGCCGCCAGGGGGTGCCCCCTACCCCGGGCCGCCCGTTCCGGGTGCCCCCTCCCCGTACGCTCCCCCTCCGCCGGGGGGTTACCCCGGTGAGGGTCCTCGGCGCAGGGATCCCCTGGCCATCGTGGCCCTCGTTCTGTCCCTGATCGGTGGGTCCCTGATCTCCCTGGGCCTGGCGATCGCTTCGATCGTCCGGATCCGTCGGAAGAACTACAAGGGGATGGGAATGGCGATCACCGCGATCGTCTTCTCGGTCCTGGGGACCATCTTCTGGGCACTGCTCGGCATCGGCCTCTGGCTTCTGAGCGAGGACAGCGCTTTGATCAACCCCGAGGTCGGTGACTGCATCAAGGGTTCTCCCTCCACCTCGTACGACGACATGAAGAAGGTCGAGTGCAACACGACGCACACCTCGCAGATCTTCGCGGTCTTCGACCTGCCCGCCGGCCCGTACGACGCTCCGACGATCGAGGGCAAGGCCGAGGGCGAGTGCCTCAACCGGCAGCCCACGGACCTCGTCGGGATCGACGCCGATGACCTGAGCGTCTTCTACCTTGCGCCGGACAAATCCTCCTGGAGACTCGAGGACCGCGAGGTGACGTGTTTCTTCGTCTCCGAAAGAAAGCCCCTGACCGCCTCGGTCCTGCCCTGACCCCCTGGTCGACACGAAGGGGACAGCGGTCATCGACACCCCGGTAACCGCCGTCCCTTTTTTGTGTCAAACACTCTCTCCTCGTGACAGGCCGTGGCGCGATCACGATGTGGCTGTGGTCGAGCTGGTTGGGTCACCAGGAGACGGCGAGAGTGGTATGTGGGCGGACGAGGTGACCCTCGGCGTCGTCGATGCGCGGGGTGTGGCCGATGCGGTAGGCGGTGATGGTCGGTTGGGTCGGTCGGTCATGGTCCCAGCGGTGCAGCAGATCGACGACGCGAGCGGTCAGCTTGGCGCCGTCCGGGCCGTGGGCGATGACGCCGAGTTCCAGCGTGTCGTCGTTGAGGTCACGGGTCGCCAGATAGGCGAGGGAACCGCCGTCGTAGAGGGCGGCGCCACCCCAGCGGGGCGCGGGGGTGGCCAGGCCGGTGGTGCGTGCCGCCGCACCGACCGACAGCCTGCCGAACGGGTCCGTAGCAGTGGTGAGCAACCACAGGTCCAGGTGCTCAGCGGGTTCGTCGTGACGGACCTGGATACCGGTCCAGTGTTCCTGGCCGGGATGGTCCAGTGTGTGCGTCAGCTCGGCGTGGCCGGGCAAGTCCTCAGCGTCGATCTTGAGGATGACCTCCTCGGCCAGGCGCAGGTGCTGCTCATCATGTTCTGCTTGCCCGCGCATGGGGACGAAGCCGCACACCACGGCGGAGTTGCCAACCATGCGGTCGGGTTCGCGCAGGTCGAAGGCAATGGCACGGGTCAGGCCGCTGCCGTGCAGGCGCAGCGGGATCACGATCCGGCCTCCGACGGCGAGTTGCTCCCACCAGCCCGGGACGATGTCCCACGCCTCGGCGGTGACGATGACGCGATCGTAGGGGGCGTGCTCGGCGTGGCCGAGCGCGCCGTCGCCGCAAATGACCATCACGTGTGGGTAGCCGGCACGGACGAGGTTCTCGGCGGCGCCGGTGGCGAGAACGGAGTCCAGTTCGATGGTGACCACGGTGCCGGGCGGACCGACGAGTTCGGACAACAGGGCGGCGTTGATGCCGGTAGCGGCTCCGATCTCCAGAACCCGCTGACCGGGCTGGATATCGAGCTGTTCGAGCATGGTGGCCACCAGCTTCGGGCTGGAGGCCGACGACAGGGAGGTGCCGTCGTCGGCACGCCGGGTGACGACCGGTTTGGAACCGTAGGCGGTTTCCAGGTCGAGGCCGGGCAGGAACAGGTGACGGGGCACGGTACGGAACGCGGCCTCGACCTGGGGGGTACGAAAGGCGCCCCAGCCTTTGATGTAGTCGGCGAGGTCGTCACGCAACCGTTGGGCCTGGTCGGCGGCATTGGTGGTGGTCACCGGGACCAGGGTAGCCGTGGCGGTGGCGGGCCTCGGGTCGGTTGGGGCGGTGTCGGCGCAGGCGAATGACGGCCAGAACACCGCGCGGTGGGCAGCGGTGGCCAGCAGAAACTGGTCGTCGCCGGAGATGCCGTGCCGGTTGAACAGGAACAGCAGATGGTGAGCGAGCACGGCACGCAGTCCCCGGCTCAGACGGCCGGCTGCGGCGAGATCAGCTAGATCGTGACCAGCGCGTTCCACGGCAGTTGTCCAGCGGGGTTCAGCGTGCAGTGGGCTGTCGGGGCTGTCGTGGGTGGCGGTGAGGAGCTGCCGGATGTCGTCGGTCAGGGCCGGAACGGGCTCCCGCTGCAGAGCCGGCGTACGGTGCTCGCCGAACCGCGCCCAGCAGTCGCCCTGCTCATAGAAGTCCAGACCGGCGGCGCGCAACAGCCGGGCTGCGAGGACGACCGGCAATTCCCGCCGGTAGGTGATGCGGTCATTGGTGAGCCAATCGAGCAGGTACCGGCTGTCGGCCTGGAACAGCTCGTGGGCGAGGTCCATGCCGATTCCTCCCCCGTCCGGCTCCCTCCCCCGTCCGACTTGTGCCGTACACGGCCGGGCAGGACGGGGGCTCACCGAGGCAGCGCCTTTTTTAACCTTTATTGGCTTATCCACCGCTATTAATCTCTAATTTGTGTTTCACACCCGGCGAGGATATTTTTCTGCCCGTGAATTCTGGAACCCCCGGGGGAACTCCGCTTCCTGGTGAAGCCCCCCTGCGCAGAGACCCTTTGGCCATCGTGGCCCTCGTTCTGTCCCTGATCGGCGGTTCCCTGATCTCGCTGGGCCTGGCGATCGCTTCGATCGTCCGGATCCGTCGGAAG
This sequence comes from Actinomycetota bacterium, assembly GCA_030837505.1. Lineage (GTDB taxonomy): Bacteria > Actinomycetota > Actinomycetes > Actinomycetales > Kineosporiaceae > JAUPKJ01. The sequence goes on from JAUPKJ010000375.1 coordinate 8,592, forward strand.
AGCTACAAGGGGAAGGGGATCGCGATCACCGCGATCGTCTTCTCGGTCCTGGGGACCATCTTCTGGACGTTGGTCGGCCTCGGCCTCTGGGTCCTGAACGAGGACAACGCCTTGATCAACCCCAAGGTCGGCGACTGCATCAAGGGTGCCCCCGCCGGCACGTACGACGACATGAAGAAGGTCGAGTGCAAGACGGCGCACACCTCGCAGATCTTCGCGGTCTTCGACCTGCCCGCCGGCCCGTACGACGCCTCGATGATCGAGGGCAAGGCCGAGAGCGAGTGCCGCAACCGGCGGCCCACGGACCTCGTCGGGATGAAGGTCGATGACCTGGGCGTCGTCTACGTTGCACCGGACAAGACGTCCTGGACAATCAAGGACCACGAGGTGACGTGCTTCTTCGTCGCCCCGGAGAGGACCCTGACCGCCTCGCTCCTGCCCTGACCCCTTGGCTCCCTGATCGACACAAAAAGGGACAGCGGTCATCGATACCCCGGTGACCGCCGTCCCTTTTTTGTGCACAGGATTTCGTGTTGGACCTTCCCCTTCGTGTCAGACAGGGGTCAGGGGAGAGCAGGAGCGGGGACAGGGGACGGGACCAGGTCCCCGGAACCGGTTCCGCGCAACCACGGCAGGGATCTCAACGGCCGCGGGGTCCACCAGTTGGCCCGCCCCAGCAGGGCCATGAAGGCCGGGACCAGCATGAGCCTCACCACGGTCGCATCCACGAGGACGGCGACGGCCAAGCCCAACGCCATCATCTTGATGACGACGTCGTCGGAGGTCGCGAAGGACAGGAAGACCCCGATCATGATCAGGGCAGCACAGGTTATGACCCTGGCCGTCGCCCCGAGACCGGCTGCGACGGACCCGACGCCGTCACCGGTGAGCCTCCAGAACTCCCTGACACGGGTCAACAGAAAAATCTCATAATCCATCGAAAGCCCGAAGACGACCGCAAACATCATCATCGGGACGAAAAACTCCACGGGTACCCGCTGGTCCACTCCGAGCAGCCCCGCACCCCACCCCCATTGGAAGACCGCGACCACAACCCCACAGGACGCCGCGATCGACATCAGGTCGAGCAGGATCGCTTTGAGAGCCAGAACCGGGCTACCGAAGGCCAATAGAATCAGGACGAAAGCTGCCAGCAGAACTACACCCACGATAACCGGCATCCGTTCTGTCAGGACCCGGCCGAAGTCGTGAAAGGCCGCCGTCTGGCCGGTCACGTACCCCCGGGCGCCCGACCCGTCCAGGGTCCGGGGCAGCACCTGTTCCACGAGATGGTCCTGCAACCGGTCCGTGGCCGCTTCCCTGGGGCCGGTGACCGGGACGACCGGCCCGGTCAGGAGCCTGCCGTCCGGTGTGAGGCGGAACGGCCCCGCCGACAGGACCCCCTCGGTCCGGGACAGATCGCTGCCCAGTTCCGCAGCCAGATCCGCTGCCGGTCGTGCACCCGGGGTGGCGTCCAGGGCACTGTCGGCCCGCAGGTCCACGACCACGGTGAGGGTTCCGTTCGCCCCCGGCCCGAAAGCCTGTTCCACGAGATCGTACGCGCGACGACTGCTGAGGTCCTCCGGGCCGGCCCCGACGTCCACATGGCCCAGCCGGACGTCGGACAGTGGAAGCGCCAGCACCGCGAGCAGGAGAGTGCCACCTGCCGCGAACCACCACGGACGGCGCGCCACGGCCCCGGCGTACCGCTGCAGCCCTCCGGCCGTGTCCCTCGGGGCGACCCGGGGAAACGGACGGCGCACCCGCCAGCGGTCGATGCCCTGCCCGGCCAGCCCCAGCAGGGCAGGCACCAGGGTCAGGGCGGCGGCGGCCGAGGTCACGACAGTGATCACGCTCGCGAGTCCGAGTCGGCCCACGAAGGTCACGCCGCTGGTGTACAGGCCGAGCATGGCGACGCACACGGTCACTGCGGCCACGAACACGACGTGCGCGTTGCCTGCCGCCGCCTTGCGGGCGGCCCGGGCACAGGGCATCCCCCGGGCCAGCAGTCGGCGGTACTCGGTCACTGCGAACAGGGCGTAGTCGACGCCCACCCCAATTCCGATCATGGTGGCGAGGGTCGGTGCGGCCGGGCCGAAATCCAGGACGGCCGAGATCAGCCCGAGGACCGACAGGCCCACCAGGGTCCCGACGACCGCCGTGGCCAGGGGCAGCACGGCCCCCAGCACGCTGCCGAACCCAACGAGCAGCACGATCAGGGCCAGCAACAGTCCGCTCACCTCGCCCGTTGCCTGTCCATTCCCCTTTTCCAGTTCCTTGAAGGCCCCCGAGTACTCCACCTGCAGCCCACGGACCCGCAGCGGCTGCGTGGCCTGGGTCAGCCGGTCCCGGAAGTCCCCGGGCAGGTCCTTGGGCCGGGAGGAGAGCGCGACGGTGAGACGCACCGTGCGTCCGTCGGCGCTCAGGGACGGGTCCCCCGGGACCGGGGGGTCGCTCACGGAGCGCACCTGCGGCAATCGCCGCAGGGAGTCGACAACGGTCTCAAGCTGCTGGGCGTGACCGCTCAACGACTCGCCGGTGGAATGGACGACCACTTCGCCGGCCGTTCCGACGGCGTCGGCGGAGTGCTCGCCCAACAGATCGGAGCCTGTGGAGGACTGGGTTCCCCCCAACTGGGCCGAGTCGGTGAACGCACCGCCGAATGCCGACCTGGCCGGCACCAGGACCAGCAACAGCAGCACCCACACGACGATGACCCCCACCGGATGCCGCACACACCAGGCGGCAGGACCTGCTCCCTCCGAGTCCCCGGGCCCCGGCCCCTCGGGGTTCTGCGGGGCCGTACCGAGACCCCGATGGTCGGCGGGCGTGGGTGGTTCGGCCGGGCGGTGCGCGGGTCCGGCGGAGTTGTCCGGGGTTTCCATGGACCCAGGTTCTCCGCTGGGGCTGCCGCCGCGTCCTCCCCCGACCTGAGGTTCTGCTGAGGTTCCACCACCGCTGTCCACAGAGGGCCAGCGGATCTCCGCGCACACGCCCTGTCCCGGGGCGGTCCTGATCCACAGGTCCCCTCCGTGGGAACGGACCAGGTCACGGGCGATACTCAGGCCGAGGCCGCTGCCGGTGGCCGGTCCCCGGGCGTCCGGCGTGTCCGGCACGTCCGGCGCGCTTCCCCGCCAGAACCGGTCGAACATCCGTTCGGCGTCCCGCCGGTCCAGGCCGGGGCCGTCGTCGGTCACCCGGACGACGACACCGGAGGGCTCCTGCCGGACCCTGACGTCCACAGCGGTCCCGGGCGGGGTGTGCAGCACTGCGTTCACGACCAGGTTGCCCAGGACCTGACGCACCTGGTCCCCATCGGCCGTTACCAGGTGGGGACCGTCGGTGCCTGTGTCCAGGCAGATCTTGTGCCCCTTCCCCCGCCGGCGCTGGTCCTCCACGAGCACGGCGCAGACCTCGTCGACGTCGGTGGGGGGCCCGGGCGCTGCCCTGGTCGCCGGGTCGGCAGCGTCCAGGCGGGCCAGCAGCAGCAACTGCTCGACCAGGCGCTGCATCCGGCCCGCTTCCTCGCCGATCCTGGCCATCGCCAGGTCCGCGGTCTCCCAGTCGTCCACCCCGCCGCTGAGATAGAGCTCTGTCCAGCCGCGGACCGTGCTCAGGGGGGTTCGCAGCTCGTGCGAGGCGTCCGCGACGAACCGCCGCATGCGGTCCTCGGCCCGCTGCCGCTCGTCGAAGGCCGCGTTCAGGGCCAGGGCGACACCACCGATCTCGGTCCTCGGGTCGGTCACCGAGATCCGCCGGTCCGTCCGACCAGCCTCGATCGCACGGGCGGTCGAGGCGACCGTCGACAGCGGTCTCAGGCCGACCCGGAGCACCCCCGTCGCCAACGACAGCCCGACCCCCAGGACGACGGTTGTGGCGATCTGTTCGATCAGCAGCAGCCTGCTCAGGGTCGTGGCATTCTCCCCCAGACTGATCCCGACGACCAGGTCGGTGACCGGGAGACTACGGTCCCGAAAAGTCACCTGTATCGGTTCGGAAGACTCCGGGGACAACGGGATCCTGCGCACCCTGTAGCCAGGATCCTCCCCGGTGGAGGGCACGGTGACCGAGCGGCCGACGGGCAGGCGGGACACGGCCGACGACGACGGCGGGTCCAGGGTCTCGGAACCCGCCACCGCCAGATGGGCCACGACCAGCTCGCCGTCGACGTCGATGAGCGCCACGTACAGCGGCGAGGGCACGAGGGCTTCGGCAGCCTGCAGGGGCAGACGCGTGCCGCGCCGCACCCGGGGCTCGGTCACCCACTGTTCCAAGGACTCCAGGGAGCGCTCGACGCGGTCGTCCAGGTAACCCCGCAGCCCCAGGTAGGCGGCGGCGTCAGCTACCAGCACCCCGGCGGCCAACAGGAGCAGGGTTCCGATCAGAAGTCGGCCCCGCAGACCTCTGCAGCAGGAGCCGAGGGATCTCACGGCTCCGGCTCGCGCAACACGTACCCGAACCCGCGCACTGTGTGCAGCAGGGGCTCCCCCGTGGCGTCGATCTTCCTGCGCAGCTGGCTGACGAACTTCTCGACCACAGCGGCTCCACCGGCGTAGTCGTACTGCCAGACCTGACGCAGGATCTGTTCCCGGGACAGCACCCTGTCGGTGTTCTCCAGCAGGAAACGCAGCAGGCGGAACTCTGTAGGGGACAGTTCGATCCGATCACCGGCCCGCAGGACCCTGTGGGTCTCGTCGTCGAGTTCCAGATCGGCCACCCGCAGTGGGGCCGACCGGCGGGCCGGAACGGTCCGCCGCAGCACCGCTTGGGCGCGGGCTACGACCTCCACGACGCTGAAGGGTTTGGTGATGTAGTCGTCGCCCCCCAGCGCCAGGCCGGTGAGCTTGTCGTCCAGGGCGTCCCGGGCGGTCAGGAAGATGACGCCCAGGTCCGGCCGCTCCTGGCGGAGCAGGCGACAGAGGTCGAACCCCGAGCCGTCCGGCAGCCGGACGTCGAGGATCGCCAGCAGCAGATCCGTCTCGGCCGCGGCCCGGAGGGCCTGACGGCACCCGGGGACGCATTCGGCGTCGAACCCGGCCAACCTCAGGGCGTGGCGCAGCAGCTCCGCGATGGCTGGATCGTCCTCGACGACCAGCACGGCGTCCCGGGGCCCGACCGGTCCGCTCGTTCCTGCCGTCCACGGACCGTTCGTCCCCCTGTTCCGGGGCACTCGCCCGTCCGCCGGACGGCGTTGACCGGTGCTGTCCACACGGTCAGTCTGCCCGTTCGGGACCGCGCAGGGCCGACATCGTCCTCGCATTCTCCTGACGTTTCGCTGAGGGTCCGCAGAACTCAGGAACTCCTCAAGTGGACGGACGTCTCCCGAAAGGTCCGAGCGCTGTGCTGTTCGTATGACGCCTCTCGCCCCGTTCTCCCGGATCCGCTCGCGGAGCTCCGGCCGCTCCGGCAAGCCCTCCGCAGGGCCGGGTCCGGATCGAGCGCCGGGGCGGAGAACCGTTCTGGGACGCTCGCCGAGAGCCCTCATCATGATCAGCGCTGTCGTGCTCGGGTCCGGTCTGTGGGGCCTGGACCGGGTCCTCGCCCACAGGATCGAGCAGCGGATCGAACAGCGGATCTCCTGTTTGTCGGCGCTCCGGTCACAGACCGGAGCAGGGCGGATCAGCGCCGATGTCGGCCGGGGGCCGGTGATCCCCGATCTGCTCGTCGGCGAGCTGGACCGGGTGCATCTGCAAGGGGAGGACTTGTTCGCCGACGGCGTCGCCGTCTCGCTGGACGCCGATCTCACCGGGGTCCGTTCCACCGGTTCTGCTGGCAGCAGCCGTCTGAGCACGACCGGTGGCGCAGCGACGCTGACGGTGCCTCTGACGGCCCTCGCCGAACGGTTGTCACGGACCGGGGAGGGCGCCCGCGCGGGCCGAGCCGCGGTGCTGAGCCGCCACGGCGATTCGCTGGCGGTCTCCGGCCAGGGGCTCCTGGGCGCGGTGACCGTCCTGGTCGATCTGCGCTTGCGGGACGGAACGCTGGTGTTCTCCCCGGCGTCCGTGCTCGTCGCGGGGCAGCAGCTGCCGGCCCGCACGGCCAGGGATCTGCTCGGCGGCGACGAGCGGACCGGGGCGGGGCGTCTGTTGCAGGAACGCACCTTCGACCTGCCAGACCTGCCGGACGGGTCGCGATGGGAAGCCGTCGGCCTCACGCAGACCGGGCTGGAGTTGCGGGTCGCCCTCGACGCGGGTCCGTTGCCCATCGGGTCGGGCGACGGCAGAAACCTGTGCACCTGACGACCGCGCTGGTGGTCATGTTTCCCGACCGGGGGCTCCCCGGCAGATCGTCGGGAGAGACCGGGGGTCCCGCCGAAGGCCGCCAGCGCCTCACCGGGGTGGGGGCCTCCACACGACCAGGGCCGTGGACCGTGGCGGGAAGGCTCGGGCGGACCGCTGCGGACGGCGGCCCGAGGGCACGGCCACGATGTCCCCCGCGGGACCGGCCGCGAAGACCCTGTTGCGTTCGGTCAGGCGTTCCCTGGCCCGGCGCAGTTCCTCGGTGAGCACCCGGAGCTGTTCGCTCAGCGTGCCGACGGCCTGTTCGAGTTCGAGGATCCGTTTGATGCCGGCGAGGTTGACGCCCTCCTCCTGGGAGAGCCTCTGGACCTCCCGCAGCAGGGCCACATCGCGCGCCGAATAACGGCGCCCGCGGCCCGCTGTGCGTTCGGGGCTGACCAGGCCCATCCGGTCGTACTGCCGCAGGGTCTGCGGGTGCAGGCCCGCGAGCCTGGCCGCCACCGAGATCACGAAGACGGGGACGACCTCGTCCGGGCCGGGCGGTCCGCCGAGGGGCGGCAGGGGGGATCGTGAGCTGCGGTCACCGAGCATCGCCGGCTCCCTGCCGCGGCTGGACCCCGGCCGTCCGCAGGAACTCCGCCCGCAGGCTGTCGTCGGCGGTGAGCTCCGCGAACTCCTCCAGGGCCTTGCGGGCCCGCGAGCTGAGCTTCTGGGGGACGGCGATCTGCACCGTGACGAGCAGATCACCCGTCCGACGGGGCGTGCGCGCCCCACGGCCCTTGGCCCGCAGGACCTGGCCGGGCCGGAAACCCGGGGGAACCTTGAGGCGGACCGTGCCGCCGTCGAGGGTCGGGACGTCGATCTGCGCCCCGAGGACCGCCTCGGGGAACGAGACGGGGACCGTGACCCGCACGTCCTCGCCGTCCAGACAGAACACGGGATGCGCCTCCACGTGGACGGTGACGACGAGGTCCCCCGGCGGCAGGCCGGGCCCGCCGCCGCGGCCCTTGCCCGCCAGACGGACCCGCTGTCCGTCCCGGACCCCGGCCGGGATCCGGGCGTTGACTGTCCGGCCGCCCGTGGCCGGGTCGCCCAGGCGCAGGTTGACCATGGCTCCCTCGACGGCCTGGCGGAACGTCAGGGTCACCTCGGTCCGCAGGTCCACCCCCGGACGCCGGACCTGTGGCCCGGGCTGTCCGCCCGCGAACATCCCCCCGAGGAGGTCCTCGAACATGGGGGAGGAAGCTGCCCCCGGAGGGCCGAAACGTGTCCGGGAGCCGCCAGGAGTACCGAACATGCTGCCCAGGAGATCCTCGAACCCTGCGGATCCGCCGTCGGGGCCACCGGCGCTGAACCGCGCGCCCCCTCGGGTCATGGCCCGGACGGCGTCGTACTGCTGTCGCTGTTCGGGGTCGCCGAGGACCGAATAAGCCTCGCCGATCTCCTTGAAACGACGTTCGGTCGAGGGGCCCGAGGAATTGGTGTCCGGGTGGTACTGGCGTGCGAGCTTGCGGTACGCCTTTTTGATCTTGTCTGCGTCGGCATCGGGAGGGACACCGAGGACGGAGTAGAAGTCCTTCTCGAACCAGTCCTGGCCGGCCATTGTCCCTCGTTCTCCTTCACACCGTCGGCTCTCATCCGATCGGCCGGGCCGGTGGTCCTCTCGGTCCACCGGCCCGGCCACGGTTCACTGCGGATCGGCCACAGCCACCCTGGCTGCTCGTAGCACCCGGTCCCCTGCCCGGTACCCGGGCTGCATCACCTGGACCACTGTCGTCTCCGTCGTGCCCTCCGCCAGTTCGGCCGTGATGTGGAGCAGGGCCTCGTGGATCTTCGGGTCGAACACCTCGCCGGGCTCGCCGTAGCGTTCCAGGCCGTGGCGCCCGAGGGTCGCCTCGAGCTTGTCCACGATCGCCACGAAAGGACCCTCGACGAGGTCACCGTGCGCACGCGCCAGGTGGATGTCGTCGAGCACCGGCAGGAGCGACTCCATCAGGGCCGCCACGGCCAGCTGGCCCGCGACCTCCCTGTCCCGGTCCACCCTGCGCCGGTAGTTGACGTACTCGGCCTGGACGCGCTTGAGATCGCAACGGTGTTCCTCGGCCTGGGCCCTGGCGCGGGCCAGCTCCTCGACCTGGGTCGGGTCGGCCCCCTGGGCGGGCGCCGTCCCCGACGCCGACTCGCCCGAAACCTGACCGGCCGGGACCGGTTCGCCCGGGACCGGAACGGTTCCCGGCTCCGACCCACCGGGAGCGGTCGACGGGCGGCCGTCCGCTCCCGGGAAGCCGCCGCCGGAAGCCCCTGCCGCGGGTGCCGGCCCCGTGCCCCCCTCGGGCACGTAGACCTCGCCCTCGGACTCGATCCTGACGTGGGCCGGTCGGCGGACCTTTCCGGTGTCGGGGTCGATCCGCCGCCGGTCTCTGATCACGGGTCGCTGGGGCTTCTCCTCCTGGGCGGACGACGATGTGTTGGGAACAGGTTCCATCACTTGTCCTCGTCGATGATCTCGGCGTCCACCACGTCGTCGTCGGCCTTCGCCGAGCCCGCAGAGCCCGCAGAACCCGCACCGGCACCGGCCGAGGCGCTCTGGCCCTCCTGGGCCGCGGCGGCGTACAAGGCCGTGCCCAGCTCTTGGCTGACCTTGGCCAGTTCCTCCTGCTTGGCCTTGACCTCGGCGGTGTCTGTCCCGTCCAGGGCCTTCTTGAGGTCGTCGATCGCAACCTTGATCTTGGCCTTGCCGTCCTCGGGCAGCTTGTCCTCGCTCTCGGAGACGAACTTCTCCGTGCTGTAGAGCAGCTGCTCGGCGGAGTTGCGGGTCTCGGCCTCCTCGCGACGCTGGCGGTCCTCGTCGGCGTGGGCCTCGGCCTCACGGATCATCCGGTCGATCTCCTCCTTGGGCAGTGCGCTGCCGCCGGAGATCGTGATCGACTGTTCCTTGCCCGTGCCGCGGTCCTTGGCGGACACCTGCACGATGCCGTTGGCGTCGATGTCGAAGGTCACCTCGACCTGCGGAACCCCGCGCGGGGCCGGGGCGATCCCCGTGAGCTCGAAGGTGCCCAGGGGCTTGTTCTCCCTGGCCAGCTCCCGCTCGCCCTGGAAGACCTGGATGAGCACGCTGGGCTGGTTGTCGTCGGCCGTGGTGAAGACCTCGGACGCCTTGGTCGGGATCGCGGTGTTGCGGGTGATCAGCTTCGTCATGATCCCGCCCTTGGTCTCGATCCCGAGACTCAGCGGGGTGACGTCGATCAGCAGCACGTCCTTGCGCTCGCCCTTGAGGACCCCGGCCTGCAGCGCGGCCCCGACGGCCACGACCTCGTCGGGGTTCACGCCCTTGTTGGGCTCCTTGCCCCCGGTGAGCTCGCGGATGACCTCGGCGACGGCGGGCATGCGGGTGGAGCCGCCGACGAGCACGATGTGGTCGATCTGGGACAGCTGCACGCCGGCGTCCTTGATGACCTGGCGGAACGGGGCCTTGGTCCGCTCGAGCAGATCGGCGGTCATCTGCTGGAACTGTGCCCGCGTGAGCTTCTCGTCCAGGTGGACGGGGCCGTTCTCGGTCATGGACAGGTACTGCAGGGAGATCGTGGTGGAGGTCGCGCTCGACAGCTCCTTCTTGGCCTGCTCCGCGGCCTCCCTCAGCCGCTGCAGGGCGATCTTGTCCTTGGAGAGATCGGCCCCGCTGCGGGCCTTGGCCACGGTGATCAGGTGGTCGACGACGCGCTGGTCCCAGTCGTCGCCGCCGAGGTTGTTGTCACCGGAGGTGGAACGCACCTGGATGGTGGAGAAGTCGTCGTCGTCCTTGCCGACCTCCAGGAGGGAGACGTCGAAGGTGCCGCCCCCGAGGTCGAACACGAGGATGAGCTCGTCTTCCTTGCCCTTGTCCAGGCCATAGGCCAGGGCGGCCGCCGTGGGCTCGTTGATGATCCGCAGGACGTTCAGGCCCGCGATCTCCCCGGCCTCCTTGGTGGCCTGCCGCTGGTGGTCGTTGAAGTAGGCGGGGACGGTGACCACAGCGTCGGTGACCTTCTCACCGAGGTACTCCTCGGCGTCCCGCTTGAGCTTCTGCAGGATCCTCGCGGAGATCTCCTGGGAGCTGTAGTTCTTGTCGTCGATCTCCACCGCCCAGTCGGTGCCGATGAAACGCTTCACCGACCGGATGGTGCGCTCGACGTTCGTCACGGCCTGCCGCTTGGCGACCTCGCCGACGAGCGGCTCCCCGGACTTGGCGAAGGCCACGACGGACGGGGTCGTGCGCCCGCCCTCGGCGTTGGCGATGACTGTGGGCTCGCCACCCTCCAGCACGGAGACGACGGAGTTGGTGGTCCCCAGGTCGATGCCGACCGCACGCGCCATGGATCTTCCTTCCGGTTCTGACCGGACGCCGCACGCGCGGCGGACCGGTCGTGATTCGACTGCTCGTCCCCCGGCGGACCGGGCGACCTGAGCTTCCCGGACTCAAGTTTCCCCGCGCGCTCGTGGTTGTCAAGTCGAACGCAGAAAACTTGAGCCTGCCGGACTCAAGTTTGAGTCCGACTCAACCCCAGCGAGCCCGACTCAGCCCGTGCCGAGGTGCGCCGTGAAGTGGGGGCTGCCGTCGGTGCAGTCGGCCTGCACGACGATCTCCTGCCCGCTGCCGGCGTGCCGGAAGGTGAACCACACCCGGCCCTCTTCCTTGTTCGACACCCTGACCAACCAGTCGGAGGCGGGGCGGGCCTCGAAGTCCAGGAGTCGGGACTCCTCGCACTGCAACATGACCTGCCCTCCGGAGATCTGGACGGCCTGGGCGGCGGGGCGCCCCCCGCCGACCCACCAGGTTCCCCCGTCCGGGGCCACGGAGCCCCCGCTCTGCAGACCGCTGTCGCCGCCGCCCTGGCCGGTTTTGTCCTGGTCCGGTTCGTCCCCGCGTTCACCCGTTCGGTCGCGGGTCCTCTCCTGGTCCGGGGACGAGGTGGGGCTCGCGGCTCGGGCGGGTGAGACCGAGGGGGTCGCCGTCCGGGTCTGGGAGGGCGCGGGAAGGGGCTCTCCGATCCCCGAGACCAGGCCGGTCGGCGAACTCGACGCCGACGACGGCTTGTGGGGGTACGGGGTCGCCGTCAGGCTCCCGGACCCTCCTGAGCGCAGTTCCTGCCCCACGGACCTCAGAGCGACCCAGGAGCAGCCGAGGGCCACGGTGACCCCCACTATCCAGGCGGTGAAACCGCCGAGTACACGGTGCTTCATCCACGGACCCCCTCCCTGGAGCATCTCATCTCTCGACCACCAGTTGCCCGTTCGGCGCCCACAGGGCGTACCGTCCATTTCGTGGCCGTGATCCTCCTCGTCGAAGACGACTCCGGCATCCGTTCCGCCTTGTCGCGGGCGCTGACTGAACGTGGGCACGCCGTCCACTGGCAGCCGGCGGGCTTACCGGGTCTCCAGTCAGTGATCGACGACCGTCCCGACGTCGTCCTGCTCGATCTCGGGTTACCGGACATCGACGGTGTCCAGGTTCTCGCAATGCTGCGCTCGGTGAGCGATGTCCCCGTGATCGTCGTCACGGCCAGGGACGACGATGCCGACGTCGTGCGTGCCCTGGACGCCGGAGCCGATGATTTCGTCGTGAAACCCTTCGGCGCCGATCACCTCGACGCGCGGATCCGCGCCGTGCTGCGCCGCAGCAGCTCCCAGCGGTCCGAGGGCCCGATCAAGGTCGGCGACCTGATCGTGGACCCCAAGACCCGCACCGCGAGCCTGGAGGAGCGCACCCTGGAGCTCTCGCGCAAGGAGTTCGACCTCCTGCTGGCCCTCGCCCAGCGGGCCGGGGAGGTCGTCAGCAAACGCGACCTGCTCGCGGAGGTGTGGCGCCAGCCCTACGGCGGCGGCGACCGGACGGTGGACGTGCACCTGTCCTGGTTGCGGCGCAAGCTGGGCGAAACGGCCGCCAAGCCCCGCTACCTGCACAGTTCTCGTGGTGTGGGCGTTCGCCTTGCCCCGCCGAGCGGCGTCTGAGGGGTCGGGAGTGCGCCGACGCCTGGCCGTGCTGGTCGCGGCCACGACCTCCGCCGTGGTCCTGGCCTTCCTCGTGCCGCTGGCCCTGCTGTTGCAGACCCTCGCCGAGGACCGGGCCATGACGGCAGCGACCCTGGAATCGCAGTACCTGGTGGGGATCGCCGCCAAGTACACCGACAGGGAGGAGATCCAGGGACTCGTCGAGGGCATGCTCGGGGAGCGGTCCACGGGGACGGCCACGGTCGTCCTGCCCGACGGCACGGTCCTCGGCCCGCCGGTCCCCGAGGGCGACCCCCTCCTGGAGGCCGCGCGGCAGGGACGCGCAGAGACCCGGATCTCCGACGACTGGGCGGTCGTGTACGCGCCGGCCGTGGGCCGGAACGGCACGACCGTCGTGCGGATCTTCGTTCCCGAGGAGATCCTCCACCGCGGCGTGACCCGGGCGACCCTGATCCTCTCCGCCCTCGGCGTGCTCCTGCTCGCCGCGGCCGTGCTGGCCGCCGACAGGTTGGCCCACCGCGTGAGCGCCCCGATCAACGAGCTGGTCAGGGCCGCGGACGCCATGTGCGAGGGAAGGCTCGAGACCAGGGTGTCCCTGGCGGGCACCCCGGAGGTCGCTGCCCTCGGCAGGTCGCTCAACCGCCTGGCCGAACGCGTGCAGACCCTCCTGTCGGCCGAGCGCAACACCGTCGCGGACCTGTCGCACCGCCTGCGCACCCCCGTGACCGCGATCCGCCTGGACGTCGACAGCATCGGCGACCCGGACACCGCCGACCGCATGCGCGAGCACGTCACGGCCCTCGAACGCACGGTCGACGCGATCGTGCAGGACGCGCGCAGGCCCTCCCAGGAGACGGCCAAGAACTCCTGCGACGTGGGGGCCGTCGTCGCGGAGAGGGTCGAGTTCTGGTCGGCCCTCGCCGACGACCAGGGCAGGCAGCTGCGCCTGGGCCTGCCCTCCAAACCGCTGAGGGCCCGCTTGACCACGTCGGAGCTGAAGGACGCCATCGACGTCCTGATCGACAACGTCTTCGCACACACCGACGAAGGGGTGTGTCTGGAGATCTGGGTCACGATCCGGGCCGACGGCAACATCGTGGTCACCGTCGAGGACGACGGACCGGGCCTGCCGGAGGGAGACGTGACCGCCCGAGGACTGTCGGGCGCCGGATCCAGCGGGCTGGGGATGGACATCGCTCGTCGTGCTGCCCTGGTCTCGGGAGGAAGCCTGGAGCTGGATCGTTCCCGACTGGGCGGTGCCCTGATCCGGCTGGTCCTCGGGCCGGCCGGCAGCTGATGTCACCGGCCTGTGCTTGGCCGTCGCCGGCCGGATCGGGACCGACCGGCGACGGCCACCTGGCGACGAATCGCCAGGGCGGGATACCACCGGCCCGATCCCACGACAGCGGCGTCCGGTACGCCCGACGGTATGACTGCGGATGATGCGGCGGCACTTCCGCTCCGGGGACGCACCGGGTCGGGTACCGATCCGGCACGACCCACTCTGCGGCCCGGGACGTCATGCGAGTGTCGTCGCACGGTCAAGGATGCGCAAAGGCCGCACGACGACAAGCACGAC
>JAUPKJ010000376.1 GCA_030837505.1 Actinomycetota bacterium
CCCGGCGGACGGACCCTGCTCGCCTCCGGCAGCGCTGACGGGACGGTGCGGCTACATCAGCTGTTCTGGGAACCGTCCACTGAGCGGTCCAGCCCCTACGCGCTGACCCTCCGGTCCCGACAGCTCGACCGGGTCTGCGAACCACCGTGAGATCACTTCTGCGCCCGACGCCACCAGCTGCCGTGCCGCTTCAGATCCCTGAGGTGACGGTCGAGCCCCTGGCCACTCTCGCCGCTGCTGCTGATGGTGCCTGGGCACTGCTACTGGCCGACGGCTGCTCCTACAAGGCCGAAGGCGACGTCAGCGACGTCCTGTGGTGGACGATCAAGACCGTGCGTTTCGAAGCCGGAGAACTCGACGGCTACGACCCCACCATCCGGCGCCTTGACCGTGATGCCACCATCATCTGACCGCCCGGGACACCGTGTTCCCTCACCGCCCCAGGAGATCCCATGCCCGAGTCCGCAGGCGTCGACGTCCAGGTTGTCCGGTGGGAGCCCGCGCCGTCGGGCAACGGCCCGTGCGAGGGTTCCGGCGACCAGATGGGGCCTGCTGCCGCGCCCCGGCACTCCAGCGGCAAACCAGGATTTTTTCGGCGAACCATTACCAACGGACAGGAGGCCTTGGCGTCCTCCAGCGAGGCCATCGCCGTCCAGATCGATCAGGTCGCGGAACGCATGATGACCGCACTGGAACAGGCCGAATCGGGTCGTCAAGCGGATCGTGCCCGGGCTCAGCAGCCCGCCCCCCTGTGGCAGGTGTCGGAGGTGGAGGTGACCTTCGGCGTCCAGCTCACCGGTGAGGTCAGCCTGGCTGTCTTCTCCGGGTCCAGTGAATCCTCCGCGGAGGTCACCCTGACCTTCGCCCGCACCGACGGGCCCTGTGGGGCTCAACAACCTGAACCGGGGCTGTGACCTGAGAGTTCCTTGAACTTCGGGTCAGGCTGTCGCCCGCTTCCTCAGCCTCGGGCCCGTCGTGGCCCATACGGATCACCCTCACCGGCCTCCCCGTCACCGTCCATAGTCCGTCACCTGAATAAGGCGTGGTGCTTCACCCTGGACCGGGCCGGGGAGGGATCGGCCCGGCGACGGCCCACGGGCGCTCTGATCGGATTCCCCTCATCGCCGGTCGCCCTCAATACCCACACGGCGTGACGCTTCTGTAACTGCGAGTTTGCCCCCGTCGCTTGTCGGGCGCTGTTTACCCGGGGGAGTCGTTCGGGTCAGAAAAAGGCGCTAGCCTCACGCATCGCGACGACCGCACCCACGCGGCGCCGCTCGACAAGTGATTCCTGTAGAGAGGACGACAGATGTCGTTCGCCGATGCGATCAGCACCTGCCTGATGACCAAATACGCCGATTTCTCCGGTCGCGCCCGCAGGTCTGAATACTGGTATTTCTGGCTGCTCAGTGCCCCGGGCAGCTACGCCTTGCTCCTCATCACCGAGGCGATCCACCTGAGTTTCATCGGCTACCTGGTCAGCTTCGCCCTCTTCATACCTAGCCTGGCCGTCGGCGTCCGCCGGCTGCACGACACCGGCAGGTCCGGCTGGTGGCTGCTCATCGTTCTGATACCGCTGGTCGGGGCGATCGTCCTCCTCGTGTTCTTCGCCACGGACACCAGTCCCGCGGGCGACAAGTACGACACGGCCCCCCCATCGACCGCCTACGCCGGCTGACCCTTCACCCCCTCGACGGAGCGAGCGGAGCGGCCCGGACCGACGTCCCGGCCGCTCCGTCGGCGACGGATGCTCTCAGCCTGCTGCCTGGACTTTTCAGGTAGCCCCCGGTCAGGGAGCGGGATTCGTCGTACCCGGTGGCGGCTGAGTGTCCCTGTGAACAGGTTGATGCCCGCCTCCGACGTTATGGCCGCGGCGAACCGACACCCGTCAGCGTCGCCATGACCAGTTGATACCGCCGGCCTCAGTTGCCACCGGTGAGTCCGCCCCGCCGAACGCCTCTGGGGCGCCGCGCCGCACGCTGTGTTCCGGACCGCGGCAGAACGTTCCACGCTGACAGCTCTGACTCACGGTCGTTGGAATGATGCGGGGGAGCGGGCCATGACTGCGGTCCCGGAGGGCGGCTCGGGCCAGTAGCAGCCGTGCTGCCTCGAGCTCCTCGGCCCCGGCTTGCCCGGCAGGGGCCGGGGTCATCGCGCTCACGCTGCACCGTCTCCCCGGTCAGGGCCGCGGCGTTCCTCGCGCTGGTGATGCGGTCCGGGGACTGTGGCCACGGGTTCGAAGCCGATCTCCCGGTGGAACGCCACGGCTGCGGTGATGTCCGAGACGGTGAACGTGACGAAGACCGGCATGACGTAACCATCGGTCGCTCCCGAGCGCTCACCTACTCACAAGTACTCCCCGACGACCGCCCCCACCCCGGGCCCCGGAGAGCGCAGGAGTACTTCGAACTGTTCGGTCCACAAGGAGGCGAAAGATCAGGATGACTTCCGTTCGTGGCCGCGTCACCGTCATCACGGTGACGGCGGTCCTGGCCGTGACCGCCGTGTCCTCGGTGGCGATCGCGGCTGTCGCGTTCTCCTCCGCAGGACGATCAGCCCCCTCCGCAGGACGGCCCGGGGCGGAGAGTTCCCTGTCCCCGTCCGCACGAACGACGCGGACGGGGACCACCGGGAGAGCCACGGCGGACGGGTCCTCACCGATGGGCACGGCGTCGGGGAAGAACAGCACGGGCAAGGGGTTCTGGCACACGAGCGGCGCCCAGATCGTCGACTCCACGGGCGCAGCCGTCCGGATGACCGGAGTGAACTGGTTCGGCCTGGAGACGTCGAACAACGTGTTCCACGGCCTGTGGTCCCGGAAGTACACCGCGATGATCGATCAGATGGCGGCCCTCGGCTACAACACCATCCGCATCCCGTACTCGAACGACATCCTCAAAGCCGGCGCCAGGACCAACAGCATCGACTCGAACGCCAATCCCGATCTCGTGGGCCTGACCCCGCTGAAGGTCCTGGACAAGGTGGTCGGCTACGCCGGGAAGAAGGGGATGCGTGTCCTGCTGGACAGGCATCGGCCCGACGCCTCCTCGCAGTCCGCGCTCTGGTACACCGACTCGGTCCCCGAATCGAAATGGATTTCCGACTGGGTGACCCTCGCGAAGAGGTACCGGGGGAACCCCACCGTGATCGGCGCCGATCTCCACAACGAACCGCACGCCGTGGGCAACGGACAGGGTGCCTGCTGGGGCTGCGGAAGCGCGACCAAGGACTGGAGGTCCGCGGCCCAGCGTGCCGGGAACGCCGTCCTCGCGGCGAACCCGGAATGGCTGATCGTGGTGGAGGGAGTCGACTGCCCGAGCGGCAACCAACAGGGATCGGACTGCGGGTGGTGGGGAGGCAACCTCTCGGGCGCCAAGAAATACCCCGTGAAGCTGAAGAATCCCAAGAAACTGGTCTACTCGGCGCACGAGTACGCGACCTCCGTGCACGAACAGAGCTGGTTCAAGGACCCGGCGTTCCCGTCCAACATGCCCGCCGTCTGGAACCGTTTCTTCGGTTACCTGGCGAAGCAGGGGACGGCCCCGGTCCTGGTGGGCGAGTTCGGCTCCACCCTGAATGACCCCAGGGACGTCACCTGGCTCAGGGCACTCCTGAAGTACATGGGCTCTGGCACCCGAGGCATGAACTTCACCTACTGGTGCTGGAACCCGAACTCCGGGGACACCGGGGGAATCCTCAAGGACGACTGGAAAACGGTGGACCAGAAAAAACAATCGATTCTGAAACCCTATCTCCTCGGCTCCTGACGAGAGAGGAACAACGGAAGCAATCGTCCTTCGCCGGACACCCGTCCCATCGCCCAGGTCGCGGCCGCAGGACCCTCCTCGGGGGAGGTGGACCGAGTTGGCTAGCGTCAGCCCGTGAACTGGACCCCGACCTCGTCCGGGCATGAGGTCAGCCTGCTCGACGGCAAGCTCGTCGCCCGTAACAGCGCCGGTCGACGACTGAAGTCGGTACCGGCAGCAGCGAAGGACGATCCCGTCGTGATCGGCCTGCGCCACGTGCTGGAATGGCTCGGGCGGCACGAGGTGGCCTGCGCTGCTCAGGTCGAGACCTGGATGGTCCACTCGCTCCCCCTCCCGTTGACTGTCCTGTCACAGGTGTGGACGGACCCGTCGTGGCAGCGGGCGCTGCGGGATCTCGTGGTGCGTCCGTACGGCGAAACCGCCGCTGAGATGGGCCTGCTGCGCGACGTCGATGCCGCCAGAGGCGTCGGGGTGGTGACGTTGGACGGGGACAGTGTGTGGGTGCAGGAGGAGGCCATCGCCCTGCCGCACCCGGTGCTGCTGCCTGATCTGGACGAATTCCGGGAATTCGTCGTCGATCTCGGCGCGGAGCAGGTCGTACCCCAGCTGTTCCGGGAGACCTCGACGCGACCCGACCATGTCGACCTTGACGCCACGTCCGTCCAGGACTGGGCCGGTGGACGGTTCCAGCAACTGCGACACCTGACGAGCCGCGCGACATCGCAGGGCTACACGGTGCGCGGCGGGTATGCGACGGTGAAACTGTTCGAGGACCTTCGGTCGTTGGAGGCCCGGTTCTGGGTGGGATCCGAGGACCCGAGTGCCGAGGCCGAGACCGGTGAACTCGGATGGATCGACGCCAACGCCCGGCCCGTGCGCCTGGGAGAGGTGGGTCCGGTCGCGTGGTCCGAGGGGGCCCGCCTGGCGGCGTGGATCTTCGCCGGTCGAGTCGTGGACGAGGAGGTCGCATCGTGAGCCGCGACACGGGGCACGTTCTGGTCGAGGCCGGCGCGATCGTCGCGTCCGAGGTGGCAGGTGCCACCGTCGACACGGTGACGGCCCGGACGTACCAGCACCCCGCCCTGGAGGAACGGGTCGTGGTCAGGCTGGTGCCGAAGGGACTGGGCCAGGCCGAGGACCTCGCGATGGAGTTCCTGGGGTTCGCCCCTTCCACCGCACCGGTCGAGGTGGGCGTCGGTCGCCGCCAGGCGCTGGGTTTCCCCGCCTGGACGCTGATCAACGATCCCGACAACGGCCACCATGCGCTCGCCCTGGTCAAGGATGTCGAGCGACTCACGAGGTTGGCCAGGACCAAGCCCGGGAGGGCCCGGGACGGGTTCGAGGAACTGGGAGATCGGCTCGGCAAGTCGGTCCCCCATTTCCTGCCCACCTTCTACGAGCAGGCGGGCCGGGCGTTCGTCGCCGCGGACAACAAGCAGACCGCGGCCTTGATGTTCGGCCGCGCCAGGCAGGCCGAACAGGTCCACGCCCTGACGATCGACGAGGACCGTCAGCGAGACGTCTTCCTCGAATTCGCCTTCTGCGGCGCGCTGAGTGCCAAGGCGTTGAGCCAGCACGCCAAGGACCTCGCCCTGCGGACGGACCCACGACAGGCCTACGAGTTGTTCCTGCGGATCTGTCTGGAACGGGTGGCAGGCGGCCTGCCTCCCTACGCGGGTATGGGGAAGGATCTGCGGCGCCTGGCACGGGCCGCCGCTCTGAACCCGACCGAGCAGGACGACCGGCTGATCCGGGCGCTCCTGGAGACTCCTGCCCTGGCCCGGGCACCCTTGGCCTTCTGGCGCGACTACGCCGCGACGATCACCCGGCTCGCCCGTGCCGATGTCGCGGTGCAGGAGCAGTTGTTGGACATGTTCCCCGCCCAGGAGCAGGACGGGGTCGAGGACCTGTGGTTCGACCTGCTGGGGGTCACGGGAGCGATCCGGGGGCTGACCACGGTGGAGGACGACCCGGCGGTGCCTCGTCCGCGGGGTGGGGCCGCGGCCTGGCTGGAGCAGGCGGTTCGGTGGCGGGGCAGAGGCTGGAGGCGCCCGACCAGATCGCAGCGGATGCTCGACGTGGTGAAGCGGATGGTGGCGCGGCTGGGCCGCGAAGGCGCCGCGCTGGATCTCGTTCCGGCCAACCGGCCGTACAGCACCGATCTGGATGTGCTGGATCTGTGCCTGTCGGCGGGGCTGGACGTCAAGGTTCCCAAACAGCTCCCGCATCTCCTTCCGCTCGAAAGGTGGCTGTACGACGCCGCTCCCGGGCGGAGGAACCTGTCCGCGTTGTGTGCGGCGGACTGGGCGCAGGACGTCCTTCTCCGCAGCTTGGAACACACCCTGCGCAACCCCACGCACCGGCCCGGCCGACAGCAGCTCCTCGCCCTTGCACAGGTACAGCCACTGCTGGGGAACGCCGGTCCCCGGCAGGTGTTGGCGCAGTGGCTGCGGCGGATCGCCGACGACGTCGAGACCGCGGCGCTGCCCGGGCTGCGTGCGGCGCTGGACCGGTTGGCCCCCGTCGCCCACGCAGCCGTACTGGCAGTGGAACCCACGCTGCGTTCCCGCCTCCGAGCGGCTGATCCGGGCAGGGCATTGGCGCGCACTCTGCGGATCGGGCTGTTGGACGAGTTCGGCTGGCCGGCCCTGGAACAGGCGTTGCCCGACTTCCCGAAGCCGACCGATCAGCCGGCCTGGAGGGACGGACTCCAGGTGCGCGAGGCCTGGCCGGCGCTGGTCCTGGCCAGCGACGCCAAGGTTGTCGCCGTCGGCCCGACGTCGATCCTCGCCTCGCACGATGTGCGCAGGCCGTCGACGTACCGGTCCTTCGCGAACATCTATGCCTACTCCACCTCGGCGGAATTCGTCGACGGGCAGTTCCTCGTCTCGTGGCGGACCGTTTCGGGGGTGGTGGGCTACTGGAGCGGGTCCCCCGGGGAGGTGTTTGAGGTCCCGTCGGCCGTGGCCTGGTGGCAGGGCCTGCAGCAGGCCATATCGCTGCCGCTTCCCTCAGGCGGACGCACGACCGGTGGGCGGCCCCTGGTCGCGGGAGCGCGGTCGTTCGCCGAACGGCGTCGGGTGGTCAGTGACGGGACCTCCTGGTACCGGTGGGAGGAACGCGGATGGCGGGAGTTCGACCCCGCGACCGGGAACCCGGGCCGGTTCTGCCTGCCGACCTTCTTGGAGGCGGGGCTGGAGTCCGACGGGGCGCAGCTGGAGAACCAGGTGAGCGCTCTGGCCCCGGTGCCGGAGGGCTGCGAGGAATCCCCGCTCGGCACCTCGGGCGGACTGCTCGGGTGGCGGGCGGTCGTCAACGCCGACGGCAGCAAGGTCGGCACGTCGATCGATGAGACCACCGTCCACCTGTCCACTGATCAGGTCGGTCGGCTGGCCGATGCCACGCCGGCCGGGTCCCTGCGGCTGCCCGACGGCACCAAGGTCACCGTGCTGTTCAGGGGGAACCTGCTCACTTTGTGGGACGGGCGCGCGGTCGGCAGCCAGTACGTCCCCGGCACGCGGTCCCACGGCTACGCCGCGGGCACACCCTACGTACCACCGTTGGCCTGGTGGCACGCCCTGCGCCCCCGAGACGAAACGGGGTCGGCCGTCCTGCGCACTGTCACCGACGCGCAGGGGCAAGCCCTGCTCACCGCGGGACCAAAGGCTGTACGGCGCGTCCTGCCCGGGGTCTCGCACCCGGGACTGGTCGCCGGCATCGCCGGGGCCGTGGAGATCGCCACGGGGTGCGCGCAGAGCCTGGCTGCCCTTCCCGAAGCCGACGCGGAGCCCTCCGAGGCCGACCAACCGGCCGAGGCAGGCAACCCGTCCGAGGCCGGCCAACCGGCCGATCCCCAGGTCAGCGATGAGCAGTTGGCGAAGGCCCTGTCCGGGCTGTCGTCCCGCAACGGGAAGTACCCCACGACGTACTACGCCCACAACGCCCACAACATGCCGGTTACTTCGACCTTCCGGGCCATCCGCTCGGCCTGCGACCGACTGGCGGAGCCCGCCCGGAAGGGACTGCTGGCCAAGCTCACCAGGCACCGCGGACCGCAACCGGTACAAGAGTTCCCCGAGGGCAACGTCGACTGGCCGTGCGCCATCGGCGGCCTGGCCGCGATCGCGCTGCGCGCCGCCTCGGCGGCGACCCCGGAACAGGACCGGGCCGCGCTCATCGAGCTCCTGGGGACCGTCAGCCGGACACCGCTGGTCGAGGCGGACGGCCGGTGGCGGGTCGTCGTGCTGAAGCGGGAGTCCCGGGCCGGTGGCGGGTTGCCGTCCGGGGCGTCGGGCGGACAGGTCGAGAACATGCCGGGGAAGGTGATCGACACCGGGCGCACCTCGGCCGTGGTGCTCCACGTGGCTCATCGCTGGAACGGGAATCCCCAGGCGATCGAGGTCGTGACTGCTCTGGAGCATTCGCCGTCGGGCACGTTCGGCGCCGTCCCCGGCTTCACCGTCGGCTCCTCCCGCAGGAACACGGGCTGGGGTGGGCGGGAGCGGGTCCGTGAACTCCTGGAACTGATCCGCTCGCGCGGCCCCGCCCCATGGAGCGCCGACGCGGTCGACCGGCTGGTCGGCCTGACCGGTCTGACCCGCGCGGAGGCGTCCCTGCTGCTCGCCGGGCTGCCCCGGATCGACTCGACGCTCCACAATTTCCTGGACAGCGGCACCAGGAAGGTGCTCGGCCTGAAGGTGGCCGAGGCCGCGTCCGCCAGGCGAGTCCTGGCCGCTCTCCCGGCGGCGTCCCGGCTGATGTCCTGCGGGTCGGCGTTGCCGGAGCGGGTGATCGACCTCTGGGACCGGGGGCCGGACGTCGACGCCGTCGCGCAGGCCTGGGTGGCTGCCTTCGGTCGCCGGGTGGTCGTCCCGGAGGATCTGGTGGCCGAGGCCGACACGACGCTGAAACAGGGACACCTGCCGACCGCGGCCCTGCTCTCGGGGCTGGTGGGCCCCTCGACCTGCAGTTGGCTCACGGTCGACGAGCGGTTCTCCGTGAAGGACGGGCAGCTGACGGCCCAGGGCGACTCAGGGGGCCTGGACGGGCAGAAACTCGTGCCGGCGGCCGCGGGCCTGCTCTGGCTCAGCTACCGCCTTCCGCTGGACAGCCCGCTGCGGGCTGCGCTTCCACGAACCCATGCCGCCCTGCTGGATCGGCTGCGGAACCCGGATCTGCTCGTACCGGCGCTGCGGGGACATGACCTGGGCGGGATCCGACAGGCGTACGAGCACCCGGCACCGACGCCCATGGCCGTGGCCGGGACGGCACGGACCGTGGCGCTCGGCGCCGCCGGCGTCCTGGTGGACCACGGGTACGCCACATCTCTCTACCTGCGACCGGCACAGCTGTCCGACCCGCAGGACCCTCTGCTGAAGGCGACCGAGGGCGTGTTCGACCCGCCGACGGCCGCCCTGCGACTGCTCCGCGATCCGGCGGTGGCCCGGCTGGTCGAGGGCCCCGGCCTGCCAGAGACGGGCTGGGCGCAGGACCCGGCTGTCAGCGTCCCGGAGCTGGTCGTCCAGGTGCAACAGGATCTTGGCCTGGACGAGTCGGCGGCGCGACTGTATCTACAGGTTCTCGCGCTGCCGGATCCCACGGACCAGAACGTGGCCCGGTGGAACGGCTGGACCCCGACCCACCTGCGACGCGCCACCCACGCCTTGCTCGACGCGAAACTGCTGGTCGGGGGCAAACGGTCCCGGGCGGGCCGCAAGGCGTTCCTGCCCGGGGGCTGGCTCGACGTGAAGGCGCCGATGCTGCCGATCGAGACCTGGAAGGTGTCGCTGCTGGGCTTCCTGCCGGACGGGCGGGGCCCGCTCGGGGTGAGCGTCCCGGCCCGTCCCGTGGCGGAACTCTTCCCGGCGGCCTGGGACCGGGTCCGATCAGGTGAGGGCCCTGCCCTCGAGACGCTGCAGACGGGACGTCGGCGATGAGCCAGGCACGCCAGTTCGACCCTGCCGAGGAAGTCCATGCCACCGAGCTGGCTTTCCTCGCCGCCCACGACGACGGGCCCCGCCCTCCTGGCTGGCAGTTGACTCCTCGCGCCGTGGTGACATTCGTGATGGGCAGCGAGCAGCCCCTGACCCTGCCGCGTGGACGCACCATCGACGCCGTCCCGGCCCGGCTCACGATCGCGGCGAAGTTCGTGGGGGAACGGGCTCTGGTCGAGCGGTGCGTCGTCACCCTCGCCGGGGAACGCGGCCTGCTGTTGGTGGGCGAGCCGGGCACCGCGAAGTCGATGCTGTCCGAACTGCTGTCGGCCGCAGTCTGCGGGACCAGCGGTCTGATCGTCCAGGGCACGGCGGGAACCACGGAGGACCAGCTGCGGTACGGGTGGAACTACGCCCTGCTGCTGGCCCGCGGACCCAGCCGTGAGGCTCTGACGCCGTCCCCGGTGATGGCGGCGATGTCCGGCGGAGCGGTCGCCCGGGTGGAGGAAATCACCCGGTGCCTGCCGGAGGTCCAGGACGCGCTGGTCAGCATCCTGTCCGACCGCAGGATCGCGGTCCCGGAACTGGCCGGCGGCTCCGACTCGGCCGTGTACGCCGCGCCGGGGTTCGCGTTGATCGCGACGGCGAACCTTCGTGACCGCGGAGTGTCGGAGATGTCGGCAGCGCTCAAGCGCCGGTTCAACTTCGAGTTGGTCTCCCCGATCGCGGACCTGGCGACCGAGACCGCCCTGGTGCGCCGGCAGGCGAGATTGCTGCTGGAACGGGTGCAGGCCCCCTTCGCCGTGGACGACGCGGTCCTGGAGGTCCTCGTGACCGCGTTCCGGGACCTGCGGACCGGCGCCACGGTGGAGGGCTGGGAGGTCGAGAGGCCGTCCACCGTGATGAGCACCGCGGAGGCGGTGTCCGTCGCGGCGTCGATCGGGCTGGCGGCCGCCTACTTCCCTTCCCAGAAGGATGTTCTGTCCCTGCTCCCCGGCCACCTGCTCGGGGTGGTCCGCAAGGACGACCAGGGCGATGCCGCGCGCCTGCTGGGGTACTGGGACGGTGCCGTGCGCCGCCGGGCGGAGGACGGTTCGCGGACGTGGCGGCGAATGTGGGACCTGCGTGACCAGCTCAACGGTTGACCCCGTCACCGAGGTCGAGCGGCTGGCCGCCAGCACCGAGCCGTTCGTCATCGGGGTCCGCCACCATTCGCCCGCCGTCTCCGGCGTGCTGCCGGCCCTGCTCGACGGCTTCGGCCCCGAGGTGATCGGACTGGAACTGCCGACCCAGTTCCAGCGATGGCTGCCCTGGCTGACCGACCCCGCGACCTCGGCCCCGGTCGCCCTCGCCGGCGCTGGGGAACCGTTGTGGTTCTATCCGTTCGCCGATTTCTCGCCCGAGTTGGTCGCTGCTCGGTGGGCGCGGGCCCACGGCGTCGAACTGGTGGCCTTCGACCTGCCGCTGGGCGACCCGGGATGGGCCGCCGACCGGGACGGCGGGGGAGGGCGGAAACTGGCCACCGCCCTGCGGACCGGTGCGACCGGACGCGACGGTGACGACCTGTGGGACCGGGTCGTCGAAGCTCCGGCACCGGGAAGCCCTCCGGAACGAGTACGCCGGGCCGCCCTGGCCGTCGGCTGGGCCCTGCGAGCGGACGACGGCGAGCACGTCGACGCGGTGGACCTGCGCCGGGAGGCGTACATGCGCAGCGCGCTCGCCGAGCACGGCGGGCGCCGCTGCGCCGTCGTCGTGGGCGCCTACCACGCCGCTGCCCTGTTGGACGGCGCCACCGGACCGTGCGAGGACGTGGCAGACGCCGTCACCAGCCTCGTCCCGTACGCCGATCCGTTGTTGGACAGCCGGTCCGGGTACCCGGCGGGGATCCGGGACCCACGCTGGCAGGCCGCGGTGCTGTCGGCGCGCGGCGACCCGGAGCGGATCGAGACGGCCCTGGTCGGTTTCGTGGTGGAAATCTGCGGCCGGATCCGGGCCCAGGGCCACCCCGCCGGCCCCGGCGAGGCGCGCGAGGTCGTGCGCCTGGCCGGTGACCTGGCCCGGCTGCGGGGACTGCCGGCGCCCGCCCGCGGCGAACTGGTCGAGGCGTTGACCACCGTCCTGGCCCAGGGCGAGCCTCTGGGCCGCGGCCGGATCGTGGCCCACGCGATGGAACAGGTCCTGGTCGGTGACCGGCGGGGGCGGCTGCCCGCCGGAGCCCCGCGCTGCGGACTCGCGCCCGCCGTCGAAGGACTCCTGCGCCGGTTGCACCTGCCTGATCCGGACGCCCCGGCACGGACCGAGCTACGGCTGGACCCGCTGCGAAGCCTCCTCGACGCACGCCGCGAGGTCACCCTGCACAGGTTGCGCGTGTGCGGCGTCCCCTACGCCCAGCCCGGCGAGGTCGCGGGGGTCGGGAACGCGGAGGCCGTGACCACCCGCTGGGTCGCGCAGTGGACTCCGGCCGTCGCAGCCTTGCTCGAAGTCGCCGGACTGCGAGGGGTGACCCTCGCACAGGCCAGCGCCGGAGTGCTGCGACAGGCCCGCGCCCAGGAACGGGAGCAGGGCGGCAGCACCGGCCGTCAGGTCCTCGACGGCCTGCAGGACGCCACTCGCTGCGGGCTGCCCGACCTGGTGGCCGAACGACTCACCGACGTCGCCGAGGTCCTTCCCCGTTCTGCGACCCTGGCAGAGCTGATCGAGGGTCTGGACCTGCTCGCCCGTCTGACCACCGGGGGCCTGCCCGGCCAGGCCCCCTCACCGGAGATCGGGCCCCTGGCCGAGGTGTTGCACGAGGCTGCGATCCGCCAGATCGACGGTCTGGCCGGATCGGTGGACGTGGCCGACGCCCGGACGCTGCTGGCCCTCGTCGTCCGCCGTGATCGCCACGGGCTGTCCCTGCGTCTGGACGCCGCCCTGGCGCACCTGTCCGATCACGGCACTGCCCTGATGCGCGCCGCCGCCGGTGCGGTCCGGGTGGTCCTCGGCCTCGACGACGCCACGGGGCTGGGGCAGCGGGCAGCGGCCTGGCTCGACCTCGATTCGCCGGAGGAACTCACCGGACGACTGTCGGGGCTGCTCGCCGTGGCCGGCCCGTTGCTGGAAGCTGGCGCTGACGTGCTCGATCCGTTGCTGCTGCGGGTGGAGCGTCTGCCGGACGCTGTGTTCCTGCATCGCTTGGCTGCCCTGCGCGGCGGTTTCGACGTGCTGTCCCCGGCGGCCCGGGACAGGCTGCTGACAGCGGTCGAAGATCGGCTCAGTGACCGTCTCGACCTCGTCCTGGACATCGACCCCGTCCTGCTGGGCCAGTGGGCGCAGGCCGACGCCCACGCCCTGTCCGTCCTGGAACGTCAGGGCCTGGCCGGCGCGGTCGCTCTGGAGCCGCCTGACCGATGGCGCCTGGTCCTGGGTCGCCGACGGGACCTTCTGCCGCCCACGGCCCGACGGATGGCACTGGCCCTGGACGAGCTCTACGGCAACGGTCGGGGCGAGGGATCGAAGAGCGGGCTGGGCGGGGGAGCGGACGGCGCCGAGCCACCGTCTCCGAGTGTCCGGGAGTGGTCGGAGGAGTTGACCACGCTGTTCGGACCGCTGGTGCGGGAGGAAGTCCTCGCCGCCGCGGCGGCGACCGGCCGCGTCGACGCGGCTCTGGCCCTGGATCCCGCCTCGGCGCGGCCCTCGGTGACACTGCTGACGTCCGTGCTTTCCCTGGCCGGAGCACTTCCCGAGCACGTGGTGGCCCGGCTGCGTCCCCTGGTGGCCAAGGTCGTGGCCGACCTGACCCGGCGCCTGGCGACCCAGTTGGCGCCCGCCCTGTCGGGCCTCGCCACGGCTCGCCCCACCCGTCGCCCCAGCGGGCGCCTGGATCTGCGGCGCACCATCAACGCCAACCTGCGCATGGTCCTGAAACGCCCCGACGGGACCGTGTTGGTCGTACCGGAACGTCCCGTGTTCGCCACCCGCGCCCACCGCTCCACCGACTGGCGCCTCGTCCTCGTCGTCGACGTGTCCGGTTCCATGGAAGCGTCCACGGTCTGGGCCGCGATCACCGCGGCCGTCCTGTCGGGCGTGCCCGCGTTGACGACGAACCTGCTCGCCTTCTCCACCGAGGTCATGGACCTCAGCGGGACAGTCAGCGACCCGCTGTCGCTGCTGCTGGAGGTCTCGGTCGGCGGCGGAACATCGATCGCCACCGGGCTGTCCGCGGCACGGTCCCTGGTCACCGTGCCCACCCGGACGATGGTCGTCGTCGTGAGCGACTTCGAGGAGGGCGGGCCCGTCGGCCCCCTCCTCGCGGAGGTCCGGTCCCTCGTCGAAGCCGGCGTGCACGTCCTGGGCTGCGCGAGCCTCGACCAGGCCGGAGCGGCCCGCTACAGCGTCGCAACCGCCCAACAACTGGTGGCCGCCGGTATGCCGATCGCAGCGCTCAGCCCGCTGGAACTCGCACGCTGGGTCGCGGAGCAGATCACATGACCCGCCTGCCACCCGCAGACCCCCTCCTGGTCGCCGACACGATCGCCGCGCTCCCCGCCCGGCTGCGCGCGAAGCTCGACGCCGCCGTCGCCCAGGCGGCCACCTGGTTGATCGACGGCCACGAGGTCCGGCTGCCCGGTGACACGGTCGTCACGCTCACCCCCGCCGACGGCGTGCTCCGCGATCCCGAGCAGGTGCACTGTGGGTGTCTGTTGGCCCCCGCGTGCCTGCACCGGGCCTGCGTGCTCGCGGCCGCCCCCGTGGCCGAGCAGGCCGCACAGGGCCGGGCCACCTCGCCCGCGCCGACCACCGAGGGGCCGAAAGCCCCGCAGCTCGGCCCCGACGCCCACGAGCCGGTCCTCGCGCACGACGACACCGACCCAGCCGACGCCGCAGGACACGGCAGTGACGCCTGGCGCGCGTCCGAACAGCGGGCAGCCGCCGCAGTGGCCACGGCAGCCGGCCGGCTCCTGGACGCCGGGTTGCCGGGGGCCGGTGCAGCCGTCCAGGGCGAGCTGCTTCGAGCCCTGCACCGCGCCAGGATCCATGGGCTGCATCGGTTGGCTGCTGCCGCTGTCCGAGTGGTCACCGCAGTACGGGCCGGCCGCGATGACGACCCTTCCTTCAGACTCCACGACCTCTGCGACGACCTCCTGGAGGTTCTGGAAACCGCGCACATGGTCCGGACAGGACGCGGCGATCCGGCGGTCTGGCGAGGTCGAGCCCGCACCCGGTACGCCGCCGTGGGGGGTCTGAGACTGACAGGCCTGTGCCTCGAGCCCGTGATCAGCGACGCCGGGTACGCCGGGGTCGTGGTCTGGCTCGTCGATCCTGACGGCCGATTCTGGTCGGTCTCCGATGTCCGCCCGGGCAACGCCGAACGAGTCCGCAGTTCGGCCCAGGGACCCGTGGCCGTCGGGGAGACGGGGCTCAGCCACTCCCGATTGTCCCGAGCCGGCATGGTCCTGGCCGGCGCCACCGCGAACCCGGAGGGACGGTTGGGGACCGGCAAGAACGTCCGGGCCGTGTCCGCCTGCGGCACACCCTGGTCGGACCCACCCCTACGATCGCTCTTCGCAGCCGCCGGCCCCGGGCCCCTGGCCCTGCTCGAGCTGACCGTCTGCGCACGTACCCCGTACGAGGTGCTCGCCGTCGATCAAGCTGGCAACCCCGTCCGGCTGACCACACCGCCGACGCCTCTGGCAGCCTTCCGGGACAACCTCCGGATCCTGGCCGACGCCCCTGGGCTGCGCCTGCTCGCCGTCGGACGCCGTTCGCCCACGCGAGCGCGGACCCTGGAACTCCTGGCCGTCGGAGGAGGGGACCTCGATCTGCCCGAGGAGTTCGCCGGCCACGCCGACCTGGGACTGGACCACCTGTCGCCCACCTTCCTGCGACCCTCGGGACCGCCTCCCGTCTACCCCCACCTGCCCGAGGCGCCCGATCCCCTCGACGCCCTCACCCGACGCCACGAACGCGTCGTCGCCGGCGGCCGGCTCACGCTCACCGCGCCCGGGTCCCGAGCAGGCGTCCGCGCCGACGTGGCTGCGCTGCGTCGATCCCACCTGGCTGCTGGGGCCGACCTCCTCACCGCCCTCACGGAAGCTGCCCACCCGGGCGAGCGAGATGTCTTCGGCCGACTGACCACGCCGGACGCCGACGCCCTGCCCCGTCAATGGCTTGCCGCGGGCCTCTACGTCCGTGCAGCCCGGGACCGACTGCGCCAGAACTGACCACCAGGCTGGTCCTGTTGCGCCTACGGCAGCAACTGCTCGACCTGTTGAGCGACCCAGTCGCCCGCAAGGACATATCGGATCTTTCACCCAGGATGCCTGTGGCGGGGGGTGGGTGGGGGTTCCCGGGCCTCAGCCCCGGTGCGTCCGGCTGCGCTCATCGATGAGGTCGTGGAGACGGTCGTGGTCATGACGGATGTCGTCGTACGCGCCGGTGAGGTGCGTGACCTGGAAGAGTTCCTGCAGATACCGGAGAACCCCTGACCGGTACCGCTGGTCCCCGGCCCGCAGCCGGGCCCCGATGTCGGGGTGGGCCTCCAGGGCGCCGTCGATGACCAGGGGGAGCCGTTCCGGGTCGGGGACATCGGCGAGTTCGACGAGCAACTCCGACGCCTCCTGGCCGAACGTCCAGTACTGGCTCCACGGCGACGTCGACACGACGGTCCGCGGAGCCGCCCAGGGGCCCGGCCACAGTTGCAGCAGGCACCGTTCCGGTCCGGGACCGCCCTCCCCGGAGCCCAGGTCCTGCCCGGAGTCCAGGTCCTGGGCAAGTTGCCCGTCGAGAACCACGTACCGCACCCGTACGTCTGTCTGTGACAGAGGAATGTCCAGGTCTCCCTGGCCCGCCCACCCTGTCGCGCAGGGAGAGTCACCCACGTGCATCGAGAACTCCACTGCCGCGTCCCAGGCCGGTTCGACCGCCGGTTCCGCGTCCGACAGGCGGATCTCGAACGCGACGGGTCCCCACTGCCGCGGAACGATCAGAACGGCGTGCTCTCCGAACTCGCCGTTCGCCAACCCGATGTCCCCCATCCCGAACACGTGCCCACCGTCTCCCGGGTGAAGCTCGACCTGTGAGTAGTCAGCGAGCAACTCGCCACTGATCAGCACCATGACGGGCACCGTATCCACAGGGCACGACACTGACGCTCCGCTGTTCGGAACGGACGACGGTGAGGCCCCGCCCAGCAGACCCCGCTCCGATGCTCGGACCCTGCCCACACCTTCCGCCAGGTCATCATGAGGACCCTCTGGTGCAGGTCCGCGGCGTCCGCCCGCACGGCGCAGGGCCACGCCGGGC
>JAUPKJ010000377.1 GCA_030837505.1 Actinomycetota bacterium
GCACCCCCAGGACTTCCCCGTCCGCCCGGGAGCACTGCCCCGTCCACAGTGCGAGAGTGGCCAGGGGCCCCGTGAGGGCCAGGAACAGGACCCCGGCCGTCGCGCCCGGCGCCCAGGACCGTCGGCGCTCCCGCACCCGGCCCCGACCCCGGTCCTGGCCCCGGTCCCGGTCCTGGCCCGAGGAGCACTCCCGGTCGGGTCGGGGGGTCCACAGGCACAGGGCCGCTGCGAGAACCCCCGCGGTGAACAACGAGATCCCCGGACCGGCCCGTCCCACGGCCGCCCCGTGCGCGCCCCCCGGCACCCTCTCGGCCGCGACCGCCGTCGCCAACCCCACCAGAGCGACCCCCCAGGCCACGGCGGCCCCCCTCCCCGCGGTCCCCCCGCGGGTCAGCGCCGCCCCCGCCAACAGGAGCACCGGTCCGGCCGTGACCAGCACGAGCCCCAGGGCGAGGGCCCGCACCGGAACCTCGGCGACGACCAGACCCCGCAGCTGGGCCGCTGCCGGCTCCACCAGCCCCCAGGGGGACGCCGGGTACCCCAGCAGGTGCCACCAAGGGCTGTCCGGCCCACCGGCGGGAGCCGGATCGGCCAGCAGCAGGCTCCAGTTCCCGGCCACGGCCCACCACCACGGCAGCAGCAACGCCAGCGGCAACAGCACAGTGACCACGAGCATCGGGCCGCGGCGCCCCGACACGACGACCAGCACCGTCAGGATCCCCACCGTCGGCACCGCGAGCGACGGCGCACAGGCCAGGACCGGGGTCAGCAGCAGCCCCGCGGCGAGCGCTGCGCGCAGCGAACCCAGGCGCGGGGTGTCCCGCTTCGCGCGATGTCGTTCCCCCCGGCGCCCGCCCAGGTCCCAGGTCCGCGCCACCGTCAGGACCCGTGCCACGGCCAGGGCGGGCAGAGGCAGGAGCACATGGGCCAGAACACCCGCGGGACGCCCCTGCGCGAGAGCGGCCAACAGCGTGGGGGCGCACCCCCATCCGAGGGCTGCCCACCACCGCACGGCCCTCGCCGCCGTGAACCTGCCCGCCGCCCAGTAACCGACCAGAGCCGACAGTGGAGCCCCCGCCAGCAGCAACAAGGTGACGGCCCGGTCCGGGTCTCCCCCCACGAGATGCGCCAGCAGAGCCAGGACGAGATCGGCGGGATCCGCGACGGCGCTGCTGCCCAGGCCCGCGGACCGCCACCCTCCGGTCGCCGAGCGCCACAGCTGCCCCGCCGTGTCCGGGACCGGCATCAGCCAAGGCCCCTGGGGTGTGCCGGGCCGCAACACCTCCCGCAGTGCGACGATCGCCGCCGCCCCCGTGACCACCAGTGCCATCAGGACAGCCGGACCGGACCCCCGGCGCGCGCCCAGGGGCGAACGCTCACCCGTCATCCCCCGCGAACGCACGGACAGCCCCGCACGTCCCGACCCCCCCGAGCCCGCCTCCGTGACGACCTCCGTTACGACCCCGGCGACGTCCTCCGTTACGACCCCGGCGACGTCCTCCGTGACCGCCTCCGTGACGGCCCCGGAGGCGGTGGCTTCCGGCACCGGGAGGGCCTCGACGTCCGGGCCCGTGGAAAGGCCGGGCGCGCACGGCGCCCGCCTCGACCGGCCCGGGCGGGCCGCTGCGCGCAGGACGGAACCGTTGCAACGGTGCAACCACAGCTGACGCCGGGTCGCCAGGAGCGGCCTCAGGGTCCGGCGGGGAACCCTCCGCACGGACCGCAGGCGTCTCCTCGCCCGGACCAACGAGACCGGGCCGGCGAGCACCCTGCCCGTGGCCCAGAACTCGTCGAGCGCTCGCAGGGGCTTTCCCGTCAGGATCCCGGCCGCGGCGCGCAGCGGGGCTGCGGTCAGGGCGGCCAGGGCGATCGGGGGCAGCAGGATCAGGGGGGTTCCCACCAGGCGCAGGTACAGGACCGCACGACGGTCCGCCCGGTACGTGCTGCCCCGCGGGGGCAGGTCCCCGACCGTGCTGCGCCCGGCGTGGGCCACGACGGCCTCGGGGACGACGACCACGCGGTGTCCGGCCAGACGTGCCCTGCGGCACAGGTCGAGGTCGACCCGGGCCCGGCCGAGGGCCGGATCGGTTCCGCCCAGGGCGTCCCAGACGTCGCGGCGCACGAGCATCCCGGCCTCGCAGACGGCCAGCATGTCCGAGCGGTCGTCGTGCTGCCCCTGGTCGACCTCGAACAGGTCCAGTCCCGTGACCCGGGTGCCCAGCCTCGAGGTCGTGAAGCCGACGTCCCGCAGCTGCTGGTCGTCCTCCCAGCTCACTTGTTTGCAGCCGGCCACGCCGATCGACGGTCCGCGCTCGACGGCGTCCAGCAGGCGGGCCAGGGCGTCGGGGGCCGGGGCGCAGTCGTCGTGGAGCAACCACACCCAGGCCGCGGGCCCAGCTGCCAAGCCGGCTGCCGCCCCGGGCGCCGACCCGGGTTCTCCCCGCTGTCCGCTCCCCGGCGGGGGCGGGGGTTCCGGGTCGGGGGAGGGCCGTGGATCGGCCGAGGGAGCGGTGAGACTGTCCAGGGCTGCGAGGCCGGCCCTGACGCCGTCGCCGAAGCAGGCCCTGCCCTCCAGGTGCAGGACGTGCCCGGCGATCTCACGCAGGCGATCGGTGTGCTGCGGGACGCCACCGGCCTGCACCGCGACGAGAACGTCCGCGGGCCGGGTCTGGGCCGCGAGCGCAGCGGTCGTGCGCGGCAGGTGCTCGGAGCCCTCGCCCGTCACGAGGACGGCGGTCACCCGCGGTCGGGGGACCAGGGGCCCGGCCGGTCGCGGTGCCGGCGGCGGGTCGGGCAACGCGCTGACGGACTGTCCCGGTCCGGACAGGAGGCAGGGTGTTTCGCGCCCGGTCGCCACCGTGCGGGTCACCGGGGGCTCCCCGGTGACCCGTGCCGCGTGGTCGGGCCGTCAGACGGCTCGCTTCTTGACGCGGCGGCGTTCCCGTTCGGACAGACCTCCCCAGATGCCGAAGCGCTCGTCGTTCGCCAGCGCGTACTCCAGGCACTCGGCCCGCACGTCGCAGGACATGCAGACGCGTTTGGCCTCCCGGGTGGAGCCGCCCTTCTCCGGGAAGAAGGCTTCCGGATCGGTCTGGGCGCACAGCGCCCGCTCCTGCCACTCCAGCTCTGCCGGCAGAGCGTCGTCCTCCGGTCGGCTCGGCCCGATGGCTCTGAGCTCGTGCAACGGTGCCCCTCCTCGACCCCTGACCCCTTGCGGGGCGTCCCCCCACAATGCGTGTTCACCCGAACACGTTACGTGATAACCGTCTGTAACACCAATGAAATTACAAGCGTGTCGTACCAACTCCGTCAAGCCGATCTCTGGTATTCACCGCTTCCCCATAGCCCTTTCCACAGACGTTTTGGGACGTAATTTCGGTCCCACCTCCTCGTTCAGGAGGGAAAACCTCTCACAGCTGATACCTCCACGATCCGCAAGGACGTCCTTCCGTCGCCCCGACGATGAAAACCGTCCCCGCCCCGGCAGGGACCCCGACAGGGGACTTGGGAGGATGGATCCGTGCGCATCACAGCCCTGGCCGGTGGAATCGGAGCAGCACGCTTCCTGCGGGGGCTGCTCCATCACCTCGCCGTCGAACCTGCCGGCGGGACCCCCGCCGACGTCACCGTCATCGGGAACACCGGCGACGACATCACCCTGCACGGCCTGAGGATCTGCCCCGACCTGGACACGGTCATGTACACGCTGGGGGGCGGCGTCTGCGAGACCGAGGGCTGGGGCAGGAACGACGAGACCCACACCGTGGCCGCGGAGCTGCGCGCCCACGGGACCACCGAGGACTGGTTCTCTCTGGGGGACAGGGACATCGCGACCCACCTGGTCCGCACGTCCCTGCTCGCGCGGGGAACGGGGCTGGCAGAGGTCACGGCACACCTGTGCGAACGCTGGCGACCGGGAGTCCGGCTGCTGCCGATGACCGAGGACCGCGTGGAGACCCACGTCCTGGTCGACCGCGAGACGCTGCGCGCGGCCCGCCGGCGGGCCGACGACGCCGCGCGGAACGAGCGGGGCCCGGACGGAACGGCATCGCCCGCCGGACCGGTGAGCAACGATCAATTGTCCGGCCCCGGCTCTTCCCGGGTCCCGGACCGGGGAACACAAGATCGAAAGTTGTCGGATCCACGGCCGCACGATCCGGGACGGACGGGGAACAACCCGAGAACCATCCCCGGGTCCACTGATGATCACAACGAAACGATCGGGAATGTCACCGCTCAATCGGTCGAATCGGGCCGTACGACTCCCCCAAGAGGAACAAACCGTGCTCCGCTCGCGGGTTCTCCGGAGGATTCAGCGCGGTACGAAAAGATCCACTTCCAGGAGTGGTGGGTCCGGCTGCGGGCCGGGGTCCCCGCCCACGAGATCGTCGCGGTGGGGGCGGAGGAATCCCGACCGGCGCCCGGGGTCCTGGAGGCGATCGCCTCGGCCGACGTCGTCCTGCTGCCGCCGAGCAACCCGGTGGTCTCCCTCGGCACGATCCTGTCGGTCCCGGGAATCCGCCGGGCCCTGCGCGAGGGCGCCGCCCCCGTCGTCGGGGTCTGTCCGATCATCGGAGGGGCCCCCGTCCGGGGGATGGCCGACGCCTGTCTGGCCGCCCGGGGACTGCCGACCAGCGCCGCGACCGTCGCGGGCCTGTACGCGGACTTCCTCGACGGCTGGCTCGTCGACGACGTGGACGCCCCCCCGCGGACCGGACCCGACCCGACCGCCGACGGCACGAGAACCGCCGGACCGGGCCGTCCGCCGCGACCGCTCGTCCGGGCCCTGCCGCTGCTCATGTCCGACCTCCCGTCCGCGGCCCGGATAGCCGGCGAGGCCCTGCACCTTGCCGCCGACCTGCGAACGCGGGAAAAGACCCCACAGCACGGCGCCGGGACCGGATCGGTGGGGCGGTGACCCCGGCCGCGCCGTCCGGCCGCACGGCCGGACGGGTCCTGGCCCTGGGGCTGCCGGGGATACCCGAGGTCGCGGCGGGGGACGACCTCGCGACCCTGCTCGTGCAAGCCCTGGAACTCGCGGAGGAGCCGCTGCTGCCCGGGGACGTCCTCGTGGTCTCCAGCAAGATCGTCTCCAAGGCCGGCGGTCTCACGGTGCGGGCCGACGACCGGGCGCAGGCCGTGGACCACCAGACCGTGCGCGTGGTCGCCGAACGGACCGGACCCCGCGGGACGACCCGCATCGTGCACTCGCGCTGCGGGGCCGTCATGGCGGCGGCCGGCGTCGACACGAGCAACGTCGCGCCGGGCACCGTCCTGCTCCTGCCGCAGGACCCCGACGCCCTCGCCCGCCGACTGCGAGCCGACCTGCACGGACTGACCGGGCAACGCCCGGGCGTCGTGATCAGCGACACCCTGGGTCGGCCCTGGCGCCAAGGACAGGTCGACCAGGCCATCGGCGCCGCCGGAATGCAGGTCCTCGACGACCTGCGCGGAACGACAGACCCCCGGGGCAACCGCCTGGAGGTCACCCTGCGGGCCGTCGCCGACGAGATCGCGTCCCTCGCCGACCTCGTCAAAGGCAAGATCGACGGCGTGCCCGCGGCCCTGGTGCGGGGCCTGGCCCCGTTCGTCACCGGGACCGACGGCCCCGGGGCCGCAGAACTGCTGCGCGCCGACAGCGGGGACTGGTTCCGCTGGGGGCACGTCGAGGCCGTCCGGGCGGCCCTGGGAGTCCCCCCAGGCACCGGCGGAGTCCGGGCCCGACCGATGGACCCGGGAGATGCCGCCCAACGCCTGAGGAGGGCCCTGGAGGTCGCGCGGGCCGGGGACCGTGCGCTCGCTGCCGGGATCGAGGTGCGACCCGCCCCGCCGTCGGCCGCCGACGACGCCGGTTCGGGCACGGCCGACGCCGGTGCGGGCACGGCCGTGGTCGTGTCGTGCCCTTCGCCGGACGGGCCCGGGGCACCCGCCTCCCCCGAGGGCCCGGTGGACCTCGGGGCCCTCGTCGGCCTGGGACGGTTCTGCGAAAGGGTGCGCGTGGCCGGGCGGTCCGAGGACCTCGAGATCGATCTCGAGGTCCTGTCCGGGCCCCCGCCGCGTGTCTTCCTGCGGGCCCGGCCCGGCCGGGAACTCTGAAGATCGCGCCGGACGGCGCAGCGCCCCGTCGGGACCGGTGACCCCGCCGCCTCCGCGGACCACACCACCCTCGGGACCCACACCACCCTCGGGAGCCCCACAGCCCTCGGGAGCCCCACAGCCCTGGGGAAACCCGCTGCCCTCGGGAGACTCACAGCCTTCGTGGATCTCGCCGGGCTACAGGACCTCTTCCGCGTCCGCGTCGGCGGCTTCGGCGTCACCGTCGTCGGCTCGGGCTCCGGTGAGGCCGGCGGCCGCGCCGGAGCCGGTCGTCCCCCCGGGACCGCCCGGGGGGCCCGTCCCGCCCGGGCGCGTCGAGCGGGGCACGGAACGGGCCAGCCAGAGGCCCGCCCCCGCGAAGGCCAGGTCCGTCACCGTGAAGATCACCCTGGAGAGCAGCACGACCACGACGACCTCCCCTGCGTCCAGGACGGGCGCCAGGGCGGCGGCCAGGGCCAGTTCCCGCGGGCCCGCCCCGGCGGGGGCGACGACGACGAGGAAGCCCACTCCCCAGGCCAGGGCGTAGCCGCCGACGGCGAGCGCGAGCCCTCGGGGCCCGGCGTCCGCGCCGAGGGGTACTCCGAGCGCCCAGACCTGGACCCCGGCCATGGCCCAGGAGAGCACGGCCCACCCGAAGGCCCGGGCAAGGCCCGCAGCCCCGGGGCGGCGGTTCAGGGGCTCGCGGCCCGCCAGGCGCAGGGCACGGTCCAGGAGGGGCCCGAGCACGCGGGGACGCAGCAGTACCGCGAGGGGCACGAGGGCGAGCACGGCCCACCCGAAGCCCCGGGGCAGGACGTCGGGGACGAACGGGATGGTGACGAGGACGACCGCGAAGGCGCTGGTGACCGAGATCAGCAGGCTGACCCCGGTCGCGGCGGCCGTGTCCCGGCGGGGCACACCGTGGTCCCGTCCCAGCTCGGCCTGCATGACCACGGGCCAGACGCTTCCCGGCAGGTACTTGCCGATCTGGCCGACGAAGAAGATCCTGGCGGCCGGGCGCAGGGGCAGCCGGTCGCCG
The DNA here is from genome assembly GCA_030837505.1 of Actinomycetota bacterium. Taxonomy (GTDB): domain Bacteria; phylum Actinomycetota; class Actinomycetes; order Actinomycetales; family Kineosporiaceae; genus JAUPKJ01. The sequence goes on from JAUPKJ010000377.1 coordinate 7,115, forward strand.
AGGTCCGCGAGCACGGACCGCCACACGAGTCCGGCAGCGCAGACGTTGGCGGCGGTCGCCAGGACCGCGAGGGCCGTCCACCCCGGTTCCAGCCGGCCGAGGGCGTCGAGGACCTCGTCCCGGCGCGAGGCGACCGCCCACACCGCGAGGGTCACGGCGAGCAGGCCGAAGCCCCAACGGCCCAGCGGGGAACGCGCAGCGGCCGACAGCCCGGACAGAAGGGGTCTGAGACGCCGTGGCGGCTTCACCGGGGCTGCCGGGTCAGGGCTGTGACGTAGTGGTCCCAGGAGTCGTCGTCCCGGCAGTCGGCGACCCCGGCGCGCAGGGTGGCCAGGACTGTCGGGTCGGTCAGTTCGCGCAGGGCTCGGGCGAGGGCCGGGACGTCGCCGGGCGGCACGACCAGACCGTCGACCCCCGGGCGCACCTGGGACGGGAAGTTGCCCACAGCGCTGGCGAGCACGGGCAGGCCGTGCGCATGGGCCAGGTGGACGTTCTGGGAGGCCGTCGCGCTGCGGTACGGCAGGGCCAGCACGTCGTGCTCTGCGAGCACCTCGCGGATCCGGCCCGCGGGCACGTAGCCGGACTCCAGACGGACCCTGCCGGCCAGGGCCGGGTCGTGCGAGAGTTCCAGGACCCTGTCGCCGGCCTGGCCCCACAGTTCCCCGTGGACCCCGAGGGTGATCCCCGGGACGTCGCGCAGGGCCTGCAGGAGCAGGTCGACGCCCTTGTAGTGGCGGACCAGGCCGAAGCACAGCAGACGCACGGGGTCCGCCGGGTCGCGTTCCTGCCGTCGGCGTATCGACTCGGCGCGTTCGGCCGGGGTGGGGGTTCCCCCGGGCAGGTGCGGGGGCAGGCCACTGACGGCGACGTCGGCGGCCCCCAGTTCCCGGGCCCGTTCGGCCTGCTCGGGGGTGTGGACCACGGACAGGTCCGCGGCCCGCAGCAGGCGACGGACCAGGGTCGAGGCCCCCGGGTGGCTCTCGTGCGGGGCGACGTTGTGGACGATCAGGGCGATCCTCGGCCCGGCCCCGGCGGTGCCGGCCGCGAGGGCTCCCCTGCCCCGGGTCGCGGCCCTTGCCACGGTCAGCAGGGCCGGGATCTGCGCGGGGACCACGACGACGAGGATCACCAGGTCGTGCCCGCGCAGTCTGCGCCCGGTGCGCCACCAGGTCCCGGGCCGGTCCCAGCGCAGGGGCCGGATCGTGTGCTCGAACGGCGGCAGGTCCGGTTCGGTGTTCGGAACGGCCTGTTCCCCCGGGTACAGCAGTCGCGGGTAGAGACGGGACCAGGAGACGAGGTCCACGCGGTGTCCGGCGGCCGACAGGCGGTGCGCCGTCTCGGTGGTGTGGGCCGCCACCCCGCCCTTGAAGGGGTGGGCCGGGCCGACGAGCGCGATTCGCATGATCAGTCCCCCGGAGAGGTCCGGTCGTCGGACGGGTCGGCCCTCGTGACGGCGCCACGCGAGCCCGCGCCCAACCAGGCCGTGTCGGCCGTGGTCTCCCCGCGCGAGCGGACCATGAGGTCGGCCATGAGGGCCATCGAACCGATGATCAGCGAGGAGAGCACGAGGAGCACGGTGCTCGCCGGGAAGTAGAACGGGTGTCTGACCATGTCGACGACGCCCTTGACCAGGCCGATCAGCAGCAGCCACAGGGCGGGCGGCATGAGGACCTTGAGGGGGTCGAAGTACATAACCATCCGGAGGACCTGCAGGATGTACCGGTAGGCGTCACGCGTGAAGTGGAACTTCGACGTCCCGGCCCGCTTGGCGTACCCGATCGGCAGGTACTCCACGGCGTGCTGGTTGGACAGGAACGACAGGGTGATCGTGGTGACGCACGAGAACCCGGGGGGCAGCAGCCGCAGGTAGGGCAGGGCCACCGACCTCCGGAAGGCCCGCAGCCCCGAGTTGAGGTCCGGGATCTGTCGGTTGGTCAGCCGCTCGGCCACCTTGCGGATGAACCACTTGGCGGGCTTGCGCAGCCACTTGTGCGAGCCCTCCTCCGTGGTCCTGGCCCCCACGATCTGGTCGATCCCCGGGTCGTCCAGCAGGGCCCGCACGAGCTCCGGGATCCGCTCGTTGGGGTAGGTCATGTCGGCGTCCGTCCACACGACGATCTCCCCGCGGGCCTGCCGGGTGCCGATCCGTCGGGCCGTGCCGGAGCCGCCGTTGCGCCGGAAGGCCAGGACGCGCAGGCGGGGCAGGTCCTTCTCGGCCCGGCGCAGCACGGCCAGGGTGCCGTCGGTGCTGCAGTCGTCGATCGCCAGGATCTCGTAGGTCAGGCCGGAAACGTCCAGGGCCTCGGTGATCCGTTCCAGTTCCGCCAGGACATGGTCCTGCTCGTTGAAGCAGGGCAGAACCACCGTGGCGGTCGGGGCGTCCCCCGCCGGTCCGCCCGTCCGCGGGGCGGTCGGGGCGGGCGGGGCGGTCGGCAGGTGCTCGGTCTCGTCCATCGGCCGTCGAGGCTACCCCCTCGGGGAACCCGTGTCCGAAGCGGCGGGGTCACGGGTGTCGTCCCAGACCGCGAGCCAGACCTCGATCGTCAGGGAGGAGCTGCGGTGGGGGGGCCTGGCCAGGATCCGCTGGTCCTGGGAGGTCCTCAGGGAGGTGACCGGCCGGGGCTCCAGGCCCAGGGCCCGCAGGGGCTGGACCCCCGGAGAGCCGGGGCCCGCCGACAGCAGGACCATCCGTCCTCCCCGGGCCTCGATCAGTTCGGCGAGGCGGGCCGCTGTCACGGGCAGATCGGCCGCGGAGGAGGTCAGGGCAGCGGACGGACGGTCACAGACCCCCCGCACGATCTGGGGCCACTCGTTGGCGGCCCGCCAGGCTCCCCCCTCGGGCAGGGCATCGACCGCCAGGACGACGTCGCGGGGCCCCAGCGCGTCGCACACCTGCGCGACGGCCCCCGGCTGACCGACCTCGGTGCGCTGCAGGACGAAGGGCGCCGCGGCCCCCAGCGGCAGCACGAGCATGGCCACGGGGACAGCGAGGACCGCGCGCCGTCCCCCGCGCACGCCCTGCACGCCCTGCACGCCCCGGGCGCGCCACAGGTGCGCCGCGGCGGCCGTGGCGGCCAGCAGGACGGTCGGCAGGGCGACCGTGACGAGCCGGCGGTCGGCCCACGGGTGGTCGGGAGTGATCCCGGGGCGGTACAGCACCAGGACCAGGGAGCAGAAGCCGACGACCGCGGGCACGAGCCAGACCGGGGGTTCCTGCCGGACCGGGGACTCCTGCCGGACCGGGGACTCCTGCCGGACCGGGGACTCCTGCCGGACCGGGGACTCCTGCCCGGCCCCGGGGCCCTCGGGGGACGGGAACGCCCACGACACGGCCCGGCGGGCCAGGACGGCCAGGACGGCCCAGGCCGCCACCAGCGTCACCGGGCCCGCCCACCAGCCGAGCCAGTACAGGCTGTACTCGGCGTAGGTCCGCGCCCCGTCGATCTCCAGGCCGCCGTCCCGCTGCAATCGGGCCACGAACGGCACGGCAGGGTCGTCGGCGGACTGACGCACCGTCTGCCACCAGGGCCGCGTGAGCAGGGCCGCCCCGAGGAGCCACACGAGTCCTGACGCCGCGCGCGGGGCTCGCCGGGCCACCGCCGCCCCGTTCCACCGGTGTCCGCGCTCCGCCGCCCCCCGGTCGGCGTCCGGTTCCCCGCCCGGGGCCGGTCTGGGCCGC
>JAUPKJ010000057.1 GCA_030837505.1 Actinomycetota bacterium
CCAGCGCCTGTCGCCAGGCCCGACGTCGCCCGGGGCGAGCACCGGGGCGCTGCCCGGGCACGGCCGGAGCGAAGGGACCGGAGGGAGCGGTAGGACCGGTGGGACCGGGTGAGCCGAACGAGCCGGCCGGAGCGGAGGGACCGGTGGGACCGAACGAGCCGGTGGGACCGAGCGCTCCTGGTGGGCCGAACGAGCCTGGTGGACCGAGCGAGCCTGGTGGACCGAGCGAGCCGGTGGGACCGGCCTGCCCGGACGGACCGAGCGGACCGAGCGGACCGATCCAGGGGCGAGCGCCCGGAGACCGGGTGCTCCACCAGGGGGACAGGGGCCCCCGGGGACCTCCGGAGGGAGGTCCCGTGAGGGGGAAGGTCGGGCGGTCCATGGGCTCAGGGGAGGTCGAAGGGGAGTTTGAGGCCGTCCAGTACCCGCTGGCAGGAACAGTGTCCCGCCGGAGGGAGTTCCCGGACGGCTGCAGCGAGCAGTTGTTTGAGGCGCTCGACGGATCGGGCGAAGACCTCGAACACCTCGCTCTGGGTGACGCCCTCCCCGGTCTCGAATCCGGCGTCCATGTCGGTGACCACTGCGATCGAGGTGTAGCACAGGGCGAGCTCCCTGGCGATCGCGGCTTCGGGCATGGTCGTCATGCCGACGAGGTCGCATCCTTGGGCGGCGTTCTGCCGGGATTCCGCTCTGGTGGAGAAGCGCGGGCCGTTGATGACCGCGAGGGTCGCTCCTTGGACGGGTTCCCACCCGAGGGAGGAGCCCGCCTCCCGAACGGCCTTCTGTCCCTGAGGACAGAAGGGATCCGAGAAGGGAATGTGGACGACCGGTCCGATCCCGCCGTAGACGGTGTGCTCACGCCCCCCGGTGCGGTCGACCAACTGATCGGGCAGTACGAGGGTGCCCGGCCCGAGGTCGGGGCGCATGGATCCGACAGCGCACGGTGCTAGGACTTGCCGCACCCCAAGACTGCGGAGCGCCCAGAGGTTGGCCCGGTAGTTGACCCGGTGCGGTGGGAAACGGTGATCCTGCCCATGGCGTGGGATGAAGGCCACCGAACGCCCCCGGACCGTCCCGACCACCGGGGTGTCGCTGGGGGGTCCGAAAGGGGTTTCAACGGCGACCGGACGCGCAGAGTCCAACCAGGAGTAGAAACCCGATCCTCCCACCACCCCGATCTCCGCAACGGGTTCAGGACGACCGGGTTCAGGGCGACCGGAGGTGGAGCGACCGGGGGCGGGGACAGGGGCGGCCGGTTCGTGGGCAGGCAGGTCGGAGGAGGGGCGGGCGGAATGATCTGTGACAGGAGAATCCGTGGGGCTGGAGGGCGTCGCATCACTCGTCATGGAGCTTGACGCTAGCGCTCTGACCGGGACCCGCGTCGATCTTGATCGGTGCCCTGTGGATATCTGAAACCGGTGGGGTCGTCCGGTGGAGAGGACCTTCGGGAGGTCGCTCCTGTGGACATCCGACGGGACACCGACCAACCGGTCAGACGAATACCAACCGGACGTCGGTCGGCCGGAGGCCCCTGGTCAGGCCGCGGAGGTACCGGCGGACGCCGGGGCGCTCGAACTCGAACTCGAACTCGTGGACGAGGACGAGGACGAGGACGAGGCGGAGGACTCCGTGGAACCCTTCGGGCAGGAGCCGGAGTCCGAGGAACAGGAGTCCGAGGAACAGGCCGGAGACGGCGAGGAAGCCCCGATGGTGGAGGTCTTGGCAGAGCCGGAGGAGCGCGAGTCGGTGCGGTAGAAGCCCGATCCCTTGAACACGATGCCCACGGCGTTGAAGAGCTTGCGGAGCCGACCGGAGCAACGCGGGCACTCGGTCAGGCTGCTGTCGGTGAAGGCCTGCTGGATTTCGAAACGGTGATCGCAGGCGGTGCACACGTAGGCGTACGTCGGCACGTCATCCTCCGGAATGATCATGGGCCGGTGCTCTGTGCTCTGGCCTGGTTCGGGCTGCTGCTGCGGGTGGGGCTACCGATGGTGTCGAGGGTCGGTCGGTGGTGTTCGATCCGGTTCTAGCACTCGTGGCTTCTGAGTGCCAATGATACGGCGTCCGAGCGGGTGGTCAGGTAACAGGTCCGGATCGGATCCCCGGGGGGCAGGCGGAGGGTGTTGACTCGTGACACAGGAGCAATAAATGACTGATCTGTCGCATATGTGACACAGGCTCTCGGAACTTCCGCCGAAACAGCCGTTCCCGCACAGCCGGCCCACTTCTGCCGCACCCCACCGAAACCCCCCGGACTGCCGGTCGCGCCGTCGTCAGGAGTCCGACAGCCCCTGTGAGCTGCGCCTCTGCCGCCCTGCCTCTCATCTCACCGGTGTCTTCCCATCCTGTCGGGAAAGGCCGTTCGTACCCCTGTCCGGTGACTGGTGCAATCGGCCCGACCGGGGGCTGGCTAGGCTGCCGACCGTGCCTCGCCGCCGTCTCCTTCGCGTCAGCCTCCTGGCTGTCGCGGCTTTGCTCGTGACCGTGATCGTGGGAACCGTCGTCGTTTCCGTGGTCTACATCCGACGACCCTTCCCCGATCAGGAGGGGGAACTCACCCTCTCCGGCCTGAAGGGGAAGGTCGTCGTCCACCGCGACCAACGCGGTGTGCCTCAGATCTACGCCGATTCCGCCGAGGATCTCTTCCTCGCGCAGGGGTACGTCCAGGCCCAGGACAGGTTCTTCCAGATGGACTGGCGGCGTCACATCACCGCCGGCCGTCTGTCCGAACTGGTCGGGAAGAACGAGGACGCCCTCCGCGCGGACAAACTGGTGCGCACCCTCGGCTGGCGTCAAGTGGCCGCGGAGGAGGTCACCCAGCTTCCCGAGACCCAACGGACCTACCTGGAGTCGTTCTCCCGGGGGGTGAACGACTATCTCGCGGACCGCTCGTCCTCCGAATTGTCGCTCAACTACCCCCTGCTCGGTCTGGCGAACCCGGTGCCCCGCGTCGAGCCGTGGACGGCAGAGGACTCCATGGCCTGGTTCAAGGCGATGGCCTGGGACCTGAAGGGAAACTACTCCGACGAACTCTCGCGAGGCAGGGTCCTGTCCTCGGTGAAGGACGTCAAACGGGTCCAACAGCTGTATCCCGAATACCCGTACGAACGGAACTCCCCGATCCTGAGCAAGAGTTCGGCAACTCCCGCCAGACCCTCCACCCAGCTTCCCGGCTCGGGATCAGCCGGGCTTTCCTCGGGTGGTGCCGAAACCCCCGCCACGACACCGGCGTCGGGAACAGGTGGACTCGGCGGCTCCGGGGCCCTGTCCCGGGGAGTCCTCGAACAGCATCAGCGGACCGGCTCGGAAACGAGCGCCACGGCCTCGAACAAGGCGGCGGGTTCCTCCGTTCCCCGGACCGCCGACGCGGCCAGCGCGACGGAGCGTGAGCTGCTCTCGATCCTTCTGGAATCCAGCCAGGCGCAGGAGACCCTGTCCTCGGTCCAGGAAGGCATCGACTCGATCTCGCTCTTCTCAGGATCCGGGGACGGTCTGGGCTCGAACTCGTGGGTGATCTCCGGTGAACACACCGCCACCGGCAAGCCGATGCTGGCCAACGACCCGCACCTGTCCTCGGAGATCCCCGGGGTCTGGTACCAGACGGGTCTGCACTGCCGGAACCTCAGCGAGGAGTGCCCCTACGACGTCACCGGGTACTCCTTCGCGGGAGTGCCCGGCATCATCATCGGCCACAACCGGGAGATCTCCTGGGGGATCACCAACCTCGGAACCGACACCACGGACTTCTACCTGGAGAAGATCGAGGGCAATTCCTACGAGTCGGACGGCGAACTGGTCGACATGACCGTTCGCAACGAGACGATCAAGATCGCGGGCGAGGACCCCGTGACCATCGAGGTGCGGTCCACCCCGCACGGGCCGGTCGTGTCCGACGTCCTGGACGAGATGTCCACCCTCGGCTCGGACGCCCCGGTCCCGCAGAGTTCCCCGACCAGGGAAGAGGGCTACGCCGTCTCCCTGGCCTGGACCGCGGCGAAGCCTACGCGCAACATGCAGGCCGTCTTCGAGATGAACCGGGCCACGGACTTCGCCGGGTTCCGCAACGCCGCCTGGAAGCTCGACGCCCCCGCCCAGAACTTCGTCTACGCCGACACGGCGGGCCACATCGGGTACCAGGCCACCGGCATCGTGCCCCTTCGGAACACCGAGCTGAAGGCCACGACGCTGCCGGCGAACGGGACCTGGCCGATGCCCGGCTGGGACAGCCGTTACACCTGGACGGGCAAGGTCAAACAGACTCATCTGCCCTGGCACAGTGATCCTGAACAGGGGTACATCGTCGCGGCCAACCAGGCCGTCATCCAGCTCACGACCGCCCCGTACTTCACGCAGGACTGGGACTACGGGTACCGCGCCCAGCGGATCAAGAATCTGCTCCAGACCCAGATCGACCAGGGCCACAAGATGACGGCCGCGGATCTTCAGGCCATCCAGGGCGACACCACCAATCCCATCGCCTCCGAACTGGTACCGCTCCTGCTCGCCTGCGACGTCGACGACTTCACCCTCGGGGCGAGGGACATGCTCAAGGGCTGGGACGGACAGCAGCAGGCGAAGTCGGACGCAGCCGCCTACTTCAACGCCGTCTGGTCCGAACTGCTGGACCTGACCTTCTTCGACGAGATGCCCAAGGACAGCCGCCCCGACGGCGGCGACCGCTGGTTCGAAGTGGTTCGGGAACTGCTGCAGAAGCCCAAGGACATCTGGTGGGACGACCGACGGACCCCCAACGTCGTGGAGACGCGGGACGAGATCCTGCGCAAGTCCCTCGTGGAGGCCCGGCTGCAACTGACCCGGGTGCTCGGCAAGGACCCGGACCGCTGGCAGTGGGGCCGTCTGCACCGGCTCTCCCTGATCGCCCAGCCTCTCGGTGACAGCAGCAGCACGCGCTTGCTGTACCCGCTGTTGAACCAGGGTCCGTTGGAGGTCGGCGGCGGCAGCTCGATCGTCAACGCCCTGTCCTGGGACGCCGCCTCCGGGACCTTCGACGTCACCTCCGCGCCCTCGCTGCGCATGGTGGTGGACCTGGCGAACTTCGACGACTCCCGATGGGTGAACCAGACCGGCCAGTCCGGTCACCCCGGCCATGAGAACTACGCAGACCAGCTGAAGGCCTGGCAGCGCAACCGAACCTTCCCGTGGCCGTTCAGCGAGGCGGCCGTGCAGAAGGCCTCGGAGAGGACCCTGACCCTCGAACCGCCGTCGGAATGACGGTGGTTCGGGCCCGGCCGCTCACCGGTCTCGTTCGATTCGAATGACTCCGTCGGGAACAGCCACGAGATCCACCGTTCTGTCGTGGGGCAGCGTCGGCACGAGTCCCTGCCCCGGGCCGTGCTCCTGAGCGGGGCGCAGGAACTCGTCCGCGTGGAGCAGCGCCACGACGGGGGCGTCCGGGTCGGCCAGGGGCAGCGCCCGGTCGTAGTACCCCCCTCCCTGCCCGAGCCGGTGCCCGAGGACGTCGACGGCCAGGGCCGGGACGATCAGCACGTGGGCCCGGGCGATCGCCGTCCGTCCCAGTAGCTCTCCGGCGCCTTCCGGCGATTTCCCGCCCCGGTCCTGCCCCTTCGACGACGGGCCGGGGTCCATCACCCAGTCCAGGTCGCCGGGAGGCACGGTGACCGGCAGGAGAATCCGGATCCCGGCCTGTCGCAGGGCTCGGCGCAGCGGGCCCGTTCCCGGCTCTGTCGGGAAAGACACGTAGCAGGTGACGGTCTCAGCTCGGCGGACCTGAGGAATCCCCATCACCGTTCGAGCCAGGTGTTGGGCTGCTTCGTTCCGGTCGGAGTCGCTGCGACGTCTTCGGGCGAGGCGGATCCTGGCGCGCAGTGCGGCCTTGGCCTCCGGCGTGCTCGGCGCCGTCTCTCGGGGTCCTCGGGGCTCTCCCGTCCCCAGGACGTCCTCACGGCCGGGGACGTCTGTCCGGGGCCGGTCGTCCGGCGGGGTGGGCGATCCGGGGGGACCCGAGTCGTCGCGGATCTTCCTACGGAGGGAATCATCACTGGTAGGCGGGTTCTCCACAGAGAGATTCTGCCGTGATCGGCATCGCGTCGCCCGGCATGTCACCTCTGGAACGGTGAGCCGGTCACTTGCCGAAAATCCTCTGTGTGACGACGTGGCGTGTTTTCTCGTTCACTCTTTGCGCATACCGTGGGGCGGTCGAGTGACATCGATCCGACCGCTTCGTCAGATCGGGAGGGCCCAACGGGTCTCGTCTCGAACACGGTACGACGCGGCACGGTGCGGTGCGGGGAGAACTGCTGGGAGGGGACGTGTCGCTGCGTACGCGGCTCGCCGTGGTTCTGGCGGGCGTGATGGTGGGACCTCTGGTGGCCGTCTGGGTCGCCGTGGGGGTGCTCGTGCCCCAGGCCAGGGACGGCCAGGCCCGTCAGACAGTGGATCGCTCTGTCGCCGCGATGGCGGTGGCGCTGGGGGAGAGCTGCTCCGGGGTGGGGGAGACCGCCCGTTCTCTGGCCCTGGACCTGGGGTCGAGGACACAGGAAAATACCCGGCCCACAGCGAGGCTGGCCCAGGCGGCCGCTTCCGCGACCGCCGACCGCCGACCGGGTGTCGCGGTCGCGCTGCTCTCGGACGGCGCGGTGATCGGAACAGCGACGGGTCCCGGCGCCGATGGCCTGGACGCCGGAACGTTGCTGGCCGCTCACCGCGCCTCCTGTTCGAGAGGATCGGTGGGACAGAACCCCACGGCTGTTCTGGTGGAGTCCGTACCAGTACTGTCCGGAACGAAGGAAGTGGCCAGAGCGGTCGCCGCCAGGAAGCTGGACGACAACGGCCTTCGTGCCCTGGCCGACCAGCTCGGCATCTCCGGATCGATCGCCCTGCTGACTTCCGGATCCGGCTCTGGCGGGCCGGAAGTGCTGGCCTCCAGCGGTGCGAGGGAGAACCTCTCGGCCTCTCTGCGTTCTTTGTCCGAGGGTCGCGCAGAAGGGGTCACCGGCGAAGCCAGGTATGCGACTCGCGGGGTCTCCGCGGGGGTGCCGTACCAGATCATGGCCGTGACCCCGGTCTCCGGCGGTGATCTGCAACGACTCCTTGCGATCGTCATGGCGACTGCGGCCGCAGGCTGCGTGCTCCTGGTCCGGATCCTGGCGCGGCGACTCACCCAGCCGTTGGCGGTCCTGACCGGTGTGGCCGAGAGACTCGGCAGGGGAGATCTTTCAGCACGCGTGGGCATCCGGGGATACGACGAGGTCGGCACGCTCGCTGCTGCTTTCGACGTGATGGCGGACCGGTTGCAGAACAAGGTCGGGGAGCTGCGGACCAGCCAGGAAGTACTCAAGGAGACCTTCGACTGTTTCGGTCAGGCCCTGGGCCGGACCCACGACATCGACGGCCTGCTTCACACCGTCGTGGAAGCCGCCTTGTTGGGGTCGGACGCCGTGGTCGGGACGGCGCTCCTCGGCGACGCCCGGGGCCTGGACGAAAGGGTCTCCGCGCTGGCCTGCACCACTCCGTCGCCGGCCAGCGGGGCACTGGACGATCTGGCAGAGCTGGCGACCGAGGCCGTCCACCGCGGCGAGGCCGTCGTCACCGGGGTCGTGGCCTGTGCCGGACCTGCGATCGCCGTGCCGCTGGAGCACGAGCAGCACGTGGTCGGGGCGATAGCCGTGGCACGTGCGGAGGGTGCCAGACCGTTCGACGCCGCAGCCGTCGGGGCCGTGAAGTCTCTGGCCTGCCACACCGGCGCGGCCGTGGCCAACGTGAGGGCCCATGCGGAGACTCGCAGACAATCGGTGACCGATCCCCTGACCGGGGCCGGCAACTTCCGGGCACTGTCCACGACCCTCGCCAGGGAAGTGGAGAGAGCGACCCGGTTCGGGCGGCCTCTCAGCGTGCTCATGTTCGACCTCGACCGTTTCAAACAGGTCAACGACACCGAGGGACATGCGTTCGGGGATGCGGTGCTCCGGGAGTTCGCACGCCGGCTCCAGGACTGCCTGCGGGAGGTGGACACGGTTGCTCGGTACGGCGGGGAGGAATTTGCCGTCGTACTGCCCGAGACGGATGCCTGCGGCGCCTCGCGGGTAGCCGAACGGGTGGTGGACGCCATACGGGACGCTCCGTTCCGATCACAGGGCAGGACCTTGGCGGTGACGGTCTCGGCCGGGGTGGCTTCCTTCCCCGACCACGGCCGGACTGCGGCCGAGGTGATGCGATCGGCGGACACTGCTCTGTACGCTGCCAAGAGAGCCGGCAGGGACCGGTGGTGCGTCGCGGTGTCCTCGGGCGGCGACCGGCCGATCTCGGTCTCTCGTTGACGGCAGGGCCTACGCCACGCCGACAGGGATTTTCATGACACGTTCGGGTTTCTCATGACAGGCCGAGAACCTCATGACAGGTTCGTGCCCGACCTGTGTTCCATGTGATCACCCTTGCACCCCTGGGTTGTAAATTCGTACTTATGGTAACAAAAAAGAACCTGCAACTGCGGAATGAGGGATACGTATCACAGGGCGTGTGTGGCTGAACGGGGTAAGGTCACATCAGGTGGTGCCGACATGAGCCGCAAAGCGGATCATAACGGTCATTGCTCATGTCGGTCTGAAATGTTGGCAAGGCGGGGCGATCCTGCGGAACAGCCAGAGGGAGAGCGAATGGCGACGGCGTCCGATCTCACCGAGCTCCAACAACGGCGTGCCCTGGGACCCCTGGTCACCAAAGCGGTGATCCCGGCAGCCGGCCTCGGAACCCGCTTCCTGCCGGCCACCAAGGCGACACCCAAGGAAATGCTGCCGGTCGTCGACAAACCCGCCATCCAGTACGTCGTGGAGGAAGCCGTCTCCGCAGGGCTCGACGACATCCTGGTGATCACTGGGCGGAACAAACGTTCCCTGGAGGATCATTTCGACAGGGCGTGGGAACTGGAAGCGGCCCTGGAGGCCAAGGGCGACACCCACCGGCTGGCCAGGATCAGGAAGTCCCAGGTCCTGGCGGACATGTACTACGTGCGTCAGGGGGACCCGCGGGGACTGGGCCACGCCGTCCTGTGCGCGGCCAACCACATCGGCTCCAACCCCTTCGCCGTGCTCCTCGGGGACGACCTCATCGACGAGCGGGATCCACTGCTCGGACGCATGATCGATGTACAGCGGCACACCCAGGCGAGCGTCGTCGCGCTCATGGAGGTCCCGCCCGAGCAGGTGCACCTGTACGGTTGCGCAGCCGTGGAGCCCACGGGCCAGCACGACGTCGTCCGCGTCACCGGGATGGTGGAGAAGCCCGACGTCGGGGAGGCCCCGAGCAACCTTGCGGTCATCGGCAGATATGTCCTGCACTGGCGGGTGTTCGACTTCCTGCGGGAGACCGAACCCGGTCGGGGCGGGGAGATCCAGCTGACGGATGCCCTGCAGGGGCTGGCGCAACAGCACCGGACACCGGGCGGAGGTGTGTACGGGGTGGTCTTCCGCGGTCGCCGGTACGACACCGGAGACCGTCTGGACTACCTCAAGGCCGTCGTTCAGCTGGCCTGCGAGCGTGCGGATCTCGGGCCTGACATGCGCACCTGGCTGCGTGGCTACGTGGCGGACATGACCTGAGGAGCAGTCCCGGGCCGGGAACGGCCCCGGCCGGAGCCAGCCAGGACCGTGGACGGGACCGGCGGGTGAGCCGTTCGGGGAATGGCTGTTTCGGTGGGTCCGTCGGTCACACCGGGTCCGCCCCAGGAATGTCACACTGCCTGCCATGCTCCTGATGAGAACCTGTTCCGAAATCCGTGCGAAGCGGACGCCGGGCTGGGGCTGCGCCCGGCCTCCGGCGACTCTGTGGAAGGTCTGTTCCGGGTCTGTGAGGGAAGGATCCCGATGACAGATTTCGGATACCAGTCCGGTCGGGCCTGGCCCGTGGTCCTTGTCGAGCAGTCCGTGGTCCTGCGCCCTCTGCGCCGGAGGGAAGCACGGAAGTGGCAGGATCTGCGGACGGCCAACACGAGGTGGCTGTCGCCGTGGGAGGCGACCCACCCCGAGGCCGGGGGGCGGGCTCCGAGCTACCGGCAGATGGTGCGGACCTTCAAGGTGGAGGCCAGGGCCGGGCGGATGCTGCCCTTCGCGATCGAGGTCGATGGTGAACTGGCCGGTCAGTTGACGGTCTCAGGTATCTCTCTCGGTTCCCTGTGCTCGGGGCAGATCGGCTATTGGGTGGGCCGACAGGTGGCCGGCCGGGGGGTGGCTCCGACCGCTGTTGCTCTGGCCGTGGACCACTGCTTGTTCGGGATGGGGCTGCACCGTGTGGAGGTGAACATCCGTCCGGAGAACCGGGCGAGTCTGAGGGTGGCGGAGAAACTGGGGTTCCGGCCGGAGGGGCTGCGTCGGCGTTTCCTGCACATCGATGGCTGTTGGAGGGACCACCTGACCTTCGCGTTGACTGCGGAGGACGTTCCTTCGGGGCTCTTGCCCCGGTGGCGCAGGGTCGCACAGGACATTGCGGCCGAACGGGCGGGCCAACCTTCGAATCGCGGGCTCCCGCGTCCCCCTGTCTATCTCACCGAGGAGAGGGATCTTACGGAAAGTAGTGATATCACTACTGATAGTAGATAGATCGCGGGCCGGACTGCGGAGAATTCAGTCACAGCAGTCACATGAGTCTCTTTTTGGCTCTCTAGCGACACACCGTTGACGGTGCGTGAGGAGTTGTGCTCCCGCCCCTAACGTCATGAATGTGCAGCCCAGTAGCCTCGTCTTCGTCGCGATCCTCGCGATGTGGGCTGCCTACCTCGTGCCGCAGTGGCTGCGCAGGCGGGAGACCCTGGCCCAGTCCCGGGCCGGCGACCGGGATTCCGAGGGACTGCGGGTGCTCGAACGCCGGGACCGTTCCGGCTCCGGCCCTTCGACGGCGGGACTGCTCGGCCCACGGGACAGCAGACGTGTCGAACGGTGCGACTCGCCGGAGATTGCCACAGGGGTCGGACGAACGGTATCTACTGGAGAAGTGACGTCTGGCGGGGCGACGTTCTCCGACGGTTCCCTCCCCGAACGGAGCGAACCGCGCTCTGCCCTGCCCGAGGGGCCTGTTCTGCCCGAGGACCGAGCCCTCCCGCCCGAGGACCGCGCGAGCCACCGGTACGCCCCGGCCGACGACGTCGAGGGCAGCCCACCGGACCAGGTCGGCAACGGCGCCCCACCCCCCCGTTCCCGACAGGCCCGGGACGCCGCGAGGCGGCGTGCCCGGGTTCTGTTGGCCCTACTGGTGTTCGTGACCATCTCGTGGGTCGCCACGCTCGCCCCCGTCTTTCCCTGGTGGGCAGCATTGCCCGCGACCGGACTGCTTCTGGCGGACCTCGTGGCCCTGCGTCTGACCGCGCCTTCCCGCGCCCCGATCGGCTCGGGGGCGATAGGAGCCGGTGGACAGAGGGACCACCCGGCTCAGGGCCTGCCCCCGTCC
The DNA here is from genome assembly GCA_030837505.1 of Actinomycetota bacterium. Taxonomy (GTDB): domain Bacteria; phylum Actinomycetota; class Actinomycetes; order Actinomycetales; family Kineosporiaceae; genus JAUPKJ01. Next base: position 11,416 of record JAUPKJ010000057.1, read on the forward strand.
TGCGCCGATTCGAACAGTGCCGGCACGGGACAGGGCCGGGGACAACGCCGCTCTTCTGCGGAGACCAGCCGTCGCGGACGCTCCCCACAGGCCGGACCGGGGGCTCCCGCAGCCCTGGGCGCGGCAGGGACCGGCCCGGGCCAGTGGTCGGGCACACGCCGTTTGGGGGTGCCCCGCGTTCCCCGGATGCCGATCTCCACGCCGGAGGGCGTCCTGTCCGGCGAAGAATCCCTGGCAGACCCCGTCACCTGGGACCCGGTACCCGTGCCCCCGCCCACGTACACGCTGAAGCCCAAGGCCCCCGACCCGCGTCCCGGCACCCCGGACGGGCCGACCAGCCCCGGCGGACAGACCAGCCCCGGCGGACAGGCCACAGCAGCCCCGGGACCGGGGGAGAGCAGCCCGTCGGGGGACACGCCCGGGCCCTCGATGCCGACGACGGCCCAGCCCCCTCATGACCACCCGCAGAGCCCCGCAGCCCGCTCGGGCGAACCCGCCAGGTCCGCCAACGACCGCACCGGAACGTACCTCGAACAGGCCGAGGACGACGCCTTGGACCTCGACGAGGTGCTGGCCCGGCGACGCGCCGTCAACGGATGACCCACTCTGCGTCGGAACCGATTCGAATCATCCCTGCGCCCGGTGATAGCCTTGCCAAGCCTTGGGGCTGTAGCGCAGTCCGGTAGCGCACCTCGTTCGCATCGAGGGGGTCAGGGGTTCGAATCCCCTCAGCTCCACC
>JAUPKJ010000378.1 GCA_030837505.1 Actinomycetota bacterium
CGGATCCGGCCGAGGGCCTCGTCGACCAGGTCGTAGGCCTGGGCCTCGTCGGTGGCCGGTCCCAGGTCGACCTCGACGGCCTCCCAGCGGGCCGCGTCCAGGGTCAGGAACTCGACGTCGGCTTGTTCCCCGGGGGCCAGGGCGACCTCCAGGGCCCCTTTGGGCCCGGTCTCGCGGGCGTGTCGCCCCTGGAGGTTGCCGCTGAAGGCCACGGTGGTGGCCCCCTCGGCCAAGGTCCGGCGGGCGTGGATGTGTCCGAGGGCGAAGTACTCGTAGCCCGAGCCCGTCAGGTCCGTCAGCGAGCAGGGCGCGTAGGGGTCGTGTCCGGCGTACCCCTGGACGGAGGTGTGCAGGAGCCCGATGTTGACCATCCCGGGGACCGGGTCCGGGTAGTCGATGGCCAGGTTCCTCGTCACGGCGCTGTCGGCGAACCCCTGTCCGTGCACGGCCAGACCCAGGTCGTCGAACACGCAGGTGCCCGGGGCCTCGGTCGGCAGGACGGTCACGGTGGGCGGCAGAGTCAGGCTGCGGGTGATGACGCTCGCCGCGTCGTGGTTGCCCTGGAGAAGGACCACGTGGACCCCGGCGTCGCACAGGTCACGCATCCGACCGGTGAAGTACACCCCGGTGGAGTAATCGGACCAGTCGCCGTCGTACAGGTCGCCGGCCAGGAGGAGGGCTGCGGGCAGGGTCCGCAGGCAGTGATCCACGAGGTTGTCGAAGGCCACGCGGGGAGCTCTGCGCAGGGTGTCGGCCAGGTCGCCGTCCGAGAGTTGGTCCTCGGACAGGCGTCCCAGCCCCCGCAGGGGAGAATCGAGGTGCAGGTCGGCGGCGTGGACGACGCGCAGTCGGCCGGGGCTTCCCGTCCGAGCGGAGGTTCGCGCAGGCTCCTGGGCGCGGTCCGGGGAATCAGACACGACAGCCCCCCACCGGGCGCTCGTGGTCGGCGCGCAACGGCTCCAGCACGAACTCCACCAGCTCGACACTCCGATGTTGAGGGGTCGCTGTTTCGTACCGTTCCAGCGAACCACACAGGTCGAGTTGTGTCCGGTCTCCCGTCCGGTTCCTCGGTGTGTCGGACGGTCTGTCGATTCCCGGCGCACCTCAGAGGGTCCGCCAGGGGGTCACGGTTCCAGACACTCCGGAAGGGAATCTCCCGGCCCCGTGGGGTTCTCGGTGGTCCCGTTCGGGTCATAGATCTTGACGGCGGAGACGGTCGAGAACTGTCTGAGGGTCGGCACGATCAGTTTCGCGATCGTGAAGGTCGATCCCCCGCTGTTGCACCCCCCGGTGAGGCGCACCTTGGCCACGCCGGCGGTGATCGACAGGTTCGAGAATCCCTTGGCCCCCGAGGACACGAACCTCAGTCCGTTCTGTTGTTCGACTGCGGTGGGTCCGGCGAACAGCCGTTGCAGGGCTCCTTTGGCCGTCGCCGGGGGAACCACCTGACGCGTGACGGACCGGACGTCGTCCGGCCGACCGGCCTGGTAGGCCGGGAGGTCCTGGAAGAACGCCGAGGCGGGCACGGTCTGCAGGTCCGCGTCCAGATCGATGACCAGGCGCGAGGGCGAGGTCAGGGTGAACATCCGGAACGGCTTCTTCGCGGACACCCCCGCCAAGAAACTCACGCTGTGCTCGAAATCGTCGTTATTGACGACCTGCATGATGTTCGGCAGGTCGAACGCCCGGCTCGTGGCCCCGTAGGTGTTCAGCCCGGTCGCTTCCTCGTGCGCCAGGACCGAGTGGAAGGTCACTTCCAAGTAGGCGTTGCCCGAGATCGGTACGAGTCCGACCTCGCTGACGTCGGGGGTGCGGTACCGGGGCTCACTCACCCACCGAGCCGAACGGTGCGCGGGCAGCGGACCGTCGAAGTCGAAGACGAGCCGGTCCCGTGCGACAGAGGTCCCGGTCGCCGGCTGGTGCCCGGCCCTGATCCCCGTCAGGGTCGGGGCCACCTCCGCTTCGGCCAGGGCCTGCGGTGCGAACAGGGTCGCTGTGCACAGTGCCAGCGCACCGGCCTGGGTGAACAATGATCTGGTCGACATCGGGTCCGCCTTCCCGGTTCGTCGTCCCTCTGGGGGTTGCCCCTCGGCGCGCCGGCCGAACACCCGGGCGCCCGGGGCGGTCTTTTGAGAGTACGTCTCTCCCAGAATGTCCAGAAGCTGTTCGCCCGTTGTCCGGAACCTCTCGGAAATCACCCGAACGGCTGTCCATCACAGGGAGCAACGCCGTGCATGTTCCGGAGCGCGCGGCCGACGAAAACACCAACAACTGTCGGTGCTCGAAAGGAAGCCGGAGAAGAAACGAAGGAGGCCGCCATGTCTGTCGATGAAGTGACCTTCAACAGCGGCAGCGAGATCCTCTCGTTGCAGCGCCGTCTGTTGGCCGATCAGAGAGCCCTGGCCAAGAGCATGGAGGAACAGGCCCTGGCCGCCAGGATCCACGTCGATCGGATGAGGGTCCAGACGGACAAGAACGCGATCGCGACCGAGACGAGCAGAGCCGTGCAGTCCCCGCACGATGGTGAGTTCTACCTCTGATGACGTCCGTGACCGCAACGTGCGGTCGAACGCGTCAGGCGGTCGAACGCGTCAGGCGGTCGAACGCGTCAGGCGGTCGAACGCGTCAGGCGGTCGAA
>JAUPKJ010000379.1 GCA_030837505.1 Actinomycetota bacterium
CCCGGCCGCCGTCGTACACGGGGTCACCCGCTCGGCCGCCGCCCGGCAGGGCTTCCCCGAGCCCACCTCGCGACCGGTGCCTCCGGCCCCCGGCGCGCGGCCGGCTCTGCCAGACTCGGCGGGTGGACATCGCCCCTGTGATCGCCGTCGTGGGACCGACGGCCTCCGGCAAGTCGGACCTGGCGGTGAGCCTGGCCCTGGCCCTGGGCGGGGAGGTCGTCAACGGCGACGCCCTGCAGCTGTACCGGGGCATGGACATCGGGACGGCCAAGGTGACGGCCCCGGAACGACGCGGCGTCCCCCACCACCTGCTCGACGTACTCGACGTGCGCGAGGAAGCCAGCGTCGCGGCCTTCCAACGGCACGCCCGAGCCGTCCTCGACGCGCTCGCCGAGCGGGGCGGACGCGCGGTCCTGGCCGGAGGCTCGGGTCTGTACGTGCGGGCGGTCCTGGACGACCTCTCGATCCCTCCCACGGACCCCGCCGTCCGGGCCCGGTGGGAGAGCGAACTGGCCGACGTCGGGGCCCCCGCGCTGCATGCCCGGCTGGCCCGGGTCGATCCCGTGGCGGCAGAGAACATCCTGCCCTCGAACGGCCGTCGGATCGTACGGGCCCTCGAAGTCGTCGAGCTGACCGGGCGTCCCTTCAGTGCGACCCTTCCTCGGGGGCGCTACGTGCGCCCAGCGGTCCAACTCGGGCTGCGGGTGCCCCGCGACGTCCTCGACGAGCGGATCGCGGCGCGGGTCGCCCGCATGTGGGAACAGGGGCTGGTCGACGAGGTCCGGCGCCTGGTGGACCTCGGGCTGCGCGAGGGCAGGACGGCCCGGCGGGCCCTGGGGTACGCCCAGGTCCTGCGCCTGCTCGACGGTGAGGGCGACGAACAGACCGCCGTGCAGGACACCATCCGCGCCACCTGCCGTTTCGCGCGACGCCAGGAGTCCTGGTTCCGCCGGGACGAACGGATCTGCTGGCTGGAGCACGACGACCCGGACCTGCTGGGCCGGGCCCTGGAACGGGTCGCCCAGCCCTCCGGTGATCCCCGGGACGCCGCGTCCCCGCAGTCCCGCCCCTCCCGGGCCCCGGTTCCCTGATCGAAGACCCCCATCTCGTCGTGCCCTTGGCGTACCCTTCTGAATCGTCGGAACCGCAGAAAACGGGAATGTCATGAAAGAGTCGTGCTCTGGCGGCACGGTTTGTTTTGTGGTGACCCCGGAGCGATCGGTGGTGGTCGTCCGTGGACAACGGGACGCTCGTGATTGTTCCCGTCCGCCCACCGCAGCCGGGCCGTCGGCGGTCCGACCCGTCCGGATGAACATCCCAACCATCGAGGAGTTCATGTGACCAACGAACGGACTGAAAGCACCGAGAACGATCCGGGAGAATCCCGCTCGGCCTCCGACGGCGGGCGCAGGGCACTCCTGGCCGGTGGGGCAGCGGCCGCCGCGGGGGCGGCCTTCTTCGCCACGTCCGGAACCGCCCGGGCGGCCTCCGGAGATCCTTTCCTGCTCGGTCGGGCCAACACGGCGTCGGGCGGGACCTCCCTGCAGGCCACGACCTCCGTCTCTGCGTTCACCGTGTACCAGAAGGGCAGCGGCAACGGCGCCTTCCTCGTGTCGGACGACACGATCGGGGTCACCGGCCGGACCCTGCACCCCAACGCCTGGGCCGCCGTGGCGCAGAACGCCTCGACCGCCACCGGGGTGGGGGGCGCGCTGCGCGTGGAGGGCAGGCAGAACACGGGCCTCTTCGCGGACGTCGACAACGGCGAACTTGATTGTCCGGCGGTCGCGGCCTTCGGCGGCGACCCGGACGCCGGCACGGCCCTGTTCACGCGGGGCATGGCAATTCTGGACGGCGACGTCCTCGCCCTGCGCAACCATGTGGGTGTCCTGAACACCCAGGAGGAGCTCGACTACGCCCCCGTCGACTCCGGGTACCTGCCCGCCCACACCCTGCACGGCACCCTGACCCTCGAAGCCAACGGCACCAGGACGGTCGCCCTCCCCGCGAACTTCCTGCACACGATCGTGCGTCAGAGCATGATCGTCACCCTGACCCCCCTCGGCGGTCCCATGCCGAACCTGCACATCGTGGCAGCGCCCACAGCCGACAGCACCGGTTTCCAGGTGGCGGGCGGGACCGGCGCCGGCACGGTGAACTACACCGTCCGGGCCGAGAGGCTCGTCCTGGGTGTTCCGGCCCTCCTCCAGGCCGGTCAGAAAGCCCAGTCCGAACAGAAGGCCCAACAGAAGGCCCAGGTCGAGCAGACGCCCAAGACCGCCTCCCAGGGGCGGACGGGCCCCCGGCGTCCCAGGCTGCGGTTCACCGACCGCTGATCCTCGGACCTCCACCGCGATCTGCGGTCCACCCCGAGCCGGCCCCGCGGATCGCCGCACCAGGAGGGGAATCCGCCGGTCGCAAGGGGAGAAGGGGAACCGGTGGGACCGCGAAGTACGTGCGCGGGCCCACCGGCACCCTTGTTAGCCTCGTTCCATGGTCGCCTCGGAGCAGCTTTCCTCCCCCCGGCCGGACCACGTCCCCGCGCGGACACTGCGGATCGCCAAGGGCCACGGAACCGAGAACGACTTCGTGATCGTCCCGGATCCGGACGGGCAGCTCGAACTGTCCCCTCGGACCGTGGCTGCCCTGTGCGACCGGCGCGCGGGAGTGGGGGGCGACGGCGTGCTGCGCGTGGTGCGCTGCCGGTGCCTGCCCGAGGGCCGGTCGCTGGCCGACCGGGCCGAATGGTTCATGGACTACCGCAACGCGGACGGCTCCCTGGCGGAGATGTGCGGCAACGGGATCCGGGTGTTCCTCCGCTACCTGCTGCGTCACGGCCTGGCCGATCTGCCCGAGGGCGCCGTCCTCGACATCGGGACCCGCGCCGGGATCAAGAGGATGCGCCGCGAGGGCGAGCTGTTCTCCGTCGATCTGGGGCGGTGGAGCCTGCCCGGCGGAGCGGCGGCTCTGGCCACCGGTGGCGACGTCCGGGTCCTGGTCCACGGGCGGGAGCTGCCGCGGCCGGGGCTGCGCGTGAGGGTGGGAAACCCGCACGTCGTCACCCGGTTGGACGACCTGGCACAGCTGAGCGACGCGCTCCTGGACCGGGAGCCCGAACTGGACCCCCTCCCCGCCAAGGGCGCCAATGTGGAACTGGTCGTCCGGACCGATGTGCCCGATGTGTCGGATGTGCCCGAAGGGGTCGGCGCGCCGGAAGGGGCGGGGCGGATCTCGATGCGGGTTCACGAACGGGGGTCGGGGGAGACCCGCTCGTGCGGGACGGGCGTCGTGGCCGCGGCCCTGGCCACGAGGGCCCTCGCGGGACCGACGGCCCCGAGGAACTGGGTCGTGGACGTGCCCGGGGGACGGCTGGAGGTCAGGATCAGCGGCGACGATCCTCTGGAGGGCGAGGGGGTCCTGCTCGTCGGACCGGCGCTCCTCGTGGCCGACGGCTTCCTGGAGCCCTCGTGGTGGAACTCGCTCGCCGTCGCCGTCCGATAGCCAGGTGATCCGCTGCCCGTGCCGACGGGCGATCAATCCGCCGATGGGCGATCAATCGGGTCGCCCCCTGCGGTATCCGGGGGAGCTGTTCTTGACTCCTGGTGATGATCTGCCGATCCCACCGGCATGGTCGCCGACGGCACGGGGAAAGGCAGCGGCATGGAACAGGACATCGAGGACCCCCGGAAACAGTCGGCCTCCGACCGGCTCGTCCGACGGGATCTTCTGCTGTTGAGGCTGGAGGCCACGCGTCGACTGCGCGGGGGAACCCCCGGGATTCCCGTCGCGCCCCGCAGACCTCAGCGGGCCACGCGCAGCACCCGGTAGCCCTTGGAACTGGCAGCCTTCCTGACCTCCAGGTCCGTGAACTCCTCGGCGATCCAGCGCTGCAACGAATCGGCCCCCAGATTGCGCTGGACCACCAGGTGCGCCAGCCCCTCCGGCGCCAACCGTCCCAGCCACAGGCGCAGAAGTTCATGCAACGCGGGTTTGCCGATACGAATGGGCGGATTCGACCAGATCGCCGCGAAACGGATCTCCGGGGGGACGTCCTGGGGCAGAGCGCACCGAACGTTGGACCGACCCTGGTCCGCGGCGTTCCGGGCCGTCAGCTCCAGGGCCCTGCTGTTGACGTCGACGGCCCAGACCCTCGCCCCAGGGGCGCTCGCGGCCATCTGGAGGGTCAGGGGGCCCCAACCGCACCCCAGGTCCAACAGGTCCCCCCGGGGCGGAGGGGCGGGCAGGTGTTTGAGCAGCACTGCGGTACCGAGATCCAGACGGTCGGCGCTGAAGACCCCCGAAGCCGTCCTCACGGTGATCCGGCGGCCCGCGACCGTGAGCGGCACCGACCGGGACCGGGCCGCGACTGTGGGATCACTCGAGAAATAGTGCTGATCGTCCATGGGGCAACGAGCCTAGCCGGAGTAATGACTCGCGCTCCGACCGGTCCGGGTGGGACCCTGGGGACCACCTCGGTCCCCGGACCACCAGTACATGAGGACCCGGACCACCAGCACGGAGGGTCCGGACCACCAGCACGGAGGGCCCGGACCATCAACACAGAGGGCGACCACCAGCACGGAGGGCAGAGACCTGCAGAGTACCGACCATCGGAACGGGGACCCCGTCCACGAGCCCGCCGGCACCACTCCCGGCGGTCCTCAGCCCGGCGGTGACGACCCCGGTTCGTCGGTGATCGACCGCATTCTGTCCCGGGCGGGCACGGCCCTGGACGAGGGCACCACGGGGCACCACCACCGCGACGGCGACCAGCGCGACCTGGCCGACCGCAAGGCCCTGCGCCGGGTCGGCGGACTGTCCACAGAGCTCGACGACGTCACAGAGGTCGAGTACCGGCAGCTGCGTCTGGAACGGGTCGTGCTGGCCGGGTTGTCGACCTCCGGCGGGGCCCGGGAGGCCGAGGTCTCCCTGCG
>JAUPKJ010000058.1 GCA_030837505.1 Actinomycetota bacterium
ACCACGGAGACGACCAGGCTGCACAGCGCCGAGATAGCCCTGGCCTGGGAACGCAGCCACGACAGGGAAACCGATCTGCCCAACAGGGACCTGCTCGTCGCCACTGCGGAGCAGGCGCTGCAGGACGGGGGCGCCGCCAGCCTCGTGGTGATCGACCTCGATCAGGCCGCCCGCAGAGCGGAACTGCTGGAGGCCGACCCTGCCCAGGTGATCCTCCGACTCGCGGAGAGGACCCGCGGGGCCCTCGATTCCGATTCCCTGGCAGCTGGGCACGCCATGGTGGCCCGTACCGGGGACGACCAGTTCGGGCTGCTGCTGGCTTGTTCTGCCGACGAGGCCAGGAGGGATTCGACACGGATTCTGCGAGTCCTGCGGGAACTGGTCCAGGTACCGGGAGGCAGCCTGTCCGTCAACGCCTGTGCCGGCGTCTGTGCCCTGACCCCGACAACCGGTTCCAGGGAGTCGTTGCGCAGAGCCGGGGCGGCCGCTCAGAGCGCGGCAGAGAACGGCCGGGGAGAGGTCGTCGTCCTGGACGGGGTCGCCGAACCGGCGACGGCCGAGCACGCCCGGCTGGTGGGCGACATCGTGGAGGCCGTACGGCGTCAAGAACTGGAGGTCGTGTTCCAACCGGACGTTCGCCTGCCCGACGGCAGGCTGACCGGGGTCGAGGCCCTGGTGCGCTGGCGCCCGGAGCGGGGACTCGCGGCCACGACCGACCTGTTCGTACGCCTGGCGGAGGAGGCGGGGGCCGTCCAGGCGATCGATGCCTGGGTCATGGAGGAGTCGCTGCGGGAAATGGGCGAGTGGCGCAGGGAACATGGGGCCAGGGACCTGGAACTCGCCCTGAACGTCAGCGCGCTGTCGCTCACGGACGACCTGCCCGAACGGCTGTTGGACGGCTGTTTGCGCCACGGCGTCCCCCCTTGGCACGTCCGCCTGGAGGTGACCGAGACCGCGTTGGCCGACGACTCGCGGGCCACGGTGGTCCTGCGCGAGGTCAGGGCCCGGGGCTGCCGCGTGGCGCTGGACGACTTCGGAACGGGCTACGCGACCCTGTCCAGGCTTCACCGTCTGCCGATCGACGTGCTCAAACTCGATCGCAGCTTCATGACGCCGATCACGGACGACCCTGCCGGGCAGGCCCTGGTCTCCCTCGTCCTCGGACTCGCCGATCCGTTGCGCGTGGAAGTGGTTGTCGAAGGGGTCGAGACGGCCGAGCAGAGGGACGTGCTCGTCGGGCTGGGCGCTGTCAGGGCCCAGGGATACCTGTTCGCCCGGCCCTGTCCCTCGGCGGCGATCCGTCGGATCCTGGACGACGGCGGGATCCTCGGGGCCGGTCCCGCGGCCCGGGACACGCCGACCGGACCGGCGGTACGGGAAACACGGCCCGGACCTGCTGCACCGGAGTCACAGGAGGGTCCGGAGTCACAGGAGGGACGGGGGGCACAGTTCGAAACACCCGCAGTCCTCAGGCTCCCGCCGTCCCCCTCCGCCCAGGGGCTGCCGAGGGGTCCGGGAGCGGCTCCCCGGAAGTCCGCCGGGGAACGGCGGACCCCACAGACGACAGAGGGCGCAGCATCAGCCGGTGCCGGTACAGGTGCCGGTGCGCCCGAGGGAAATCCTCCCGGTCGGGCCGCCCGGTGACCCGCCACGAGAAAGGATCAGAGGACCACGGTCAGCAGGGATCGGCAGGCGGACCTCAGCCCCGAGCAGTCGCGGAACAGGTGTCCGGTCAGCCCGGCCCTACGGGCGCCTGCGACGTGTTCGGGCCTGGCGTCCGCGTAGAGGCGTGCCCCCGGGGCTGGAGTCCCCTGCAGGGCGGCAGCGAAGAATCTGGGGTCGGGAAGCAGGGTCCCTGTCCGCGTTGACGTCGTCACCCTGTGGAAAACGGTGTGGGGTTCGTGGAGAAGGGAGTGGCAGCGCTGCTCCTGCCACGGGTCCAGGCAGGCGGCCCCGACGAGGAACCAGCCCCGTTCTCGCAGCTCACGCAGGAGATCGAGCACGTCGAGATGCACGGCGGCGACAGACTGGTCCCAGCCGGCGCGCAGAGTGTCGCCGTCGGTCTCCCAGTCCCAGCGGGAACGCAGGTACTGCACGTAGTCGGACTCCGACAGGCGTCCGATTCGGAAGTCCCGCAGGGCGTCGTCGGACAGTTGCGTCGCATCCCGAAGGCCCGGGGGGCCGCCGTCGAGACGACGCCAGTACTCGACGGCGCTGTCGAGGGAGGTCCTCAGCAGGACGCTTCCCACGTCACAGATCAGAACGGGCACGGCCCACAACACTAGCCCCGAGAGACGCCGGCTCCCGGCGAGCCACGGTGCGGGTCGTCCTTTTCGGCACCGATGGGCCGGATCCGACCGGCCCGCGTCCGAACAGGCGTTGGGCCGAACGGGGGGGATCGGGGTGGGGCTGGACGCCACAGGCGGTACGGCGGTCGGCAGGTTCCGTGCACAAAAGATGACCAGCAGGGAACAAAAACCCCTCCGAGGAAGAGATCACCCCAGGTGAAGGGGCACCTCCCAAGAATCTTCTCCGCCTACTTGCCCTGACGCGAACCTACGATACCGTAACCGTAAGTTCGAGCCTCCGCCCGTCCGTCCCACCCGCTCGACCCACGACGTCACGGAAGACCCCGTACGACACCCACGGTTCCGAACGGATGATGCCGTCACTGCCCGTCTCCGCCGTAGCCCGTGGGCGCCGCCTCCCGCCCGCCGTACAGGCCTGTCGCCGAAGGGTTCACGCATGATTCTTCGCACCGCACACCACCGACCCATGATCATTCAAGGAGGCATGGGGGTCGGGGTCTCCTCCTGGCAACTGGCTTCCACCGTGGCGAGGGCCGGGCAACTCGGCGTGGTCTCCGGCACGGCCCTGGACACCGTCCTGGTCCGACGTCTGCAGGACGGCGACCCCGGTGGGCACGTGCACCGGGCCCTGGAGGACTTTCCCCTCCCCGAGGTGGCCGAACGGGTGCTGGCACGTTATTTCCGGCCCGAGGGCCGGGGCGGAGCCCCGTACGCCCCCCTGCCCAGCATGGGCCTGCGGCCGAACCGGATGACGACCGAGGCCGCCGTCGTCGGCAACTTCGTCGAGGTGTGGCTGGCCAAGGAGGGGCACGGGGGCTGGATCGGCATCAACTTCCTTGAGAAGATCCAGCTGGCGACGCCGCCCGCGGCCTACGGCGCCATGCTCGCCGGCGTGGACGCCGTCCTCATGGGAGCCGGGATCCCCCGACAGATCCCGGCTCTGCTCGATGCCCTGTCCGAACAGCGCCCGGGCTCGGTGGACGTGGAAGTGGCGGGTACAGAGCCGCAGCCCCTCACCCTGGACCCGGCGTCCCTGGGCGGCGACCGCCTGCCGGCCCTGCCCCGTCCCATGTTCCTGGCGATCATCTCCTCGCACGTCCTGGGCGCTTACCTGTGCCGAGAGGACACGACCAGGCCCGACGGCTTCGTCGTGGAGGGGCCGATCGCCGGTGGGCACAACGCTCCCCCGCGCGGCAAACTCGTCCTCGGCGAGACCGGGGAACCCGTGTACGGTCCGCGTGACGAGGCGAACCTTGCCGCTGTCCAACGGATCGGACTGCCGTTCTGGTTGGCCGGCGGGTACGGCGAGCCCGAAAAAGTCTGCGCGGCCCTGGACGCCGGAGCCAGCGGGGTGCAGGTGGGAACCCTGTTCGCGCTGGCACGGGAATCCGGGATGGCCGGGCCGCTGAGGTTGCAGCTGCTCGACGACCTGCGCAAGGGAACCCTGCGGGTTTCGACGAACCCCTCGGCCTCACCCACAGGCTTCCCCTTCAAGGTGGCCCATCTGGAGGGCAGTCTCTCGCAGCCCGAGGTGTACGAAGCACGCCCCCGGTTGTGCGATCTCAGCTACCTGCGGGAGGTCTATTCCCGCCCCGACGGCACCCTGGGATACCGGTGCCCGGCCGAGCCCATCGACATGTATCTGCGCAAAGGCGGCGACCCGGCGAGAACCGAAGGGGCCGTCTGCCTGTGCAACGCCCTCATGGCCGACGTCGCGCAGGGACAGCGTCGCAGGGACGGGTACCTCGAGCCTCCCCTGGTGACCCTGGGCGCAGACCTGGTCGGGGCTCGACGGCTGGACAGTGAGCATTGGCTGCACGGCGGACGTCCCGACGGGTGGTCCGCCCAGGACGTGATCACCTGGCTGCTGCGGGAGGTCACCGCGCAGAGAGCGAGCCTGACCACTGCCACTGCCGGAGCCACTGCCACTGCCGGAGCCACTGCCACTGCCGGAGCCACTGCCGAGGCCGGAACCGCTGTCGGCTCAGGGACCGGTTCAGGGACCGCTGCCGGCGCCGGACCGGGAGCGTGAACTGCCACGTCGACGCACGCGGGGTGAGAGGGTGTCGGCTCCGGGGACAGTGAGACTACCCTCATATCGGGAATAAGAAGCATTATCGACTAATGCATTGGTCGGCTGTTCCCATCAGAGGGTGCGCGAGTCCCCGGAGCCCGGGGGGTTCCCGGAGCCCTGCCCGGCACGGCCGCCGGGAACCCCCCGGCGCGAGCCGCGCGCGAGGACGGGGCACGGCGGGGTCACGTGGGCTGCGCGTCCGGTGAACACCTCCGACCGAAACACTGGACGCGGGTTTCCTCGGACGCCGGGGAGCCCCGACAGGCACGAAGAACGCGGTACGGGCCGTCCACCGTACCTGCGTCCCCGAGTCACCGGCCATCTGCGGGCGCTGTTGGGCGCCCCGCAGCTCCTCCACGATCTCGTGGTCTCCCTCGGGTCCCCGCTGAACGTCGTCCTGCCCGAACAACTCGCCGACAACCTCGCGGAGTTCTCCGCTGTCCATCGACGACATCACCTGGGTGGACGTGTCTGTTTCGCGCACAAGGCCAACCGTTCCAGCGCGCTCGTCCGCCGCTTGAGCGCGACCACGGGCTCGATCGATGTCGCCAGTCTTCCCGAGCTCCAGCACGCCTTGGGCGCCGGATTCGTCCCGGGTCGGATCCTGGCGACCGGTCCGAAGAACCGCGAGTTCCTGTGGCTGTCCGCTCGCTGCGGGGCGACGGTCGCCGTGGACTCGGTGTCCGAGCTCCTCGACCTCGCCACCCTCGTACGGCAGTACGAGCTGTCACCGGTCCGGGTTCTTCTGAGACTGTCCGGTTTCGTCTCCCGAGCCTTCACGGTGACCCCCCGCCCCAGCCGTTTCGGTATCCCGTTGTCCGATCTCGACGCCGTCGCAGAGCTCCTGGACACCCTCCGGGACGCCGTCGAGCTGCACGGCGTCGCCTACCACCTCGATTCGATCGGCCTGGCGGAGAAGGCCATCGCACTGCAGTCCTGTCTGCAGGCCATGAGCGCCCTTCAACGTCACGGCGCCGACCCGAGGGTCGTGGACATCGGTGGAGGATTCGGCGTCGACTACCTGGCGGAGCCCGCCGAGTGGGAACGGTGGACCAGCGATCTCACCAGCGCCGTTCTCGGCAAGCGCCCACCGATCACCTGGAACGGGCACGGGTACGGGCTCAGGGCGGAGAACGGGACCCTGCGCGGTGCCCTCGGTCTGTACCCCTCGCACAGGGCGATTGCCGGACCGGCCTATCTCGACCGGCTGTTGGCCACACCGGCCCCGGATCTCGGTGACCGCCCCCTGTCGACGCTGCTGCTGGAACACCTCCACGAGCTGTGGACGGAGCCGGGGCGGGCTCTGGTCGACCAATGCGGTGCCGTGCTCACCCGGGTGTCGGAAGTCCGCGAGGGCCCAGGAGGCCATCACCTGGTTCGTCTGGAACTCAATGCCAGGAACATCAGTGCGGAGGAACACGGAGTCCTCATGGACCCGGTGCTGTTCGGGTCCGCAGGGGTCGTCCCCGGGTCCGCTCCGTCCGAGGCCGCCGGACCGCCCGATGAGCCCTGCGGGGTCTACTTGTTGGGAAACCTCTGTCTGGAAACCGATCTGATCACACGCCGAGTGGTTCACCTGCCCCGGTTGCCACGGGTCGGTGATCTCCTGGTCTTCGCCAACACGGCCGGTTACCTCATGGATTTCAGCGCCGGGACTCCCCTCCGACAACCGCAGGCCCGCACCGTCGCAGCGTGGAGGGAAGGCGAGCGCTGGCGCTGGTGCCTGGACGAGGAGTACTGGCCGACGCAGGTGTTCCCCCACGGCACGGGAGCGCTGGAGTGAGGTACGACAGCATCACCGAGGCCATCGGGAACACTCCCCTGGTCCGGTTGGATCCTTCGGTCCACGGGTTGGAACACATCGATGTCTACGCCAAGCTCGAGATGCTCAACCCGTTCGGATCGATCAAGGACCGCGCGGCGTGGAACATGATGGCGTCCCGTATCGAACAGGCGAGGGCTGCCGGCTCGACGGTCGTGGAGTTGTCCAGTGGCAACACCGCCAAGGCTCTGGCGGTCCTCTCGGGTATGCACGGGCTGAACTTTCGTTGTGTCACCAACCGGATGAAGGTCCCCGAGATGAAGGACCTGTTGCTCCTGCTCGGCGCGACCATCGAGGAACTCCCGGGGCAGGCGGAGTGCCTCGACCCGGCCAACGCCGACGACCCCCTGACCCGAATCCACCGGACCATCAGCGAAGCGGGGTCCGCCTGGCTGCACACCGATCAGTACTTCAACCCCCTCAACACGGGGGCCCATCTCACGGGCACGGGCCCGGAGATCATCAAGGATCTCGACGGGCGACCCTGCGACTGGTTCATAGCCTGTGTCGGCACCGCCGGTTCCTCGACCGGGGTCGCACGAGTGCTCAGGGAACATGACCCGTCCGTGACGGTCGTCGGCCTTGTTGCTGACAAATCGGACTTCATCCCCGGTATCCGCAACCTCGACGAGGTGCACGAGGTCGGCTTGTTCGATCCGAACAACTACGACGTCATCGAGGCCGTCACCTCGCAGGAGGCCATCGACGGGATGCTCACCCTCGTACGCCGTTGCGGGTTGCTCGCCGGTCCGACCGGGGGCGCGGCGTACTGGGGTGCCATCCGATATCTGAAACGCCTGGACGCCGGCCTCGTCCGGGGCGCGCAGAGTTCCGTTCAGCGCCGGACCGCCGTTCTCGTCCTGTGCGATCGGGCAGAGACGTATCTCAGTTACCTGCGTCAACGCCGTCCCGAACTGTTCGGCAGGCCGCCGGCTCCCACGAGTGTGCGAGACGT
>JAUPKJ010000380.1 GCA_030837505.1 Actinomycetota bacterium
AGCCCTGCAGAACATGCTCGGCACCTGTTCCTGAACCGACTCTCCCTGAACCGACTCTCCCTGAACCGACTGTTCCTGAGCGGACTTTCCCGGAGCCGCCCGTCCCGTTCCGGCGGCCGAGCGCCCCTTCCCCTGCGGGGAAGGGGCGCTCCCGGCAGCGGCGTTCAGCCGGTGACCGGGGGTCAGCCGGTGATCGGGCGCGTTCAGCCGGTGACCGGGCGCGGACGGCTGATCGGAACGTTCTCGACGGTCCGGCGCGGCACGCTTCCCGCCGCCGCGCGGCCGATCCTGCGCAGGATTTCGGCGAACGTCGTTTCGAACGCCTCGTCGGTGTCCTGACGGGCCGGATCCGGGACAGCCCAGTGCAGGTGACGGGCGTACGGCGGGCAGAGCCCCTCCCCCGGCTCCGGCCCCGGACACAGTTCCTCGTGCGCACTGTCACAGACGGCGATGACGAGGTCCCCGGGCCGGACGATGTCCACGATCCGGTGGTGGCCCAGGTCCTTGAGATCCAGACCGTGCCGTCGGGCCAGCCCCAGCGCCCGGGGATGCAGGACGGGATCGGGCCGGATCCCCGCCGAGCAGGAGGGAATCGGACTGAAGCGCCTCCACGCCGCAGCGGCCAGGGGCGAGCGGGCCGAGTTCCGGGTGCACACGAACACCACCCGCCCGACCCCCTCCAGGCCCGGGCCCCGGCAGCCGCTCGCGGTCACCAGGGACGTGGTCTCCGGGTCCTCCCAGCGCAACCGGACGTACCAACGGCGCCGGTCGCCTTCCGAACGCTCCTTGCGGATGAGTCCGGCCCCGGAGAGGACCTTCAAATGGTGGGCCAGGAGATTCGTGGGGATCCCCAGAGCGTTGCTGAACTCCCCGGGGGAGGCGTCCTCCACGACCAGCCGATCGATGATCGCCAACCGGACCGGTTCGCCGAGGGCCGCGTGGCGGTTCGCCCTGTGGGCCAGGTCGTCGGTGGGAAGGGCGCCGGCCCACCACGGAGAACTGATCTGATCTCGTACGTGCCGCATGGCACCCCCCGACTGATCTGGTCACGGGTCTCGGTGGCTCCGCTTCGCCGGTGTCCCCCGGCCCCGAGATCCCTGGCACCGGCGGTCGGCGGCGAGGCGACGGTGCTCCGCAGACTTCCATGATGCCCGCGAAGAGTCCCCGTGGTGTAGGCCCGGCCGTCCCGGACCGGACTGTCATGGAACGCGCCGGGCTGTCATGGACCGGACCGGGCTGTCACGGGCCGGGTCGTCACGGGCGACAGCCGGTTCGGCTCCCGTCCCCGTTCCGATCGCCTCCGTTCACTCCGCCCGCCTCCGAAGGGTCGGTCCCTTTTCCGTCCCAGGCGCCGGGGCGTTCCGTCGAAACAGTACAGCTATTACTCACGGATACCTTCGGGAACATCGAGTGCTTATTGTGTTCCGGTCGGCTGAAGCGATGCTATGGTCACACCTCCGATGACTGTCCGGAGTGCCGAGGAGACAATTCGCGTGAAGTGACCGGCGTAAACATTCCATCAAATGTATGTCAAAGCTGCGTCGTTCACCGAACGACAGGATCTGCGTGAGGGGAGCGGACCGGGCGGATGTACAGTGCCGGAACACGGCGTTCGGGCGGACTGCGCAGCCGACGCCCACGCCGGGTCCGTCGCCGCGGGATACCGCACCGGGGAGTCCGGCGACGGCGCTCGGTCGGCCCGGTCGCCGTGCGCAACCCGGCCGTCGCCCCCCGACGCCGCAAGCGGATCCGAGGCCCGCTGCCCCACGTGCGGTGGCTCCTCATGGCCTGTCTGCGTCGGTGGATCACAGTCCTGACTTCCACGACCCTCGTGGCCACGGGGGCCCTGGCGGTCTTTTTCGCCGAGGGGTTCCTCGCCGGGCCGTCCTCCGCGGGCTCGGCCATCACGCGGGCGGAGATCATGAGCAGGGCACAGGACTGGTACGCCCGCAAGGACCGGATCCGGCACGATCCCTCCGCGCGCGGCGCGGACCTCGTGAAGGACCAGAACGGCGACGACGCCTACCGGCCGGACGCCCCCGGGTTCGTCTCCATGGCCTGGCACCTCGTCCCCGGCGAGGAGGGCGGCCCGGTGACGAGGGGCCTGCCGAATCTCTCCACGGAGATCTCCCATGCGGAACTGCAGAGCGGGGACATTCTCCTGAACACTGCGGAAGGTCACGTCGTCCTTTTCGCGGGCTGGGAGACCGACCGCTCCCATTTCTCCTACTACAACTTCGGCAAGAAGAGCATCGAATTCGTCACGGGCGCCTCCTTCTCCGCCGAGAGAACGGCAGGACTGCCCACCGACAACTACCGGTCCTACCGTTACAAGAACGTCCTCGGACAGAACGCCGCCACCGCCGACTCCGCCGTGAGCTCGCTCGCGGACATCACCGGCGACGGCAAGGTCGACCTCGTGACGAGGGACACCACCGGAGTGCTGTGGCTGTACCCCTCCACAGGGAAGGCCACCCAGGACCAGGTCGTGGGCAAAGCCGTACGAATCGGCATCGACTGGAACGACCGGACCGTGCTGACGGGCGACCTGACGGGCGACGGGAAGGCCGACATCGTGTCCAGGGACTCGACCGGGACCCTGCGTCTGTACCGCTCGACCGGCAGAGCAGTCACCGGCAAGGTCGTGGCCGCCCCCGTGCGCATCGGGAAGAAATGGAACGGGCTGGCCCTGGGCCTGGCCGACGTGACCGCCGACGGGAAGGCCGACATCGTGTCCAGGGACTCGACCGGGACCCTGCGTCTGTACCGCTCGACCGGCAAACTCACCGACGACGCGGTCGTCGCCTCCCCCGTGCTCCTCGGCACCGGGTGGAACGACCTCACCCTCTTCTGAGGGGAACACCGTGCCCGACTCCACCGCGAGTTCCCTCCGGGAACGAATGACCCCCCGACACCTGGCCGGGGCCTGCTGCCTCCTGCTCGTCGGCGCCGCCCTCGGACTGATGTCCCTTCCCGAGGACGCCGACGCCGGCTCGACCCCCTCGGACTACTCCGTCCGGGGGATCGACGTCTCCAACCACCAACGGACGATCGACTGGCCCGCCGTCGCCTCGGCCAGGGCCCGTTTCGTCTACGTCAAGACCACCGAGGGCCAGAAGTTCGAGGACCGCTACTACGAGAAGAACCGCGACGGGGCCAAGAAGAACGGGATCTACGTCGGCGGCTACCACTACGCCCTGCCCGACCGGAGCACCGGCAAGGAACAGGCCGACTTCTTCCTGAAAAAACTCGAACACACCAACGACGGCAAGACCCTGCCCCCCATGCTGGACATCGAATGGCCGTCCCGAGGATCGGACAGCCCCTCACCCTGCTACGGACTGTCCGACTCCGAGATGGTCGCCTGGATCAAGGACTTCGTCGACCGGATCCTCGAACGCACCGGACGCCACGCCACGATCTACACGAACACCAACTGGTGGAACCAGTGCACGGGCCAGAACGCGTCGTTCGGAAAGAACCCCCTGTTCATAGCGAACTACACGGGCTCACCGACCCCCCTGCCCCCCGGCTGGAGGACCTGGGCCATCTGGCAGCACGCCGACAAAGGCAAACTCCCCGGCGACCAGAACGTCTTCAACGGCAGCGCCGAGGATCTCGCTGCGCTCGCCGGGGCCTCCCGGACCCGTTCCTCCTCCGTGGTCAGTTCCCTGGCCGACGTGAACGGGGACGGTGGGGCCGACGTCGTGGCCAGGGACGCCTCCGGGACCCTGTGGCTGTATCCCTCGAACGGGACCAAGAACCGGACAGAACCCGTGGGACGCCGCGTTCGGATCGGCAAGGGCTGGAAAGACCTGACCTTGCTGTGCGGCGACGTGACGGGGGACCACAAGGCCGACATCCTGTCGCGGGACCCCGACGGCACCCTCCTGCTGCACCCCTCGACCGGGAAAGTCACCCAGGACACGGTCCTGGGCAGATCCGTGCGTGCAGGAACCGGCTGGACCGGGGTCACCATCGGACTGGCCGATGTGACGGGGGACGGCCGGGCCGACGTCGTGGCCCGGGACGCCGCCGGGATCCTGCGGCTGCACCCGGCCACGGGCAAGGTCGAGAAGGACCGGGTCCTCGGGAAGGCCGTACGGGTGGGAACAGGGTGGAACGACCTCACCCTGTTCTGAACGTCCTGCGCTCCCTCGGCTCCCTGTACTCACCCGATCGGCACTTCTGGTCGGCTCGCGGAGCCGTTTCCCCTACCCACGGAACAGGACGAACGCGGAGAGTGATTGTCTGTTCTGGCAGGTCGTTCGCACTGTTACGGTCGAGGAGTTCTGCCGCACCCCCGGTTCCGCCGTTCGAATCGAACAGACCGTCGAGAACGGTCCGGAGCCCGGGGGCGGGGCCGCCACCGTAGCCTGCGGCCCCGGGTCCTCGACCCGTTGACCGGCGAACCGTCCACCTGCCGCCGTCCTCGGGAAAACACATGGGAACAGGGGCCAGATCCGGACCGCTCGTCCTGGACCGGGACGGCGCGGAGCTGCGCAACGGGCACCTGGGACCGCGGCTGCCGCGCAGACCTCCGTCCTTCCTGACCGGGCCCGGTGCTGCCGCCCTGATCTGCGTGGTCGTCCTCGTGGGGGCCCTGACCGCCTTGATCTGCACCGACGAGGCGGACGCCGTTCCGGAGGGGTACACGGTGACCGGACTGGACGTCTCGAACAACCAGGGAAAGATCAACTGGGACTCCGTGGCCTCCCGCCGGCCCTATTTTTCCTACGCCAAGGTGAGCGAGGGCACGGGCTTCGTGGACCAACGGTTCGCGGAGAACAACGCGGGGGCCAAACGGAAAGGGCTCTACGCCGGCGGCTACCACTACGCCCTGCCCGACAAGAGCTCCGGGAAGGTCCAGGCCGACTTCTTCCTCGACCACGCCAAATACACCAACGACGACCGCACGCTGCCGCCCATGCTCGACATCGAATGGCCCGGAGCCAATTCCGACAGCCCCTCACCGTGCTACGGCCTGCCGGACGCCACGATGGTCTCGTGGATCCGGGAGTTCGTGGACCGGGTCCGTGTACGCACCGGTCGCACCGCGATGATCTACACGAACACCAACTGGTGGAACCAATGCACGGGCAAGAACGCGTCGTTCGGAAAGAATCCCCTGTTCATCGCGAACTACTCCGGCTCGCCGACCCCCCTGCCCCCCGGATGGGGCAACTGGGCGATCTGGCAGTACTCCGACTCCGGACCGTTGCCCGGTGACCAGGGGGTCTTCAGCGGCTCCCTGAACGAACTCGCCGCACTGGCCGGAACAGAGAGGACCTCGGCCCACAGGGTCGTCAGTTCGAAGGCGGACCTGACCGGGGATTCCAAACCCGACGTCGTCACGGTGGACCGTTCGGGCGTCCTGAGGATCCATCCGTCCACGGGCCGGGGCGCCTCCGGCACCGTCACAGCGGGAGCCGTGAGGATCGCCGGCGGGTTCTCGGGCATGACGCTGTTGGTCGGGGACCTCACCGGGGACTCGAAGGCCGACCTCGTCGTCCTGGACCGCTCCGGGGTGACGCGCCTGTTCCCCTCGACGGGCAGAGCCAGACCGAACGCCGTCGTCGGAAACGGTCTGAGGATCGGCTCCGGGTGGGCCGGGCTGAAGCTGTCCTTGAAGAACGTGGCCGGGAAATCCCAGCCCGACCTCGTGGGCAAGGACGGCTCGGGGATCGTCCGCCTGTATGCCGTCACCGAGAAAGCCGCCGCAGGCTCCCGCCCCGGCGACCTGTCGAAGATCGGAACCAGCGGCTGGGTCGAGTGACAACCCGTCCCCGGCGGTTCTGGCGGTGGTTCCGGCAGCGGCGGACCGGGCACAGGGGCCGAACGCCCGGACCCCGGCGTCACACTGCGGACCCGCTGACGGACCCGGCGACCCGCTACCCGGACCCGGCTACCCGCTGACGGGCGCGGCGCGGGCCGGGGCGGTGGGTGCCGGTGGCCCGCGCCAGCCAGGCGACGGGGTCCTGGACCAGGCCGCGGACGACCGACCGGGCCGCGCCGAGCGCCGGGGCCTGCGGGCCGTGACAGGCGACCTTCACGACGGGGGAGGGACGGCCGACCCGGCATAGCCTGCTCGCCACCTCCTTGCCCACGGCCGGAGCGATCCACGGCGACAGGTCCCGGTAGATCCCCCCGAGGACCACCCGGTCCACGTCCAGGATGTTCAAACACCCGGCGACCACGATGCCGATCACACTTCCCGTGTGCCGGAGGGCCTCGATCGTCGTGGCGTCGCCGCGTTCGGCGCGCTCGCGGATCAGACACACCGTCGGGCGCAGACCCAGGCTGGTGCTGGCGGGGTGGCTCACTCCGACGGCCCGCAGGATGGCCGCGTGGCCCGCGTAGGTCTCCAGACAGCCGCACCGGCCGCACGCGCACCTCGGGCCGTCCGGGACGACGATCGTGTGTCCGATCTCCCCGCTCCAACCGTGCTGGCCGCGGTGGAGCCGCCCTTCGATCACAATCCCGGCTCCGACCCCGAACTGGCCGTTGACGTACAGGAAGCTCTCGCCGTCGCGCAGGAGTTCCTCCTCGGACAGCGCCGCGTAGTTCGATTCGTTGTCCAGGGCGATGGGGCCGGGCATTCCCTGACGCCGCAGGGCCTGCACGACATCCAGGTCGTGCCAGCCCAGGTTGGGGGCCGTGGCCAGGACGCCTCCCGTCAGGTCCACGAGCCCCGGGACGGCGACGGCTGTTCCGCACAGGGCCCGTCCGTTGCCCGCGACAGCCCGCAGGGCGTCCCGGGCCAGGTGATTGACCCTGTTCAGAACGTCCGCCATGGGGCGTCCCCGCTGGTCCTGGGCGATGACGTGTTCGTAGCGAATGTCACCGGCCAGGTCCACCAGACAGGCGGCGACGTAGTCGACGTTCACGTCCAGTCCGAGGGCGACCGGGCCGCGAGGCGAGACGGCCAGGACCCTCGCCGGTCGACCCGCACGGGTCGGTGCGGCCGTTCCCACCTCGTGGATCAGTTCTCCGCCGACGAGCTCGTCGGCGAGGCGGCCGACCGTTGAACGATTGAGCCCCGTGCGGGCGGCGATCGCGGCTCTGGAGATCTTTCCCGATCCCTGGACCACGCACCGCAGAGTCTCGGAGAGATTCCGACGTCGTTGGTCGTCGGTCCGCGAGGGCGGACCGACGCCGGACAGTTTCTCCAGAACGGGCATCAAGCTTCCTCACCGGAGGGTCGATACGGGTTCCGTGGAGCTCCCGGATGTTCCCTGCATGTTAGTTAGACCCTGCAACAAATTCTATCCGGGGAGTCCCTTCGGGGGACAAGTACTGCTCGGGACAGATGTCGCATTAGGTGCCTTGGGGGCGAGCCGGCGATGACAATGAGAGCCCTACGAGGTGATAAAGCCCTGTATGGGCGGGGGGTCGCTCGGCTCGCGTGTCGAATGTTGCGCAACTGTTACGGGCCATCCCGGTTGACGGGGGGGTTCTCTCGAGTACGTTTCAGCAACCAACAAACAGCAGGGCTCCAACAGCGACAGCCCTGCCGATCGGTACAGAGGTCCTTGGTGTCGGGGCCCGTTCCGGGGAGAGGAAGCGTAAAGATGCGCAGAAGTACCAGACTCCTGGCCGCGTTCGGTGTGGCCGCGTTGGCTACCACAATGGTCGGCTGCAGCGACAGCCGTTCCGAGGGGGACAGCGGCGACGACGGTCCGGCCCTGATCGGTATTGCGATGCCGACCCGAAGCCTGGAGCGTTGGAACAACGACGGTGCTCACCTGGACGACCTGCTCAAGAAGGCCGGCTACAAGACCTCCTTGCAGTACGCGGACAACAAGGTCGACCAGCAGATCACCCAGCTCCAGAACATGATCAACCAGAACCCGAAGGTTCTGGTCATCGCTTCGATCGACGGTACCGCTCTCGGCCCGGTTCTTCAGAAGGCCGCTGAGAAGAAGATCAAGGTCATTGCCTACGACCGTCTGATCAACGAGACCAAGGACGTCGACTACTACGCGACGTTCGACAACTACAAGGTCGGCCAGCTCCAGGGCGAGTTCATCGTCAAGCAGCTCGGTCTCGACCAGGGCAAGGGTCCGTTCAACCTGGAGCCCTTCGCCGGTTCTCCCGACGACAACAACGCCAAGTTCTTCTTCTCCGGCGCCTGGGACGTCCTCTCGCCCTACGTGAAGAGCGGCAAGCTCGTCATTCCCTCGGGCAAGAAGCTGAACAGCAACGAGGACTGGAAGAGCGTCGGCATCGACGGCTGGACCTCGACGAAGGCCCAGTCCGAGATGGACAACAGGATCAACTCCTACTACACCGGCGGTAAGAAGGTCGACGTCGTCCTGTCGCCGAACGACTCCTTGGCCCTGGGCATCGCCCAGTCCCTGGACTCCCACAGCTACAAGGTCGGTCAGGACTGGCCTCTGCTGACCGGGCAGGACGCTGACGTGGCGAACATCAAGAACGTGCTCGCCGGCAAGCAGTCCATGACTGTCTGGAAGGACACCCGTACCCTCGGTGACCAGGTTGCCAAGATGGTCGACCAGATCATCAAGGGCGAGACCGTCGAGGTCAACGACACCAAGAGCTACGACAACGGTGTCAAGGTCGTCCCCTCCTACCTGCTGCCGCCCGAGGTCGTCGTCAAGGACGAGGTGAAGACGAAGCTGGTGGACTCCAAGTTCGTCACCGCGGACAAGATCGGCCTGTAACGGAAACGTTCGGTCTACTGCGGTACCTGCCCAGGTGAGTTCGGTCGGGGCGACGCCCACGGCGACGCCCCGACCGATCCACTGGGTCCGACCATCTAGGAGCGAACGGGTCCTATGTCTCCCGAAACAACGCCTATCCT
>JAUPKJ010000381.1 GCA_030837505.1 Actinomycetota bacterium
GCTCCCGGCTCGCGCCTCGTCGCCCTGGCCCAGGGCACGCGAAGAACAACGGGGGCCGCGAACGGCAACAACATCGACGTGAACGGCACCGAGGACACCTGCCCCGCGAACAGGGTCTCCGGCAGGGCCCCCCGGCAGGGCGCCACCCGACGCAGCGCCTGACGGCGCCGCCCGGCGTCTTGCCGCGCTCACCGGATCTCCCGCCGTATGCACGCCCGGTCTCCCGCAGTGCCGACCGGGCTCCCGCAGTGCTCACCGGCCCCTCGCCGCGCTCACACCCGGCGTCCCGCCCCGCTCGCCCGGGCTCCCGCAGTGCCGACCGGGCTCCCGCCGTGTTCACATCGGGCCTCCCGTCGTGCTCACCGGCCCCGGACGGCGAAGGGTCCTGCCGGTCAGGGACCGGCAGGACCCCGAGCCGTCACCGTGACGCCGAAGCGCCCACGCGGTGCGGGCGTCCCTACCGTCGGGTCCGTGGCTCCCGAGGCCGGTCGGCACGGTACGAACCGTGCAGTCCCCTCATACCGGCTCCTCCACGTCTCCCCGGACGGATCCCTCGCCCCACCGCCCCCGACAGGCCCGCGGCCCCCGCGACCGCGTCTGCCGGGCAGTGACGGCCCCGTTCCCGATGCCCACCCCTGGGCATCGGGACGTCGGCCTCCCACGGTTCGCCGACGACACCGACGACGCCCCGAGCCCGCAGGGCATCAGAACCACCGGCTCCGAGCCCACCGGCCCCGAGCCCGACACGCCATCACCATCGGCGACCATGGAACAGAGGATGTCCCGGGAACGCCCCGAGCACAGGCGCACAAGTACCCAGTTCCCACCCGGTGCACCGGGCACGTACCCGAGTAGCTCTACTCGGTTCCCCGGATCTCGGGGAAAGGCGCCTCGGGGAAGAAGGTGCTCAGATGACGGACCGGACGAGCACGGCCATCGGTTCCCCGGCTCCGGGGGAAAGAAGACCTGCCCCGGACGGGCAGGGGCCGACGCAGCCGGACACCGACGTCACCGAGAACCGACGGCTGCCCTCACGTCCAGCACCCCAGCACCGTAGGCCTCCCGGTCCGGGACGGCGCGCCCGCCGAGGTGGCAGTAGCCCGCGGAACACTCCGTGGACCACAGGTCCGCCGGTGAGGTGTCCCGCGCCGACAGCGGCTGGGTCCTGTTCGTCACGTCCCGGGCGCTCGCCCTGAGCGCTGCCGCGAGGGCCTTCGGCCTGTGCCGCAACCGGGGGCGGGCACTGGCCACGAGGGCAGCGGCCGCCGAGACGTGGGGGGCCGCCATCGATGTCCCCTGGAGGGACGTGTAGCACTGCCCCGCCGGGAAACCCTCCCCGGTGATCAAGTAACACGGGATCGTCGTGGCCCAGTTGGACGTGATCGAGAACGCGCCGAACGCCTGGTACCCGTCCTGCGTCGTCACGGGCCACCCCTGGGTGCCGCCCCGGTCCCAGACGGGCACGTTGAATTTGCGGGCGCCCCCCGGGGCCGCGAGGTCGATCCCCGGCCCGTAATTGCTGTAATACGCCAGCTGGTCCTGCTGCCCGGTACCCCGCGCCCGGTGGCGGTCCGAGGCCGGTTTGCACGTGTCGGCGAACTCCTCCCCCGCCCCGGCGGAAGCCTCGCACTCCCGTGAGACCCCCTGCACCACGTTCCCCGTCGCCGAAACAGTCATCACCCCGGGCAAACCGCCCGGAACGGCCCACAGCCCGTGAAGATCCGTCACCTCGTCGCCCGGGGTCGTCAGGCTGCCGTGGCTCAGGACCTGCCCGTCGGACCCGATCCGGACGTGTTCGTTGCCCGCCGACCCCACCACGAGCGTCCCCGCGTCCCTCGCCCGGGACAGCACCCGCGTGTACGCCTGGAACATCTGCTCCTGGTCGGGGATCCCACGGTCCAGATACCCCCCGAAGGAAATGTTCACGACGTCGATCCCCTGATCGCCCGCGTACTCGATGGCCGACAACAGCTCGCTGTCGTACGCCGAACCGCACCACTGGGAGATCTTCAGACTGACGAGCGTCACGTTCGGCGCGATACCGGAGATCCCACTGCCGTCGAGGGCCGCGGCGACGTTGCCGCCGATCCAGGTCCCGTGCCCGTTCCAGTCCCCGTCGGCGGGCGCCCCGTACTCTGCCGCGAGGTCCGCGTCGCCGACGCCGAAATCACCCTTGCAGATCGGCGGGTCCTCCCCGACCGTGAAATCGACGACCCGATCGATCCGCCCCTGCAGCTCGGCGTGGGTCGAGTCCAGCCCCGTGTCAGCGACCGCGACCGTCACCTCGGGGGAACCGCTGCCCACGGCACCGGCCTGCCCCGCGCGGATCCGCTCGGTGTTCCACATCAGCCCGGGCAGGAGAGCCGCCGGGTCCTCCTGCACGGCCGGACGGCGGCCGGACGGTCGGGACACGGCCCCGCGGGAGGACGGTCCCCGCACCGTCCCGGCGACCTCCCTGGTGAGAGCCGCGGGCCTGGTGAGAGCCACGGGCCGGCGATCACCGGTCTGCGGATCGGGCAACCGCACCACCCGGTCCCGGACGACCACGGCGTCAGGGACCGCCTTCTTCAGCCCGGCGGCCTGGGAGGCGGTGGCCTCCACCGCCATGGTCCTGCTCCCCCGCAGATCGTGGACCTCAGCGCCCCGACGCCACGCCTCGGCCCTCAGGTCGCCGAACCCCGCCGGGGAGGCCGCGACGACCACATACCGATGGCGCACCTGCGAGGAGGGCGCGCTGTGGGCCGGCGCCGGGACCGTCCCGATCCCGGCAGCCCCCACGGCGAGCGCCGCCACGAGGAATACACGTGTCCGATGCATGAAAAATACCCCCTCCAGAAAAACCAGGAACATGAAAACGATCACCCCCGACGCGACGACCGATCGCCGGATCTCCCCCGTCCCGCTCCCCCACGGACATCCTCTCCCACGGGTACCTTCCCCGCAGTCCGTTTCCCCACGGTTCCCCTTTGCCCGTCAACTCCCCGACCGACCCCGGTTCCCGGCAGACCCCGGTTCCCGACCGACGTCCTTCTTCCCCTCACGGGCCGCACCGAACCGCCGTACCGCTCAAACGAGCCCGGGGACCGGCCCGGACGCCCCTGTCCCCCGGACGTGGACGACGTCACCGGCCGCCAGGACGTGGCGCCGCCCGGAGTCGTTGGTCACCAGGAGCCGGCCCTCGTCGTCGATCCCGTCCGCGGTCCCCAGCAGACGGTCCCGGCCCGGCAGACGGACGGCGACCCGCCGCCCCAGGGTCACGCAGGAACGCACGAAATCGGCGCTCAGTCCGGCCCGAGGATCCCCCCCGCCCTCCTGCCACGCGGCGTACCGGGCCGCGAGAGCCCGCAGACAAGCGATCAGGACGGCGTCCCGGTCGACCACCTCGGCTCCCGCCATCACCAGCGACCCCGCC
Source organism: Actinomycetota bacterium (assembly GCA_030837505.1). Classification (GTDB taxonomy): domain Bacteria; phylum Actinomycetota; class Actinomycetes; order Actinomycetales; family Kineosporiaceae; genus JAUPKJ01. Next base: position 3,413 of record JAUPKJ010000381.1, read on the forward strand.
GTGGGAACGGGCAGTTCCCCGGGCCCCTGGCTGACGTTCAGCCCGGCCCCCACGACCACCGCCGTGCCAGACCAACCGGCCTCGACCCCACCGGCCCCACCGACACCGGGCACCACCTCCGCGAGGATCCCGCACACCTTCAGCAGCTTCCCCGGATCCGCAGCCCCCCCGGCAGGCGCCGGCCCCGGAACGAGAACGTCGTTGGGCCACTTCACCACGGCCCCCAGGCCACACTCCCCCCGCAGGGCATCGACCACCGACAACCCGGCCAACAACGGCAACCACGACCAGTACCGCTGATCGACCCCGGGGCGCAACAACACCGACACCGCCAACGACGCCCCGGCCGGAGCCGACCAGCTGCGGGTCAGACGCCCCCGCCCCGCGCTCTGATGATCCGCGACGAGCACCAGCCCCTCGGGCTCCCCGGCCCTGGCCCGAGCCACCAGATCGGCATTCGTGGAACCCGTCTCCCCGACGACCTCCAACGCCCGCCACGACCGGCCCGCCCCCGTGACCAACGCCCCCTCCAGACGACGCCGGCACAACGGCGACCGGCGCGGATCGACCGGGCCCTCCACGGCCCTCACCGCCCCGGCCCCACCGTCGCGCACAACCCCACCACCTGCTCGCACAGAGCCGGGGCCCCCACCCGATTGTCGATCTCATGGTGCGGCACCGGAGGAGGAACATCCGGCAGCATCCTGGCCAGGAAACCATCGAACCGCCGCAACTTGCCCGTATCACGCCCGCTGCCCCTCGCCACGAGCCTGGCCCGCAGAGTCTCGGCATCCGAACGCACCCAGACCAGACGGACCGGATCCCCCCCGAGCTCCGCCACCCACCGCGCCCACGCCCCAGGATCCCGGATCTGCCCGGTGAAAGGAGCCACCAGCACGACCGGGCACCCCGCGCCCCGGATCCGACACGCAGCCCCGGTCATCCCCGCGTACTCGTGCACCTTCACATGCCGGTCGTACCAGTCCCCCTCCCGCTCCCCCTCGGGGCGGCCGGCGGCCCGCTGCACCTCCCCCACGAAACCGGCGAACAAAACGTCCTTGTCCAACAGAGCCGGAACCGGGTCGAGACAACGCAACAAAAGATCGGTCACCGTCGTCTTGCCCGAACCCGGCGCCCCCGCCACCACCCAGACCACAGCCCCGGCCCCCCCGACAGCCCCGGTCCCCCCGACAGCGCCCCGCCCCCCACGGCGTTCGCGGTCCTCGTCGGAGCACGGAGCTTCCCGGAAGCGTCCGGTCCCAGGCCCCTTCGGCCCGTTCCTCGCCCGCTCGGTGATCGACGCGTCGGGCTCCTGACCGACGGGGCCGGTGGCCTCGGCGGCGGGGGTGGGCCCGTCCGGGAACGGGACGGAAGCACTGGTGGTCATGGGACCAGGGTGCCCGCGGCACGGCGGGCCCCGACCGGGGGGGTCACGGAGCCCGCGGTCGGCCCGACGGGCCCTGCCGCCCGAGGACCGGGTTCTCCGGCTCCGCACCGGGTTCTCCGGCTCCGCACCGGATCAGCGCAGGGCCGGCGCAGGGCCCGACGGCGCGGCGCCGAGAACCGCGCCACCGGGTGAGGCCCCGCGCCGTCGGACCGGGTCAGTGCTGCCAGACCCGCACGTAGTCGACCGCGAAGTCGGAGGGGAACTTGGTGGTCGTGTTCGGCGAACCCGGGAACCTGCCTCCCACCTGGTAGTTGAGCCTCAGGTGGTAGGGCTTGCGGAAAACCTCCGCGAACCAGGGCGTGGTCGAGACGCTCCGTTGATACACCAGGACACCGTCCACAGACCATTTGAGGGAATTCTTGTCCCATTCCGTGGTGTACGTGTGGAAACCGTCTCCCGGGTGCCCGGTGGGGAAGGCGTAACGGTAGTCCTGTTTGACGGGCGTGTAGTCCCGGAAGATCGACGCGGTGGAGGCCTTGTAGTAGGCCGAACCGCCGGGCAGTTCGACCACGTCGATCTCTCCGTTGCCGCCGTCGTCCGGACGCAACCAGAAAGCAGGCCACAGGCCCGTGGACTTCGACTGGTTCCCCGGGGACTGTGCCCGGATCTCGAAACGGCCGTAGGTGAACTTCGCGAGCCCGATCGTGTCCAGGTAGGCGTCCGTGTACGAACGGTTCTGCGATCCGCAGCGGTAATTCTCCCTCCGGGCCCTCAGAACCAGGTGCCCCCCACTGACCTGCACGTTCTCAGGTCTGTTCGTGATGCAGGCCTCGTCGTAGTCCAACCAGGTGTTGTTGCGGGCACGCCATTTCTTGGTGTCCAGGGACGTCCCGTCGAAATTGTCCGACCACACGAGTTTCCAGCCCGCCGGGGCCGGAGGGGCCGGCGTCGACGTCGGCGAGGGCTTCGACGAGGCGGTCGGGGCCACGGACCGGGTGGGGGTCGTGGCGGGGGGGCGGGACGCGGAGGGCTGCGGGGTGGCCGGGGTGCGCGAGGCGGTGGGCGTCGACGTGGCGGAGGGCACCGCCGGCGTCCCGGTGGCCGGGGGGGTCCTCTCCGTGCGGTGCCGGTACTCCACGACCAGCCGAGGTCTGCGCGCGGTCGCCGCGTTCTCCGCCGAGGCCCAGTAGATGCGGCTCCCCAAGGTGTCCTGTTTCAGGGCGACCGTCACCCGCCCGTTGCTCCTGACCAACGAGGTCACGTCCCAGCTGTTGGCCCCCTGCTTGAGCGACGGACGCCGATCGAGAGGGCTGGAACCCAGGCCGGGGGAGGTCCCGCCCACGTACTGCTGGGCCGTGACCTTCGCGGAGTGGGCGGAGACCGCGGCGTCGAACGCGGACCAGGTCGTGACCTCCAGGCGGGCGGAGGAGACGACGGCGTCCTGCGGAAGCCCCCGGACGGCGAAGTCGAGCAGGGCCAGCCGCTGCCCGCGGGGGTTCTGGTCGCACAGCACCGGGCAGGTGGCCAGCGTGGTCCTGGCCGCGCCGTCGCCGTCCTGGGCGACCTGCGAGACCGTGGTGTCCGCCGCGGCCGGGAACTCACGCCTGACGTCGTCCGCGTCCGCGGAGACCGTCATGAGAGCCCAGCTGAGGGTCGCGGTCACGACCGTGCCGACCGTGACAGCCGCCAGGAGAGGCCGACGCCGACGCGTCCTCGAGGTCCGGGAGGAACCCCGGCGGTCCTCGGCCCAGAAAGCACTCCGCGTGGGATCCGGCAGATCCGCGGCGGAAGGTCCTCCTAGGAATCGTCCCGGCCGCTCGCACCGTTCATCCATGATTGCGCCTCAGCCCCCACCGAACATGGTTCCGGGCACATGAGCCCCACGGTCCCGGAACCGGTCGGTTCCGGGAGACATCACCGGCCAAGAGATCCCGAGGAGATCGCAGGAACACGAATCGGATCCCGGGAGACCCTGCCAGTACTTGAGATGTTCACTTCGACCAGCGGCAGATCACGGGAAGGCGTTACACGCCCCTCCCCGTCTTCACCCCCCCGGATCAAGAGAATCCGAACCCGTCGGACTTCCCGTGACGAAGAGGAACAGCTTCCCGTAACGAAGAGAAACAGCGGGGTCGAGGAAAGATCCATCGGTCAGGAGAAGAGGACCCGACGGGCCGGCCCCGAGCACTTTTCGCACCTTTCGGACCGACCTGACCGGATCCGCCGCTCCTACCCCGCCGGCCCCCGGGACCGTAGGCTCACCCGTGTGACCCATCCTCACCATCAGTCCCCCGCCCCCCGCCGACGCACGCGAGCGGACGAGATCGCCGACGCCCACCTGACCACCGCGGCCGCCCTCGACCCGGTCGGCGCGACCCTCGACGGGATCACCGGGCACGAGGACCGGCTGACCGACTACTCCCCCGACGGGCACCGGGCCAGGACGGAGGCCTCCACCGCCACCCTGCAGGCCCTCAACGGCCTGGTCTGCGAGGACGAAAACGACAAAATCACCCTCGCGGCCCTCACCGAACGCCTCTCGCTGCAGGTCGAACGCCACGAGGCCGGCCTGCCCCTGCGCGACCTCAACAACATCGCCTGCCCCGTACAGCTCGTCCGTGAATCCTTCGACCTGACCGAGACGGACACCGCCGCCGGATGGGAATCGATCGCCGCCCGCCTGCCCCACCTGGGGAAGACCCTGGCCGGCTACCGGACGAGCCTGCAACGAGCCCTCGACGACGGCTGGCGCCCGGCAGCCCGCCA
>JAUPKJ010000059.1 GCA_030837505.1 Actinomycetota bacterium
GGGGCGCCGGGCCGGGGCTCGGTTCGGTTCCTCACGAGGTCCCCCTGTACTGGTCGACGGGTGCTGCGCTGCCGACGTGGACGTCGACGGTCCCGGACAGGCCGATGAGGCCCAGCCCGTCCCAGGAGACCTCGCAGTCCAGGTCGACGGTCACGGTGCCGCCCGGGGCGAACCCTCCCACGACGGTCGGCCCGCAGACGGCGGTGGCCGGCAGGGAGGCGGTCGCGGCCTGCTGCGCTGCGGCCGCCGCGGAGACGCTGTCGCGTTCCAGGGACGCGGCCCGGGCCGCGTCCCGCGTGGCGGCCTCGACCTGCCCCCGGACGGACACGTAACGCCCGAAGGCCACGACCAGCAGCAGCAGGGAGATCAGCACGGGGATGAGCAGGACGACCTCGACGGCCATCGACCCTCGTTCGCGGTCTGGGCGTCGCGGCTGCACCTGGTTCCTTCCCTCGTGGTCCTGCTGCTGCATCGTTGCCCGCCTGTCCGGTCCTGTTGCCCGCCGTGTCCGTGTCATGGCTGCCCGCCGTGTCCGTGTCCTGCTGCCCGCTCTGCCCGCCGTGTCCGTGTCATGCCGCCCGGTCTGCCCGGTCTGCCCGCTCTGCCCGGGCCTGCCCGGGCCGGTCCGCGGGGTGCGGGCTCACCCGGCGTCCGCGGGGCGGAACTGCTCGATCGGCCCCTGGATGCTGCGGGTGATCCGGGTTCCGGGGAACCCGGGGACGATCGCCTGGGACCACCCGGTCACGGTGGCCCTGATGGTGTTCCGGTCCACGCGGATGACCTCCACCCGGACGTCGACGAGCACGCCGGAGCCCACCTGCGCGGCGTAGTGCAGTGCCCCGGACTCGGCCTCGGCCAGGGCCTCGGTCCCGCCCCCGCCGTTGCGGGCGACCCGGGCGGCCTGCCGGGCGGCGGCGTCCGCGGCCTGGTTGCCCAGGTACATGAGCGCGAACTGCACCGACAGGAAGATCACCACGAGCAGGAGGGGCATGTAGAGCGCCATCTCCAGCGCTGTCGCACCGCGCTCGCCGCGCTCCCTGCGCTCACCGACCCGGCCCCGCCCACGGCGCCGGCGTCCGGTACCCGCCGGTCTCCCGGGAGTCCAGGGCCTGCGGCCGGCCGTCGGTCCTGCGAAGGAACATGATCCGCCCAGCCCGGTCCTGAACACGGTCACGGCCCTGTGGTGCCGTCCAGGTTGATGGACTTGGCCTTGCCCTCGATCTTCTCCTGGATGACCTTGCCGACGAGGACGGCGATCCCCACGAGAATCGCGGTGATCACGACCCATTCGACGGCGGAGGCCCCCCGGTCGTCGGTCTCGCGGGCCCGGCCTATCCGGGTGCGCAGGGACAGTTCCAGGTAGCCGACGGGTGTCGCCGGCGAGAACCTCTGTTGCATGTCCTTCACCTCTCATGGTTGACGTGTCCGTGGCGTGCACGGCCCGGTGGGGCCGTGGCGCCCTGTTCCCGGGCCGGGCAGGGTCGGGTGTTTCCCCCCGGGAGGGGTGCTTCTCCCGCAGCCCGCGCAGTGATGGCCATCAGCTGCCCAGGACCCTGGCGACGGCGGGGTAGATCAGGAAGACGAGGAACCCCAGGCACAGCAGCAGCTGGGCCACGAGCATGGATTGCGAGCGCGCCTGGGCGCGGCCCTCGGCGTCGGCCAGTTCGCGCCGGCGCAGGGAGGCCGCGCGGGCGGCGAGCGATTCTCTGATCTTGGCTCCGTCGTCGGCGACGAGGGCGAGGGCAGAGGCGAGGTCGCGCAGTTCGTCGACGCGGGTTTCCTCGCCGAGGTGTCCGAGGGCCGACCAGGGGGTGGCGCCTTGCAGGCGGGCGGTCTCGAGGGTGTCGCGGATGCGGACCATGGCCCAGCCGTCGCTGATGGTGCTGGCGGAGGTGAGGGCTTCGGGGATGCCGCGGCCGCCGGCGAGGTTCATGGAGACCAGGTCGAGGAAGGAGCCGACGACGTGCCGGAAGTCCCGGCGTCTCTCGCCCGCTCTGGAGGAGATCCCCAGGCTGGGGAGGGCCGTTCCCAGGATCGCGCCCAGGACGGGCATCCACACGGGGGATCCGGCGGGGACGCCGCCGCCGACCAGGGTGAGCAGGACGACGAGGACGATGGGCAGCACGAAGCCCGCTGCGGCTCCGGCGAGGGTCAGGGCCAGGTGGGTCTCGATGGAGCGGCCCAGGAGGGACAGGTCGGCCCGCAGGTCGCGGGGCAGGTCCAGGCCCCACCGGTCGAGTCGGGCCCTGGCCCGGGATCCGAGGCGGCGCAGCCGTTCGGATTCGGTGCTGTGGCGGCGGTCGGCGGTCAGGGCGATCGCGGCCCGGTTGCGGTGCAGGTCGGCGTCGAGGCGGGCCAGGGCCGTCGCCCCGGAGATGGCCGCGTCGGTGCGGGGGTCCAGGGAGCGCAGGGCCAGGAAGAGGCCCAGTCCGCCGAGGGCCCCGCAGAGCATGATCAGAGTCATCGGAGGGCCCCCGTCCCGGTGTCCGTGGTGGTCAGGAATCGTTCGGGCAGTTCGAAGGAGGACAGTCTGCGCAGCCACCACAGTCCGACGGCGAAGAGTCCCAGGACGACGACCATGACGATTTGTCCGGTGAAGCTGCGGTAGGGCTCGACGTAGTCGGGGCTGAGGAGCACCAGGCCCACGACGAACAGGGCGGTGATCCCGATGACGATCTGGACGCTGTGGCGCGTGCTGCTGCGGCCTGCTGTGATCCGCCCGCGCATGTCCAGTTCGGCTCTGGCGGCGTCCGCGAGGGAGCTGAGGACCTGGCGCAGTCCGGGGCCGCGGAGTTTGGCGTTGAGGATGAGGGCGGCGACGATGAGGTCGGCGCTGGGGTCGTCGAGGTCGTCGGCGAACTGGTGCAGGGCTGTGGGAAGGCTCACGCGCATGCGCAGCCGGTCGGACAGGTTCGCGAGTTCCTCGGCGACGGCGGGGGGCGCGGTCTGCGCCGTCACCATGATGGCCTGTTCGAGGCCGACGGCTCCGGCGATGGTGTCGCGCAGGGATTCCGTCCACAGGGCGAGGGCCTCGATCTGGGAGGCGGCCAGTTTCTCGGCCCGGGCACCGCCCACGAGGGACGGTCCCATGAGCGCGAGGGCTGCCGCTCCGAGGGCTGCGACCGGCCACCGGGTGATGACGAGGGTGATCAGGCCCACGGCGGCGGCTGCCGCGCCTCTGCCTCGGGCGAAGTCCAGCAGGGCCAGGGTGTTGTCCTGTGCCGGGGGGCGTTCCCGGGGGGTCAGGGCGTCGGCGAGCAGGGCCCAGCCCAGGCCGCTGAGCCCGCCGGCCAGGATGATCAGCAGGAGGTCCGGTCCGTGTCCGCCGTCCATCAGTTCCATCCTGCGGGGATCGGGGGCCTGTAGCCGGCGTCGAGGAGTTCGTCGAGGCAGGAGAGGGGGGCTGCGGCGGCGGCGCGGCCGTCGGGGCCCGCGGCGAAGACCTCGCTGGAGAGCACTCGGCCGTCGACGCCGTTGACTTCCCGGATGCTGGTGACGATGCGGCGGAGGGTGCCGCCTCCGGCGAACTCGTTGCGGCGTTCGATGAAGACCACGAAGTCGATGGCGCCGGCGATGAGCATCATCGTGGCGTCGGTGGGGAGGCGTTCGGCGGATTGGATGGCGTAGGTGCAGATCCGGTTGAAGACTTCGAGGGAGGAGTTGGCGTGGATGGTGGACAGGGAGCCGTCGTTTCCTTGGCTCATGGCGTTGAGCATGGTGACGATCTCGTCGCCGAGGACTTCTCCGACGATGACGCGGCTGGGGTTCATGCGCAGGGAGCGGCGCACGAGGTCGGCCAGGGTGATCGAGCCCTGTCCTTCGGAGTTGGGCAGGCGTTCCTCGAAGGACACGACGTTGGGGTGGAGGTCCTCGAAGGCGTCCAGGCCCAGTTCGAGGGCGCGTTCGACGGTGATGAGCCGTTCGTGGGGCGGTATCTCGTTGGCCAGGGCCCGCAGGAGGGTCGTCTTGCCGGCGTTCGTCGCACCGGAGATCATGATGTTCTTGCGGGCCGCGACCGCTGCCGAGAGGAA
>JAUPKJ010000060.1 GCA_030837505.1 Actinomycetota bacterium
ACGCGAACACCGACGGCACCGGCCCCCCACCCCGGGAAGCGTCCCGGGACGGCTGCGACCCGGACGGTGCGGTCCGCCCGCACACGCACCCGACCGGCCCGGAGCACTACCAGGGGGCCGCAGAGGTCCTGGCGCTGCTGGCCGACCGCACCCGTCTGGCGCTCCTGCACGCCCTGGCCGGCGGCGAGGCCGACGTGAGCACGCTGGCCCGGGGCGTGGACGCCGCCCGCCCCAGCGTCAGCCAGCACCTGGCCCGCCTGCGCCTGGCCGGACTGGTGACGACCCGCAAGGAGGGCCGCCGCGTGATCTACGGACTGTCCGACGGCCACCTGCACCGCCTGATCACCGAGGCCCTCAACCTCGCCGACCACCGCCTGCACGGCACCGGCCACGACGGCTGACGGCAGCGGGAGGGAGACGTTCGAACACCTGCCCCAGGTCCGTCCAGAGGTCTCCACCGCTCTTCCGGGCACTGCCGAAGGCCGGTACTACGCTTCTCGCGGACGACGGACGGGGAGCAGGGAGGACACGGCCGGATGACGGCGACAGAGAACGACGTGCGCGAGGAGTACTTCGAGAATGAACCCACCGGTGTGGAGGTCGAGTCCGAGGACGATGCCGGCATCGACCGGCCCTGGGACCCGCGCAGCATCCGGGTCAACACCAAACAGTTCTCCCTGCGCAACATCCTCGACTTGATCCAGGACTAAGACCTGGAACTCGCCCCGGACTTCCAGCGCCACCAGGTCTGGAACCCACGTCAGAAATCCCGTCTCATCGAGTCGATCCTCCTGCAGATCCCGCTTCCTGCCTTCTATTTCGCCGAGGACGAGGCCGGGAAGATGAGGGTCGTCGACGGGCTGCAACGGCTATCCACCGTGCGGGACTTCGCCCGCGGCGCGCCCCCCTTCGCCCTGCGGGACCTGGAGTACCTCAAGAACCACGAGGGGATGACCTTCGAAGACCTTCCCCAAGCCTTCAGACGCAGGATCCACAACACACAGATCGTGGCTCACGTCATCGACCCGACGACCCCGGCCGACGTCACGTACGACATCTTCAAGAGGATCAATACAGGAGGCTCCCCGCTCAACAGCCAGGAGATCCGGCACTGCCTGAGCAACAACCGCAGCAGGGACTTCCTCAAACGGTGCACCGGGACCGAGGAATTCGACCGGGCGACGGGAGGACGTTTCGCCGGGCACGTCCGCATGCACGACCGGGAAGCGGTCCTGAGATTCTGCGCCTTCCGGCTCCTCGGAGTGGAGAAATACAGAGAACTGCAATCCATGGACGTTTTCCTCCAGGAGACGACCAGGCTCCTGGAGAACCCCGACCTGCTTTCCGACCACGAACTCGACACCCTCCAGGAGACTTTCCGTTCCTCCATGGCCAACTGCTTCGAGGTGTTCGGCAAGCACACCTTCAGGAAATGGCCCCTCGGCACCGAGGACCTCAAACCCATCAACCGTCCACTTTTCGACTGCTGGTCCGTCGCGCTCGCGGATCTCGATCCCGACGACCTTCTGACCAGGAAGGAAAAGGTCGTGGCCAGGGCCAGGAACCTCATGACCTCCGACAGGGAATACCTCGACGCGATCACCTCGTCGACCGGCGTCGTCAAGCGGGTCGTGCTCCGTTTCACAAGGACCCACGAGGCCGCACGGGCGGGGTCATGATCGAGCGACGTCGGGGTCCTGACCCAGACGGGACGCTCAGGGTGCCGGCGTGTCCGGTCCCCCGGCGGCGGCCGGGCGCAGGACGCCCGCGGACAGGCCCATGACCAGGCAGAGCAGGGCCACGGCGCCGAAGGACGCCGACAGGGACCAGACCCGGGCCACGCCCCCGATCAGCCCGGGGGCCAGCAGGCCGGCACCGTAGGCGATGCCGGCGACCCCCGCGATGCTGCGCCCGGGGTGCGGGCCCACACGGCCGGCGGCGGCGAACGCCAGGGGCACCACGATGGACACGCCCACTCCCAGCAGCGCGAACCCCGCGATCGCCACGGGGATCGTGGGGGCAGCGAGCACGAGCAGGGCCCCGGTCGTGGCGCAGGCTGCGACGGTCCGCACGGCCCGGACCGGCCCGAGGCGTTCGACCATCCGGTCCCCGGCGAACCGGGCGGCGGCCATGCACCCGGCGAACACCGCGACGGTCAGCGCCGCCGTGCTCGCGTCCCCGTCCAGGTGTTCCTTGACGAAGGTCGCCGACCAGTCCTGGCCGGCCCCCTCGCCGAACACCGCGCACAGCCCGACCAACCCGATCGGCAGGATCTGCCGGGAGGGCAGCGCGAACGCCGGGGGCGCCTGCTGGGCCTGGTCGGGCCGGTGCCCGATCAGGGCCGTGCAGGCCACCACCGTCACGACCGCCAGGAACACGCTCATGATCGTGAAGTGGAGCCGGGCGTCCACCTCGGCGTGGGCCGCCAGGGCCGCCACCCCCGAACCCGACAGGACCCCCACGCTCCACATGCCGTGCAGACCGGACATGAGGGACCGGCCGTAGCGTTCCTCCACGAGCACGGCGTGCGCGTTCATGGTGACGTCGGCCAGCCCCGAGGCCCCCCCGAAGACCGCGAGCGCCACGCACAGCCCGAGCAGCGACGTCGGCAGGCTCGGCAGGATCAGGGCAGCGCACCACGCGAGCATCAGCGTCCTGGTCAGGGTGTTCAGGCGGAAGCGGTGGATGAGCCCGCCCGAGGCGGGCATGGCGGACAGGGCCCCCAGGCCGGGCATGAGCAGGGCCACGCCCAGGCCGCCGACGTCGAGGCCGACGTGGTCCGCGATCCAGGGGATGCGGGCGGCGAAGGTGCCCATCGCGGCGCCGTGGACGGCGAAGACCAGGGCCGTGCCCGCGCGGGCCGCGCGCAGTTCCCGGGAGGGCGCCGGGGGCCGGGCGGGTGGCTGGGCGAGGCGCTCGGAGTCTGCGGTCACGGCTGGTGCCTCCTGGGATGGTTCTGCGGGCCCCGGTCCCGGGCTCGGCGGGTGGACCGTGCGATCGTGTCAGTGTCCTTCACGGCAGCGTCTGCCGGATCCAGGTCTCGACCCGTCGACCGGATCTTCCGGCGTGTCGCAGAGGGCAGGGCCGCGGTGGTCATGACTTCTTCGGGGAGGAACGGATGCAGGGCTCGGTCGGGGCCGTTCGGGGCAGGTCCCTGCCCGGGGGAACGCTGGTGGTGCTGGCGCTCCTGACGGCGGTCGCGCCGTTCGCGACCGACATGTACCTGACGGCGTTCCCGGTCATGGCACGGGACCTGCACGTCCCGGCGTCCTCGATCCAGTTGACGTTGACGGCGTTCTTCGTGGGGCTGGCCGTCGGCCAGCTGTTCTTCGGACCGCTGTCCGACCGGTACGGGCGGCGGCGTCCGTTGCTCGTCGGTTCGTTCGTGTGTCTGGGGGCCGGCGTCGTGGTCGCGACGGCTCCGACGGTGCCGGTGCTCGTGGCCGGCCGGGTCCTCCAGGGCCTGGGCGGGGCGGCCGGCGTCGTGCTGGCCCGGGCGGTGGTGGCCGACCGGGCCGAGGGCGCGGCGGTCGCCCGCCTGTTCACGGTGATGATGCTGATCGGTGGGGTCGCGCCGGTCCTGGCGCCTCTGGCGGGCACGGCGGTCCTGGCGGCGTTCGGGTGGCGGGGGATCCTGTGGGTGCTGGTGGGGCTGACGGCCCTGATGTTCCTGGGGGCCCTGGTCGCCGTTCCCGAGAGTCTGCCGCCCGAGCGCCGTGCTGCCGCCGGCGTCAGGACCGTGGCGCGCAGCATCCGTTCGGTCCTGGGCAACCGCGCCTACGTGGGCTACGGCCTGGCGTGCGCGTGGGCGTTCGCGGCGCTGTTCGCCTACATTTCCGCGTCGCCGTTCGTGGTCCAGAACGTCCTGGGACTGTCCGCCGGGCAGTACTCGGTGGTCTTCGGCGTGAACGCCGTGGGGTTGAGCCTGGGCGGCCTGGTCAGTGCCCGCCTGGTGGGACGGGTGTCCGAGAGGCGCCTGCTGCTGGCCGGCCTGGGGGTCCTGGTGTCGGCGTCCTGCTGCCTGCTCGTGGACGTGGTGGTGCTGGACAGCCCCCGCCGCCCCACGCTGGTGATCCTGTTCGTGGCGGTCAGCAGCCTGGGCGCGGTGTTCGGCAACGCGACGGCCCTGGCCATCTCGCAGGTCCGCGACGCGGCCGGGTCGGCGTCGGCGTTCCTGGGGGCCTCGCAGTTCGCCCTGGGCGCCCTGGTCGCGCCCCTGGTGGGCCTGGGCGGGGACAGCGCGTTCCCGATGGCCCTCACGCTCCTGGTCGCCGGGGTCCTGGCCGCCCTGTCCGCCGCCCTGGTCGCGTCCGGGCCCCGCCCGGCGGGCGTCCGCGCCCCCGTCGGCCCCGCTGCCGACCCCGTCGGGGACCTCGTCCCCTGAGCCTTCCGGTCAGGCCGGGACGCCGCCGAGGGCACCGGAGAACCACAGCTCTCCAGGACGCCGGTCACTGGCCCGCACGGCGTCCTCGATGCTGTTCTGGGAGATGGCCGGGATCAGGGACGCCCCCGTGTCGGGATCTCGGTCGCACACGACGATCTCCTCGGGGCGCAGCCGATTGACCAGGGTGGGGGAATGCGTGGTGACCAGGATCTGGGTGCGTTCGGACGCCGCGCGCAGGCGGTCCACGAGCAGGTCCAGGGCATAGGGGTGCAGCCCGTGGTCGATCTCCTCGATGGCGGTGAACGGTGCGGGGTCCGGCTGGTGCAGGGCTGCCAGGATCGCCAGGAGACGGACGGTCCCGAACGAGGCGTCGGCGAGATCGACCGGTTGGGACACCCCTCGTTCCAGCAGCTGCACGGTCGTCCCCCGGAGAGGCCCTCCCACCGGCGCCAGAAGGATGTCCTGCAATCCGGGCAGGCAGGAAGCCAGATCACGGCGCAGGATTCCCCAGGCGTCCTTGTCCCGTTGTTCGATCCCGGCCAGAACATCGGCCAGGTTCCCGGCGTCTTCGGCCAATGGGGCGCCCGACGTCCGTGAGGGCATCCTGGCGGCGGAAATGTCCGGTTCCAGGACACGGATCCCCGTGAGGAACTCGGTGAACCGGCGAAGGCCCTCACCGCCCTCGTCGTCCGACAGCTTCGGAAGAGTGGCCAATCCCGTCGTCCGGCTGTCCGCCAGTTTGCGGGACAGAGAGGTTGCGGGGCCGGAACCCTTGGCCGTGTCCGTGATGGTCACGGTGTTCCCCTTGACCGTGAGCCGTCGTCCGCGGCCACCGATGCGTTTGAAAGTGAACTCCTCGGTCCGGGAGATCCTGCCCGAGGCGGCGTTCCCGCTGAGTTTCAACTGGTACACGTCCGGCGAGGAGGCGCTGGAATGCTCGGTGACCCGTCCCTGGACCTCCAGGAGCACCTGGCCGGTCTTCTGGGACTGCCTTTGGACGTGTTCGAAACCGCGCCATTGGTGGACGGCCGAGTTCAGGTCGAATCTGACGGTGGCAGCCAGGAACCTCAGCACGTTCAGGACATTGGTCTTGCCCGAGCCGTTGGGACCCACCAGGACCGTCAAAGGACGCAGCGGGACCTCGACCTCGGCCAGCGAACGGAAGTTCTGCGCGCGGATCCGGGTGATCGGTTGCTTCGTCACCGCCATCTCCCCTTCTCCGGTGCCGACTGTCCGGTTCTTGCCGGATCGAACGAGTTCTTGCCGGATCGAACGAGCCGGTCCCCCACCGCACGAGGACCCCCGGCCACCTTACCGGCCGGTGGCCCCCGACGACGCGCGTGCAGGACCGTCCGGCGATCAGCTGCGGCGTCGGGCAGAGGCCGGCTCTCGGGTGGCGAACGGCCGTTCGAGGACTTCTCCACAGGCGACCGGGCCGTCCCGGTCCCGGAGGGTTCCC
>JAUPKJ010000382.1 GCA_030837505.1 Actinomycetota bacterium
TCGCCTGGGCCCGGCTGAGAGGGATACCGGTGTCCGAGGTCACCGCGGCGTTCTTCTACGCGGCGACGGGTCGGACGGTCCGTCCCGTCGACCTGCTCGACGAGCAGGGGCTGCGGGACCTGATCGAGGACGCGACGTCCGGCGGGACACGCGCCGGCGGGCGTCCCGCCGGCGGGGAACCGTCCGGTCCGGGACGTCCCACCCCGGCGGGGGAACCGCCCCCGACCGATCCCGGGTGGGAACCCGATCCCGAGGGGGAACCGCCGGAGGACGACTGGTACCCGGAGCCGCCCGAACCGTGGTACCCGGAGCCCTGAGCGGATCGCCCCCGCCCGGTCACCAGACCTCGCCCAGGAGGGCGGCGTCGAGTTCGTTCAGCATGGACCGGGCGTCCTGGACGACCTCCGGATCGTCCAGGGTCACCCCGTGCAGCAGCCAACGGGCCAGGGCCAGCTCGCCCGCCAGCCGCGCCCTGCGGGTCAGGTCCCGGTCGGGGGGCTGACGCCGGCCCAGCGCGTAGGCCTCCAGCACGGACTCCAGACAGTCGGGGTCGGCCCCGGCGGCGATCCAGGCGAGGTCGTCGGCCGGGTCCCCGACCCTGGCCTCACCCCAGTCCAGGATCCCCAGAACCTCGCAGTCGTCGATCAGGACGTTCTCGGCGGCGAGATCGCCGTGCACGACGCAGGGGACGAAGCGCCAGGCCCCCGCTTCCTCGAAGGCCTTCTCCCAGCGGGTCAGCAGCCCCGCCGGGATGAATCCCGTGCCGGCGGCGCGGTCGAGTTCTGCGAGTTTGCGGCGCCGGTGCTCCTCTGCCGTGTACACGGGCAGGCCGGCGTCCTCGACGAGCCTCTCGGGCAGTTCGTGGACGGCGGCCAGGGCCCGTCCCAGGGCCGCGGCCAGGCCAGGACCGGGGGTCAGCTCGGAGGGCTCCAGCGGGTTGCCGGTGAGCATCCGGTGGACCACGGCGCACCCGCCGGCGGGCAGACGGACACTCCCGCTCACCTCGGGGACGGAGAAGGGCAGCCAGCCGAGGAGCCCGGTGAGCAGTTGCGTCTCGCGGTCCAGACGGGCCGCTGCCACCGG
Organism: Actinomycetota bacterium; assembly: GCA_030837505.1. GTDB lineage: Bacteria > Actinomycetota > Actinomycetes > Actinomycetales > Kineosporiaceae > JAUPKJ01. The sequence goes on from JAUPKJ010000382.1 coordinate 1,084, forward strand.
ACTCCTCGGGGCCCGGACGATCCAGCTGCGGGAGAGGTCGTCCTCGACGACCGCGGCGTCGATGTCCCAGTCCGGACAGGGGTGGGGCCGCGTGCAGACCGGCTCCAACCCGCGCACGGCCGCGCAGGCCAGGGCGGCTAGGGCGATCGGTGAGCGCTCGGACACGGCTACACCGTACGGCGTGTTGGCGCCTGTGGTCGTCCGCTGCCGTAAACAGCGCGTACCGTGCGTCCGGTCCCCGGGCCGGGCCGACCGCGCCCCGGCAGCGGAGGGGCACCGGGGCCGGAACGGGCAGCGGGGTCGGTCAGCGGACGGCCGTGGGCAGGGGCTCGCCGAACCATTCGCCGATCAAGGCGTTCGCTATGGACAGGCGCGGTGGCAGGACCAACCGGCCCGACCTCAGATCTGCACCGAGAGTCTCGCGGCTCCACCAGTCGGCGTGATGCAGCTCCTCGCCGTCCACTCGGATCTCGGTGCTCGTGGCCCAGGCCCTGAACCCGATCATCAGCGATCGGGGGAACGGCCAGGGCTGGCTGGCGCAGTACTCGACCCGCCCGACCCGGACCCCGGCCTCCTCGTGGACCTCCCTGCGGACGGTGTCCTCCAGGCACTCCCCGGGCTCGGTGAAGCCGGCCAACAGCGAATACCTGCCCGGTGCCCAGGAACCCTGCCTGCCCATCAGCAGCCGGTCCCGCTCGTCCAGGACGGTCATGATGACGGCGGGGTCGGTGCGCGGATAGCGATCCCGCCCGCACGCGGTGCAACGACGGGTCCACCCGGACTGTTCGATCTTGCTCCGGCCCCCGCAGGCCGGGCACCAGCCCTCCGAGGCGTGCCACTGCGCCAGGGCGGTCGCTGCGACCGCGAGACCGATCTCGAGGTCGTCCAGCCCGGTGGCGACCTCCCGCAGACCGGTCCAGACGGGCAGGTCCGTGTCCTGTGGCGGCTGCCCGCCGTCCGTCGCGGCCGCGGGCACGGCGAGCAGGACGTGGTCCCGTCGGTCGGCGTCGCGACCGAGGAAGGCCGCGATGGGCGACGACTGCGGATCCGTCCTGCGCAGAACCCGGGTGGCCTCCTCGGGCGGGAGCAGCGCCAGACGGGGCTCGCCGTCCCCGCCGTCCTGCACCTCTCCTGGGCTCTGCCGGCGGCGGACGACAGGAACCCGATCGCCCCGCAGGACGGTCACCAGGGTGTTGGGGTCCTTCAACAGGTGTTCCAGCAAGGTGGGATCCGCGCGCAGCTCGGCGTGCCGTTCCAGGGCGCTTCGGGAGAGGGGAAGGCGGTGGCTGAGCACCGGACCACCTTAGGCCGGACCACCCCTCGGGCTTGCCCGGGAACGCTCGCCGTGAGTGGTCCGTGAGTGATTCGTGAGGGGGAGGGGGCCGGATTTGACGACCTCGCCGGCGATCCGTAGTGTTCTCGACGTCAGCCCGACAGGGAGCAACGGACACCAAGCAGCAAACAGATAGTAAGCAGTATCAGACACCGAGCAGCGCAGCATTTCAGCGCAGCCACGGAGCCTCTGCACCGCGCAGCGTCAGCACCTGCTAGCGTCAGTGGTGGTCACAGAGCGATACGAGTTTACGATCTTGGTGGCCGGTCCGTGGGCTGTATCCCAGATGACGAGCACCGTCCTGACCGTGTCGGGAATGTGACTTGAGTACTGGGGAGCCAACCGAACTCAGTTGAACCGTCAGAGGCTTGACACGAGTCCGGTGAAGCGTAAGATAGAAGGGTTGCCCCGGTAGAGCAGCTCCTGAAGTTGCTCGCGGTGTGCGTCCGTTCCTTGAGAACTCAACAGTGTGCTTTTTATGTCGATGCCAATTGTTTGATGCCTCTGGCGTGGGCTTGGCTGGGGTTGTTCCTGGTTGGGTTCGTGCTGGTTGGTTCCTTTGG
>JAUPKJ010000383.1 GCA_030837505.1 Actinomycetota bacterium
CGTCGGAAAATTCGGTGGCGTCGACGAGCAGGATCTCGCGCGGTGGGTCGGTGTCGGGGACCGGGCGACGCAGGATCCACAGGTGCAGGCCCAGGTGCCGGGGCGGGTGGATCCCCGGTGGCAGAGCGATCACGGCCCGCAGGGCCCCCCGCCGCAGCAGTTCTGCCCGAACCCGCCGACCCGAGGGGCGTTCGGCCGCGCCCGGAGGCATGAGGAGCACCGCGGGCGCCCCGTCGCGCAGTTGTGCCAGGCAGTGCTGTACCCAGGCGAGTTCCGATTCGTTCCGGGGCGGAACCCCGTAGGCCCAGCGGGGGTCGTAGACGAGGTCGTCGTGGCCCCAGTCCCTGTCGCCGAAGGGCGGGTTGCACAGGGCCGCGTCGTACGCGGTGTCCAGTTCCGGACCCGTGCGCAGGCCATCGCCGGCCGTGAGGTCGACCATGGCGTCCTGGTTCTGGACGAGTATCCGGGCCGTCGCGCAGGCGGCCGTCGCGGCGGCGTCCGACCGGCCGTGGAACGACAGTGCGCCCCGGCGGGCCGCTGCCAGCAGGAGATCGCCGGAGCCGCACATGGGGTCGAGGACCGAGACCGGGTAGGAACCCTGTGGTCCGGTGACCAGGGCTGCCATGAGGTCGGCGAGCCCGCGCGACACGCGGGGAGGAGGGGGAACGCGGGCGCTCTCGGCCCCGCGGTCCAGGACGTCGATCGTGGGCTGGGGGCCCTGCTCCCGCGCACAGCGCAGAAGGGCCCGGATCACGGGGACCTCCCGTGCTCCGAACGGGGTGTCGGCCGTGTCGGGGAAGGCGTTCCGGTACCGCTGCGCCGCTTCGGTGGCCGCAGCCGCGAGGTCGTTGTCGGACAGGGTCGCGAGGTCGGACAGGGTCGCGAGGTCGTTGTCGGACAGGGGCGCGGGATCGGACAGGGCGTCCGCGCTCCCCACGAGCACGCACAGCAGGGCCGACAGGCAGGGCGGGGAGAGCGCCTCGGGGAGCGCCCCGAGGGCGATGCGCAGGTCGTCGGCTGCCGTGCCCTCGGGGAGACGGCCCCGGGCCGCGAGCCAGCTCCTCACCTGGGTGAGGTCGTACGCGGGGCTGGTGTCCGTGCCTCCGGCCGGGGCGGGGAAGTCCTCGTGCCGTCGACGCCAGTTGCTGACGGTCGCCCGCGTGACACCGGCCAGGCGGGAGATCTCCGCTGCGGTGACCAAGGTGGTCGCGGACGTCGTGGTCGCGGACGTCGTGGGCGAGGGCTGCATGGGGGGTCCTGTCGATGGGAACTCGTGGTGGGAGGTACCAGGACCCACCATGATACACGGGCAATCCATCAAAGCTGTTTGACAGTGCTTTCACGTGATGCGAATCTGTATCCGTTAACTCGATCGCGGTTTCACTGCGACTCGAACACCCGTCCCGAACACACGTTCGAAGGAGCTTGTTGTGTCTGCGACGTCTCCCCCTGCGCCGTCCCAGGACGGGTCACTGACTTCCCCCGGGGATCGGCGAGTTCCCGTTCCCCGGACCGGCACCAGGGCCCCCACCCGTTTGGTCACCCTGTACCGCCTGGTCGAGGGCTTGGGACTCGGCGAGGCCCTGAGCTGTCTGACCCCTGCTCTCCTGGAGAACCCCGCAGCCCGGCTCGACCTCGTGGACCGGCCAGAACTGCACGCTGTGTTGGTCCATGCCCCCGAGGAAAGGGGACTGGTCCCCTGGAAGGCCGATGCCCTCCGTCTGACGGGGATCGACGTCCCCTACCAGCGTGAGGACGCCGGAGGGCTGTACTTCGTCGAGCACGACGAGCACGTGTACGTGTTCGGTTTCGGCACCGGGCACCGGTGGCTCGCCGACGCAGTCAAGGACCAGCGTTTCGGCCTCGGTTTCGCGATCCGGTGCCTGGACCCCGACCAGATCCACGGGCTCGTCCGGCGGTCGCCCGGCTCCCGGGGGCGTATCGACAGCACCATGGTCCCCGGCGGGGCCGGCATCCACCACCTGGGGGTGGACCGGCACGCCGAGATCGTCCGGCAGATCACAGGGCTCGCCCCGAACCTTCCCCTCACCAACGGAACGGCTCGGGGCCGCGCAGCCGGAGGGATCCGTATCGAAGGGGGATGCGGCCTGAGGCTCCGGCTGGGCACCTCGCCCCAGGACCTCGCCGCCAATCTGCGGACCATCACCGAGGTGTGCCGCCGTCCCTCCCCCTGCCCGGAACTCGCCTTCGTGGAGAACATCCGTCCCGTCACGGCCGGAGCCCTCATCGAGACCCTCGAAGAACGGCTCGACCTCGCCCTGGGACCGCAGCCCGACGGAACGGTCCGCCTGGCCCCGGCCATCTGCGAGAGGGCCCTGGAGGACCTCCCCCGGGCCGGGGCGTTCCGCCTGCGCATCGGCCGGGCGAACGCACGCATCGAGAACGACCTGGACCTGGAGGTCTTCCTACGGCGCACGCGCCTGCAGCCCGCCGGGGAACGGGTCGCGGCCCTGCGCTCGGGGACCGTCGAGCCGCTCTGCGACGGAACCGGTCCGCTGTCCCTGGGATCCCACCCGGCCCTGTCGTGGATCGAAGCCGTGACCGTCCTGGACGGCCGACGTTACTTCCTGGTGGAGGGACACTGGTACGAATTCGCGATCGATTACCACGAACAGGTCCGAGCCGAGGTCGAGCGGATACTTGCTGCCGGCGCCCACGACTTGGACCTGCCCGCGTGGCAACCGGACATGCACGAGAAGGACTACAACCTGCACGTGGCCGCCGTCCGTCCCGGATACGTGTGCCTGGACAGGAAGGGGGTCACGACCCGGCTGCACCGCACGCACGGTGTGGAAATCTGTGACCTGCTCGGACCGGACGGCGAACTCATCCACGTGAAGAAGGCGTGGGGATCGGCCCCGCTCAGCCATCTCTTCGCCCAGGGGATGGTCAGCGCTCAGACCCTGCTGCACGATTCCGGTGCCCGCGAGACCTTCCGCAAACTCGTCCGGGAAACCACCGGCGGACGGGTCGACCACGACGGCACACCGCGCAAGGTCGTGTTCGCGGTGCTGCTGAGGGACGGCAGTTCCCTGGACGCCGAAGACCTTTTCCCGTTCTCCCAGGTCACATTGTGCCGGACCGCCCTGGCCCTGGAGGGCAGGGTCGCCGTGGAGATCCTGCCGATCCGCCGGGCCGGTGTCCCGGGGCACTCACCAGATCCGAGACAGGCCCTCATCGCGAACCGTTTCCGTCGGTCACGGATCGAACGTCTCCGGGACCGCACGGATCAGTAGGCGGGCATCTGTTCGATGATCCGCGCTGCGGCGTCCACCATCCTGGTCGCGGCCGGGATCGCTTCCATGACGTCGTCGGGTTGGGCAACGGGATGCTCGGGGGCTGGGTACTGGGTATGGTTCCGCAAGGGACGCATCCAGGAGAACGGTCGAAAAATCGATCCCAGGGGCGGATCAAGTTGCGCAAGAACCACATCCAGCAGGAGAGCGTGCGCACCGCTCCCTCCTGTCCGCAGCCCTTGGTTGACCAGGATGGCTGTCAGCGCCTTAC